>CAMYKD010000025.1 GCA_947258885.1 uncultured Kiloniellales bacterium | reverse complement strand
GCCACGATGTTCGTGATCTTGATCATCGGGTTGACCGCCGGGCCCGCCGTGTCCTTGTAGGGATCGCCGACGGTGTCGCCGGTCACGGCCGCCTTGTGGGCCTCCGAGCCCTTGCCGCCGTGCTGGCCGTCCTCGATGTACTTCTTGGCGTTGTCCCAGGCGCCGCCGCCCGCGGTCATGGAGATCGCGACGAACAGGCCGGTGACGATCACGCCGAGCAGCATGGCGCCGACGGCCGAGAAGGCCGCCGATTTGCCGGCAATCGCAAAGATCACGAAATACAGCACGATCGGGGCCAGGACCGGCATCAGCGAAGGAATGATCATCTCCTTGATCGCAGCCTTGGTCAGCATGTCGACGCAGCGCCCGTATTCGGGCTTGCCGGTGCCCTCCATGATGCCCGGGATCTCCTTGAACTGGCGGCGCACCTCCATCACCACCGAGCCGGCGGCCCGGCCCACGGCGGTCATGCCGAGCGCCCCGAACAGATAGGGCAGCAGGCCGCCCATCAGGAGCCCGACGACCACATAGGGGTTGGACAGGGCGAAGTCGACCTCGACCCCCTGGAAATACGGGAAGTCGGCCACGTTGGCGGAGAAGAACTGCAGGTCCTGGGTATAGGCCGCGAAGAGCACCAGCGCACCCAGACCGGCCGAGCCGATCGCATAGCCCTTGGTCACCGCCTTGGTGGTGTTGCCCACCGCGTCGAGGGCGTCGGTGGTTTTGCGCACCTCCTCCTCCAGGTCGGCCATCTCGGCGATGCCGCCGGCGTTGTCGGTCACCGGCCCATAGGCGTCGAGCGCCACCACCACGCCGGTCAGCGCCAGCATGGCGGTCACCGCCACGGCGATGCCGAGCAGGCCGCCCAGCAGGTAGGTGATGATGATCGCGGCGCAGATCAGCACCGCCGGAATCGCCGTCGCCTCCATGGAGACCGCGAGGCCCTGGATCACGTTGGTCCCGTGCCCCGTTTCGGACGCCCTGGCGATGGACCGGACCGGACGATACTGGGTGCCCGTGTAGTACTCGGTCACCCAGATGATCAAACCGGTCAGGGCCAGGCCGACCAGGCCGCAGTAATAGAGGTAGCGGCCGGTATAGCCCGACGTGCCGATCTCCCCGGTGCCGATGATCCAGGCGGTCACGGGGTAGAACAGCGCGGCCGAGAGCACGCCGGTCACGATGAAACCCTTGTAGAGCGCGCCCATGATGCTCTTCGAGGGTCCCAGCTTGACGAAGAAGGTGCCGATCACGGAGGTAATGATGCAGACGCCGCCGATGGCCAGAGGATACAGCATCATCGGCCCGACCTGATCGGTCCCGTTGAACAGGATCGAGACCAGCACCATGGTCGCCACCATGGTGACGCAGTAGGTCTCGAACAGGTCGGCGGCCATGCCGGCGCAGTCACCCACGTTGTCGCCAACGTTGTCGGCGATCACCGCGGGGTTGCGCGGATCGTCCTCGGGGATGCCGGCCTCGACCTTGCCGACCAGGTCGGCCCCCACGTCGGCGCCCTTGGTGAAGATGCCGCCGCCGAGACGCGCGAAGATCGAGATCAGCGAGGCGCCGAAGCCGAGCGCAACCAGGGCGTCCACCAACTCGCGCCCCCCGGTGTCGAAACGCAGCAGCAGGTAGTAGTACATGGAGACCGCGAGCAGCGCGAGCCCGGCTACCAGCATTCCGGTCACCGCGCCGGCGCGGAAAGCGATCTCCAGCCCCTGGGCGAGGCCCTTTCGGGCGGCCTCGGCGGTGCGCACGTTGGCCTGCACCGAAACGTTCATGCCGATGTAGCCGGTCAGGCCCGAGAGGACTGCACCCAGCAGGTAGCCGCCGGCCACCTTCATGCCGAGCAGCCCCCAGATCACGGCGAAGATGACCAGGCCGACCCCGGCGATGGTGGTGTACTGGCGGTTCAGATAGGCCTTGGCGCCTTCCTGCACGGCGCCGGCGATCTCCTGCATGCGCGCGGTCCCGGCGTCGGCCGACAGTACCGACTGCCGTGCCCATATGCCGTAGAGAACGGCCAGTGCACCGCAGACATGGACGATATACAACGCGATAGGGATTTCGTAAGGCATTTTCAGATTTCCCCCGGTCCAGGAATCGGCGCGCAACGCGCCGGTTGGAGACAGCCCCTCATGCTTCCGCAGGTGCGAAATGCGCGCGGAAAATGCCAGACTAAACCGGCGAAGGCAACCGGTTGTCGCGCCAGGCGGGACTCCGTATCAGGCAGCCGGGACCAAACGCCGCCGGCCCAGCCAGAGCACGGCGCAGAGCACCAGGACGAGGGGCGCGATGACCCCGAGGTTGACCGCCTGCCAGCCGAGGGCGTTGTAGAGCGCGCCCGAAAGCAAGGCCGTGCAGGTGACGGTGCCGAACACTACGAACTCGTTCAGCGCCTGGGCCTTGGCTCGCTCCTCCGGCCGATAGCAGTCGGTCAAGAGCGTCGTGCCGCCGACAAACAGAAAGTTCCAGCCCAGGCCGAGCAGGACCAGGGCGATCCAGAAATGGAAGACCTCGGTCCCGGAAAGATTGACCGCCACGCAGCCGAGCACCAGCACGGCGCCAAGGGCCAGAATCGGCACCACCCCGAAACGATGGATCAGATTACCCGTAAAGAACGAGGGCGCATACATGCCCACCACATGCCACTGGATCACAAACGCCGCCGCCTCGAAGGAATGGTTGTGCGAGACCACGGCCAACGGCGTCGCGGTCATCACCAGGTTCATGGCGCCATAGCCGACCATGGCTGAGAGTACCGCGACGACGAAGGCCGGCTGGCGCGCGATCGACGACAGCGGCCGGCCGCTGTCCCGGCGCTCCAGCGCGGCGGGCCGCGGGATCTCGATGAACTGCAGGAGCAGGAGTGAGATCAGCGCCAATCCCACGATGCAGAGATAGCCACCGGCATAGAGGCCCGGGGCGAAGAGATCGCGGGACCACTTGGCCAACTCGGGCCCCAGGAAAGCCGCCAGCAGGCCGCCGGCCAGGACCAGCGAGATGGCACGGCTCCTGTAAGCCTCGCTCGCCGTGTCCGCGGCGGCGAAGCGGTAGAACTGGACATGGGCCGCAAAGGCGCCGAAGAGAATCGAACTCGCGCAGAACAGGATGAAACTCTGCGCGAAGATCGCCTGCATGCCGAGACCCCCGGCGATGCAGCCCATCGCGGCGCCCAGGCTGAACCCGGCGCGCCGGCCGAAACGCCGCATGAAGAACGATGCCGGCGCGGCGGTCGACATCATGGCCAGGAATTGGAGGGCGAGCGGCAGGGTCGCGAGGCCCTTGTTCGGCGCGAGATCGAAGCCGATCAGCGCGGTGATCGTGATGATCAGCGCGCTGCAACTCATGCCCAGCGCCTGGCATAACGCCAGCAGGATCACGTTCTTGGCGGTGGGGTCCCTGCGCATCGACCGAGCCTAGGCGAAAACGCGGCGGCTCGAAAGCGGCTTGTGCGTCTCGGGAACCGGCGTTCAGGTCCTGGTGGGCTTGCGCCGGCTTGGTTCCGAGATCAAGACGTCGCCGACCACGCCGGGGCCGAGCAGCCGCTCGCTCACGGCGAGCAGGCGTCTGCGCAGCAGCGGCAAGGCATTGGCCTGCCGGCGCACGAAGCGTAGCGCGAGGAGGCCGTACAGCTCGCTCAGGTAGGCGTCGGTCAGCTGCCGCTTCACGAGCAGCACCCGTTCCTTCTCGCCGGCAGCGACCTCGATGACGACCTGCAGCGTGACGTGATGGGTGACCTGTCCGTCCTGGATGAGCGGCAGTATCAAGGGTTCGAGCTCGACGTATTCCGGCACGGCCGGCAGCACCGGCTCGGCCACGGGCGCGACCTCGGGCGCGCGCAGGAAGAACCACCAGACGGCGCCTCCGCCGCCGGCGACCAGGAGCATGAGACCAAGGAGCAGAGGCAGCTGCTTCATGTCCGCGCCGCGCCCGCCCGGGCGGGCGCCTTTCTAGTACAAACCTTCAGATACTTTCAGAGTAGAGGCGCCGACCGTGAACAAAAGGTAAAGGGGCCTCTAGAAATGCAGCCGGCGCGAGCTTCCAGGTCCTTTAAACGAACGGGTCGTGCGACCACTGCAGGAGCGCCTGCCTCTGCCTGCGGCGGCAAAAGATGTCGCCCGGCTCGCAGTTCGCGCGGATCTGCCCGGCGTGGCGGGCGAAGCCGCGCCAGCGCTTGACCTGCAGAGCATCGATCTCGGGCAGGCGCCGTCCCAGGTAATAGCGGCAGTACCATTGAAACCAGCCCCTGGGATCGGGGCCGATGATCCACCCCTTGTCACGCCAGTGGGACAGCGGCTGGCGGCTCTTGATGCCGAAGTAGTTGAGCCCCGGATCCGGCCGCTCGCCGACGCGCGCCTCGGCAAACCAGTCGCCCGGCAGCTCGTCCCGGCAGTCGTTGCAGTACTTTCCTTCGAAGACGCCCATCGCCAGCATCTCCGCCGGCGGGAACCGCGGCTCGAAATCCGGAATGAAATCCGCACCGGTCCGCGCGGCGATCTCGTATCGATAGCCGCGCTGCATGCGGTCGTTCACCAAGACGCTGTCGCCGATCTCGTACATCCCTTGGGACTCTGCGCCGCCGGTCAGCGCGTCGCGTCGCAGAGCCGGCCCTGCCGCTCCGGCATGGTCAGGACGAGCGCGCAGGTGTCGTAGGATTCCCGTTCCAGGATCCGGCCGATTTCGCGCAGCGTGCCCGGGTCCAACGTCGGGGACCGCGCCAGGACCCAGGCGAACTCGCGCGAGGGCTGCCCGACCACGGACCAGCGGTACTCGGGGTCCAGGCCGATGATCCAGTAGTTGCCGGCCGCCGGCCAGACCCAGAAGCCCAGGACCTCGACAAAGGTGACCTCGAGCTTGGCCTCCGACGGGCCGGCCGGAAAGCGCGCCCTCGCTTCTGCCTCCTTGCGCGTTCCGTCGGCCGTGTCACAGGAATTCATCACCTCGATCAGGCCGTCCTTTCCCGCCGCGTAGCGCGCCGTCGTGCGGGCTGCGCAGTCGCTCTGGAACCACGCGGGAATCGCGGCCACCTGATGCCACGCGCCGAGATAGCGCTGCACGTCGAAACCGACGACCGTGTTCATCGGGGCGAAGCTTTCCGAAGAGCAGCCGCTAACCAGAAGTCCGAACAGCGCAACGATAGTCACCCCGGCCGGCTTCCGACCGCGATGCTTCGACCGCGCGACAGGCGATCCGCCGGTCACTCTCCGCCCGCCGTCAGATGCGCAAGAAGGGGTTGAGCAGACGGCCGAAGGGTCCGGTCAGGCGCAACGGCGCATCGGTCACCGCCAGGCAGAGGCAGTCCTCGCCCGGGTCGGCGACCGGCCGGTGATCGGTCGCGGCGTCGGCCTCCGCCACGTCGCCGCGCAGGAAGTGGCCGTGCTCGTCGCTGAACCCGCCGGCCAGCACCAGGGTCAGCTCGGTCCCCTCGTGGGTGTGCGCCGGCATCGCGGTCCCGGACTTGATGCGCATGAGGCGGGTCCGGAAGCCCGGAACCTCGGTCAGCAGCTCCGCCTTGTCCAAGCCCCGGTAGGACGTCCAGTCGAGCCGCTCCAGCCCGGCGCCGAGATAGTTGCGCAAGGGGCGCGGCATGCGTGGGTCGACCGGCGCCGGCTCGGGCGCCTGCGGATCCGGCGCTTCGAGCGCCGCATCGTCGAGCCGCGCCAGGACGCGCGCGAGGCTGTCCTCGCCGAGTGCCTCGGTCTTGTGCTCCTCGAGCAGGACGCCGCCGAGTTCCTCCAGCCGCTCGACTTCCTTGCGGCAGCGCGGGCAGAGCGCGAGATGGGTCGCGACGACCAGGGCGACCGGCTCGTCCTGCGAACCGGCGGCATAGGCGATCAGGAGATCGTCGCCGGGGTGGTGTTCGGGCATCATTCCATGGTCTCCAGCGCGGCGCGCAGCTTGCCCATGGCAAGGCGCAGCCGCGATTTGACGGTTCCGAGGGGCAAGGCCAGCTCCTCGGCGATCACGCTGTGCGACTTGTCCTCGAAGTAGGCCAGCCGCAGGAGCCGCGCCTGATCCTCGGGCAACTCCCCCACGGCGGCATGCAGGCTTGCGCGCCGCTGTGCCGTCTCCACCACGCGATCGGCTGGTTCGTCGGGCTCGGGTACCAGGGCCGGGTCGTCCGGGTCGATTTCCGGGCGCCGTGCCCGGCGCAGCGTGTCGATTCGGCGGTTCCGCGCGATCGTGAAAACCCAGGTGCTGACGGCCGCCTTGCTTCGGTCGAACTGCTGGGCGCGGCGCCACACGGTCAGCATCACGTCCTGAACCAGGTCTTCCGCGCTCGCCGTATCGGCCCCCTGTCGGATCAGGTAGGCCTTGACGCGCGGCCCGAAGGTCTCGAACAACCGGACGAAGGCCTGCCGGTCGCGCCGCTCGGCGACGGCGGTCATGAGCTCTTCGGCGGAGGCCTCCGTGCCCAACTTCCCGGATGTCGACCCGACCCGCATGCGCCTTTCTAGTGGCAGCGCGGACCCAATCACAAGCGCGGTCTTGCCCACCACGACTGAGGCCAGGGGCGGCTGCGGCGCTATCGCAAGGGCGTTCAGCACAATTGGGCTCTCCCGTTTCTCGTAGATCTCTTACGCGGCCGGCCGCCGTTCGGATCACAACCGCCCGGCCCGGGGTGATCCGCCGTCGAGGACTGCGCGTATATGCCCAAGTGACGCGTCAAGATCGGAGACCGGTCGCGGGGTCCCGGCACGAACCGCGGCGGGTAACGATCGGTGAAAACGGGGACGGAACGGGAGGTCTCATGAAGATCGCAGTCGTCGGCGGCGGCATTTCCGGGCTGGGCACGGCATGGTTGCTCGCCCGCCAGCACGAGGTGAGCCTGTTCGAATCGGCCGACTACCTCGGCGGCCATTCCAACACGGTGGACATCCTGGTGGGCGGCCGGATCGTACCGGTCGACACCGGGTTCATCGTCTACAACGAGCACAACTATCCCAACCTGACACGGCTCTTCGGGACGCTCGGCGTTCCGACCGCCGCGAGCGACATGTCCTTCTCGGTGTCGCTCGACGCGGGCGGATTCGAGTACTTCGGCAGCGCTCCGGGGCTCTTCGCACAGCCGGCCAATCTCGTGCGGCCCGCCTTCTGGCACCTGTTCCGCGACCTGCTGCGCTTCTACCGCGAGGCGCCGGCCCTGACGACCCGCCGCGACCTCGACCGGGTCACGCTCGGCGAGATCCTGACCGAAGGCGGCTACTCCGAGGTCTTCGCCCGGCGCCACCTTCTGCCAATGGCCGCGGCGATCTGGTCTTCGAAACTGGACGACATTCTCGCTTTTCCCGCACAGACTTTCGTGCGCTTCTTCGAGAACCACGGCCTGTTCAGCCTCGGCGAGCGGCCCCAGTGGCGCAGCGTGGTGGGCGGCAGCCGCCGATATGTGGCGGCCCTCTCCGCCCCCATCCGGCAGCGGGTGCATCTCGCCCGGCCCATCGCGGCGGTCCGGCGGACCCCGGCCGGCGTGATCCTGCGCGATGCCGCCGGCCATGAGCAGAGTTTCGATCAACTCGTCATCGCAACCCACGCCGATCAGGCCCTGGCGATGCTGGGTCCCGAGGCCTCCGACGAGGAGCGCCGCGTCCTCGGCGCCTTCCGTTACCAGGAGAACCGCGCGGTGCTTCATCGCGACCCGGCGCTCATGCCGCGCCGGCGGCGCGTCTGGGCAAGCTGGAACTACCTGGCCGAGGGCGAGGCGGAAACCACGCGCCGCGTCGCCGTAAGCTATTGGATGAACCGTCTGCAGCGCCTCGGCACCACGCGGGACGTCTTCGTCACGCTGAACCCCCTGCGCGAGCCCGCGCCGCACCTGACCCATGAGGAGTTCATCTACCATCACCCGCAGTTTGACCGGGCGGCGCTCGAGGCGCAGGAGCAACTGTCCTCGATCCAGGGCCTGAACCGCGTGTGGTTCTGCGGCAGCTACTGCGGCTATGGCTTCCACGAGGACGGCCTGCAGGCCGGCCTTGCCGTGGCGGCGGCGCTCGGCCAACGGGCGCCCTGGGCGGAACGGGTCACGCCGATGAGCCCGGCCTGGCGCGTGGCGGGACCGAGCGCGCCGGCCGTGGCTGCCGAGTAAGAGCGCGCAGGGGCCGGGGCCGACATGCGAGGCGCAGCGATGACGAGGTCCTGCCTCTACTTCGGCCGGGTGATGCACAAGCGGCTGCTGCCCTTTCGCCACCGCCTGGCCTTTCGCGTCTTCTCCCTCTATCTCGATCTCGACGAGTTGCCGGCCCTGACGCGGCGCCTGCGGCTCTTCTCGCACAACCGCTGGAACCTCTTCGGCTTCCTGGACCGGGATCACGGCGCGCGCGACGGCTCGCCCTTGCGGCCCTGGCTGGACGCCCGCCTTGCCGAGGCGGGCATCGATCTGGAGGGCGGCCCCGTGCGCCTGCTCTGCTTCCCGCGGGTTCTGGGCTATGTGTTCAACCCGCTCAGCATCTGGTTCTGCCATCATCGGAGCGGCCGGCTGGCCGCGGTGCTCTACGAAGTGCGCAATACCTTCGGCGAACAGCATTGCTATCTGATACCCGCAGAGCGGGCGCGCGCGCCGGGCGATCCCATCCTGCAAAGCTGCGACAAGGGATTCTACGTCTCGCCGTTCATCGGAATGGCCGCAACCTACAACTTCCGCCTCGCCGAACCGGAAGAGCGCCTCGCGGTCGTGATCCGGCAGGCGACGCCCGAAGGCGCGCTCCTGGTGGCGTCCCAGACAGGCCGGCGGCGGCCCCTGGACGACGCGACCCTGCTGCGGGCCTTCCTGGCGTATCCGCTGATGACCCTGAAGGTGATCGCCGGGATTCACTGGCACGCATTCAGGCTCTGGCGCAAGGGAGCCAAGCTCGTGCCGCGCCCTCCCGCGCCCGACCGACCGGTCACCCTGGTCCCGCCGCGGCTCGGCCGCGCCGCCGAATGACCACGCGCTTCCAATCCTGAAGACGGGACCCACATGCAAGCCGACATCCAATATCCGGAACGTCTTCAACGCGGCAGTCTCGCCGAGAGCCTGTTCCTTGCGCTGGCCGCACGGGTCGAGGCGGGCGAGCTTGCCCTCACCCTGCCCCACGGCGGCGAGCGCTTCTTCAAGGGCGCCCAGGCCGGGCCCTGGGCATCGCTGCAGGTCCACCACCCGCGCGTCTTCCGCCGCGTGCTGTTCGGCGGCACGTTGGCCTTCGCCGAGGCCTACATGGAGGGCGATTGCGACAGCCCGGACCTGGCCGCGCTGGTCGAATTCGTGATCCGGAACGAGACCGCCCTGCTGGCGGCGCTCGACGGGCAGCGCTGGACCCGCGCGCTGCAGAGGCTCGGCCACCTGCTGCGCCCCAACTCGAAGCGCGGTGCGCGGCGCAACATCGCGCGGCACTACGACCTGGGCAACGACTTCTACGCCCTCTGGCTCGACCGCTCGATGACCTATTCCTCGGCGGTCTTCGAGCGCCCGGGAGAGTCCTTCGAGGCGGCACAGGACAACAAGTACCGCCGCATGGCCGAGATCGCCGCGATCGGACCCGACGATCACGTGCTCGAGGTCGGCTGCGGCTGGGGCGGCTTCTGCAGCTGGGCGGCCCGCGAGATCGGCTGCCGGATCACGGCAATCACGATCTCGCCGGCCCAGCACGCCTTCGCAGCCCGGCGCCTGCAGGCCGAAGGCCTCGCGGACAAGGTCGACCTGCGCCTGCAGGACTACCGCGACCTCGAGGGCAGCTTCGACCGGATCGTCTCCATCGAGATGCTCGAGGCCGTGGGCGAACGGTACTGGCCGCAGTATTTCGCGACCCTGCGCGACCGCTTGGTGCCGGGCGGCCGGGCGGCGCTGCAGGTCATCACCATCGCCGACGACCTCTTCGCAGCCTACCGCGAGGACGTGGACTTCATCCAGCGCTACATCTTTCCCGGCGGCCTGCTGCCGTCGCCCGGCCGCCTCCGCGACCAGGTCGAGCGCGCGGGACTCGGATGGCGCGGCTGCGAGGGCTTTGGGCTGGACTACGCACGCACCGTGGCGATCTGGCGCCGGTCCTTCGAGGCGGCCTGGCCCGAGGTTCGCGCGCTCGGTTTCGACGAGCGCTTCCGGCGCATGTGGCGCTACTATCTCGCCTACTGCGAGGCCGGGTTCGAGACCGGCCGGATCGACCTGCTGCAAGCGGCCCTGTCCAGAAGCTGATGCGCGTCATGGCCTCGGCGCCGCAAACCTCGGACCGGCTGAGCCCCGCGGTCCTGCTCGCCTACGGCCTGCCCGGGCTGCCCCTGGCCGCGCTCCTGCTGCCGCTCTACGTGACCCTGCCGGCCTTCTACGCCGTCGATCTGGGGCTGGGACTGTTCGAGGTCGGGGTCGTGCTGCTTCTGGCCAGGCTCTGGGACGTGGTCACCGACCCGGCGATCGGGGCGCTGTCCGACCGCCTGACCACGCGCCTCGGACGCCGCCGTCCCTGGCTGCTGGCGGGGGCGCCCCTGGTCATGGTGAGCGCGGGCTTTCTCTTCCTGCCCGGCCCCGGCGCCGGCCTGGGCGGGCTTCTGGTGTGGACCATGGCGCTCTACCTGGGCGCCACCATGATCCTGCTGCCCTACACCGCCTGGGGCGCAGAACTCTCGCCGGACTACGACCAGCGCAGCCGGATCGCGGGCTGGCGCGAAGGCCTGGTCGTCGTCGGCACCCTGCTGGCCGCCGGCGTGCCGGCGGTCGTGGGCGCCGAGCGCGCGGCCGCGCTGGAGGTGATCGCCTGGGCGCTCTGGATCGTACTACCCGTATGCTTGTTGATCGCAGTCCGCTTCGTACCGGAACGCCCTGCCCTGGTGCGGCGGCCGCTGGCCTGGCGCCGGGGCCTCAAGGTGCTTTGGCTGAACGGCCCTTTCCGGCGTCTGATCGCCGCCTACCTGCTGAACGGCATCGCCAACGGCCTGCCGGCCACGCTCTTCCTGCTCTACGTCGAGCACGTGCTGCAGAGACCGGAGTGGTCCGGAATCCTGCTCTTCGTCTACTTCCTCTGCGGCATCGCCGCGATCCCGCTGTGGCTGCGTCTCAGCCGGCGCTGGGGCAAGCACCGCACCTGGATCGGCGCGATGGTCTGGGCCGCCGCCGTCTTCGCCTTCGTCCCCTTGCTCGGGCCGGGCGACCACATCTGGTTCCTGGCGGTCTGCGTGCTGACCGGGATCTCTCTCGGCGCGGACCTGACCTTGCCGGCCTCGATGCAGGCCGACGTGGTCGACCTAGATACCCTGCGCAGCCGGCAGAGCCGCGCGGGGCTCTATTTCGCGCTCTGGGGCGTGGCCACCAAGCTCGCGCTGGCGCTCGCCGTCGGCATCGCCTTCCCGCTGCTCGCGCTGGCCGGCCTGGACCCCGACCAAGGGTCCGCCTCGCCGGCGGGCCTCTTGGCCCTGACTACGCTCTACAGCCTGCTGCCGGCGGCGATCAAGCTCGGGTCCGTCGCCCTGATCGCCGGCTATCCCATCACGGCAACGCGCCAGCGGCGCATCCGCCGCCTGATCGGGGCCCGTGCCGTCCACGCCGTTCCGGACTGACGCCAGGAGGTTGGCCGTGATCTCGAGACTCGCATTACTTGCCCTGCTGATCGGCATTTCGGGATGTAGCACCATGAAACCGCAAGACCTTGCCGGGCGCGAACCGACGCTCGTGATCGAGGAGTATTTTGCCGGCCGCACCAAGGCCTGGGGTATCTTCCAGGACCGATTCGGCCAGCTGCGCCGCCAGTTCGAGGTGGATATCCAAGGCACCTGGGCGGACGGGACACTGACCCTCGTCGAGGATTTTCTCTACGACGACGGCGAGACGGAGCAGCGGGTCTGGCGCATCACGAAGCGTCGCGAGCACGAATACGAGGGCCGGGCCGACGGCGTGATCGGCGTTGCCGAGGGCCTCGCCTACGGCAATGCGCTCAATTGGACCTATCGCTTTGCGCTCAAGGTCGGCGACGGCACCTGGAACGTCGCCTTCGACGACTGGCTGTTCCTGCAGTCCGACGGCGTGCTGATCAACCGGGCCGAGGTGACCAAGTTCGGCGTCAGGCTGGGCGAAGTGACCCTGGTGTTCCGCAAGCTGGCGGGTGCCCCAGTCCGGGCCGCCGCCGAATAGGTCATTTCGAGTCGACGGAAAGCCGCTTGCGGACCAAGGCGATGACGTGGCGCAGCAGCGGCAGGCGGCCATAGAACTGGCTGCCCGAGTCCCAGTGATCCGAGTGGACGCTAACGCGGCACTCTTCGTCGAAATGCACCTCGCTCATGCCTTCGACTCGCCAGGGCGCCCCGCCGCTCTGCGTCTCGAAGGTGAAGTCCCAGCGCAGGTAGGCGACCCGGCCGGAGAGCGCCCGGTCGATCACCTTGAAGCGGAGCGCGGCGACATCCTCGAACATGCGCGCCAGGATCGCCCGATAGGCCACCACCCCGGTAACGTCGTTGAAGGGATCTCGGAACCGCACGTCTGAGGCGCAGAGCTCGTCGAGCTGCTCCAGGCAGTCCGGCGTCAAGCCCTCGTAGAAGGCGATGTAGGCCGCGACGGCAGCCTCGAGGCAAGGCTCCCGGGTCAAGGCTCGGGCACCAGGCGGCGCGTCAGGCCGAAGGCCAGCGGGGCCGGTAGGGCGCGCAGAATCTTCAGCAGGTAAGCGAAGCGCCGCGGGAAGACGATCTCGAAGCGCCGCGAGCGCAGCCCCCGGTAGAAAGCCTCCGCCGCCGCCTCCGCTTCCATGAGGAAAGGCATGGGAAAGGGGTTACGGTCGGTCAGGGGCGTACGCACGAAGCCGGGATTGACGATCTGCATGTGGATGCCATAGGCGTCCAGCTCGGGCTTCAGGGCCTCGGCCATGTTGATCAATCCGGCCTTGGTCATGCCGTAGGCCGCCGAGGTCGGCAGCCCCAGGTAGCCGGCCAGGGAGGCGACCACCGCGATACGCCCGGCGCGCCGCGCGATCATGCCGGGCAGCAGGGCCTCCAGGCAATGAACCGTTCCCATCAGGTTGAGCTCGGCGAGGTCGCGGAAGTCGGCGGCGGTCAGCGCCGCGGCGCGTACCGGCCGGTGGCTGCCTGCGTTCAGCACGGCTTGGCGAATGGGCCCCAGCAGCTGCTCGACGGTCCGAACGGCCGCCGTTACGGCGTCGGCGTCCGTGACATCGAGCGGGAAGGCGTGAATCTCGCCGCTCAGCCCCTTGGCGCTCTTCGCCAGCTCGTTCAGTGACTGGACGCCGCGGGCCGAGGCCGCCACGCGCCAGCCGTCGGCCGCCATGCGCAGCGCCAGGGCACGGCCCAGCCCGGAGCTCGCGCCGGTGATCCAGACGCAGCCCTCGCCGGTTTCCTCCGTGCTCATTTGGCTCTCACTGGCCCCTCGACACCCGCCAGCGACCCGGCTCCGCCCTTTCGCGCATAAGCGACCTCGGCGCCACGCGCCTCGAAGGTGGTCTTGGCCCACTCGCCCGCCGCGGTGTACCACAGGTCCAGGGTCAGGTCGCCGGTCACCTTGTAGCGCCGGGCCTCGACCGGGCGCCCCGCCATGGCAATGGTCTCAAGGCCCGACGGTGCGATCTCCACCCGGATCAGGCGGCCGCGCTGCGTGTCGAGCAGCCGGGTCCGTTCGACGGTTCTCGGGTTCCAATAGCTGGTCGGCATGACATCGGCCGGCGCCAGGAACCGACCGCTCGATCCCTCGACCACGAAACCGTACTTCATGGCCCGGCCGCGCAGCCAGAAGGCTTCGCCGTCATCGTCGGTTTCCGTGTCGATCGCCACGAGGCGGCCGTCGCGCCAGACCTCGTTGTTCCGGTGGCGGTAGCGGAAGACCGTGAGGAAGAGCAGCTTGACCTCGAGCCGGATATCGATCTCCACATGAAGGTCGCCGGACTCGCGCCGGAACGAGACACGGTGGTGTCCGATCGATCCACCGTCGCGCAGAACCTCGAACGCGATCTGCTCCGCGCCGGGCAGCGCCGCCCGCAGCGTGCCGGCCAGCGAGAGGCCGGTGACCGCGGCAACGCCAATCAGGGCCCCGACGAGGTTCAGGCGCCGCATTTGGTCAAGTACAGTCATCTCGTAGGCTTATACGCCGGGCCCGGACCATTGGATTTTCAAAATGGGGAAGAAGGGCCGCGAGGCCAAGATGGCGGCAAGAGCGACCCTCCGGCGCTACGCCGCCACCATTACGACCCCGGCGGCCGGGAGGCTAGAAATGGGTCCAGCCCTTGATTTCCAAGGAGATCTCGTTGCCGGTGGCGTCCAGGACCGCGAGGCCGCGGCCTTTGGCCAGGCGGCCGATGCGGGTCAGCGGCAGGTCAAGGCGGGTGGAAAGCGCCTCGATCTCCTCGGCCCGCTCGGGCGCCGCGGTGAATAGAATCTCGTAGTCGTCGCCGCCGCCGATCAGGCCGGCGAGCAGGGCGGGCTCGGCGGACAGCGCCGCGCGCGCCGCGTCGGAAAGCGGCAGCGCCGCGGCCTCGACGACGGCGGCGAGCCCGGAGGCCTCCAAGATGTGCCGGAGGTCGGCCGCCAGACCGTCGGAGACGTCGATCGCCGAGCTCGCCAAGCCCTCCTCCACGAGCGCCTCGCCGAGCGCGAGGCGCGGCCGCGGCAGGCGGTAGCGGTCGATAAGATAGGCGCGCTGCTCCGCGCTGAGAGGCGGGCCCTCGCCGCGGCTCGCCATCAGGCCCAGCCAGCCGTCGCCGATGCTGCCCGAGACATAGACGGACTCCCCAGCCCGCGCCGTGGCGCGCTTCAACGCCCGTCCCGGGGCGACCCCGCCGATCGCCGTCAGCGACAGGGTGAGCGGCCCGGGCGTCCCGGTCGTGTCGCCGCCCAGCAGCGCCACGCCGAACGTCTGCTGGTCCTCGGCCAAGCCGGCGGCGAAGCGTGCCACCCAGGCCTCGTCCGGCGGCAGCGGCCAGGCCGCGGTCATC
Source organism: uncultured Kiloniellales bacterium (assembly GCA_947258885.1). Lineage (GTDB taxonomy): Bacteria > Pseudomonadota > Alphaproteobacteria > Kiloniellales > JAKSDN01 > CAMYKD01. Next base: position 16,242 of record CAMYKD010000025.1, on the reverse strand, counting down.
AGGTAGCCGAGCGGCCTGGCGCCCATCGCGGCCAGGTCGGAGAGATTGACCCGCAGCAGCTTGCGCGCCACCAAGTCGGCCGGATCGTCCGGTAGGAAGTGGACGCCGGCGACCAGGGCGTCTGCGGTGAGGACCAGCTCGGTGCCGGCCGGCGCGGCGAGCAGGGCCGCGTCGTCCTCCAGGTCCAGGGCGCCCGGCGCGCCGGCCGCGAGCGGGGCGAGATAACGCCGGATCAGCTCGAACTCGTCGGACACGACCGCGCCGCTCAGCCGCCGGGCCCGTCCGGCTGCCGGTCCTGGTCTTCGAACTCCTCCGGCCGCAGGCTGTGGGCCAAGTGGTCGAGCACGCCGTTGGCCATGCCCGGCTCCTTGCCGTGGAAGAACGCCTGCGCCAGATTGACGTACTCGGTGATCGTGGCCCGCGCCGGAATTTCGGGCCGGTAGCCCAGCTCGTACGCGCCGGCGCGCAGGATCACCCTGAGCAGGGTCTCCAGCCGTTCGACCGGCCAATCCTCGGCCAGGACGGCGGCCAGCATATCGTCCAGCGACGCGCTCTCCGCGGCCACGCCCTCGACCAGATCGCCCAGGAGAGCGCGGTCCGCCTCGCCCAGGCTCAGTCCGTCGATCGCCTCGCCCAGGCGGTGCTCGAGAAACTCCTGCAGGATCAGCTCGGGCGAACCGCCGGAAAGCTCGATCTGGTAGAGCGCCTGGACCGCACCCAGGCGCGCGGCGCCGCGCGGCGTATCCGCGATGGTCCTGGCGGACACTCCCGGGTTCGGCCCGTTCGCCGCGCGGCCTGGTTTCGCACCGACGGACATCGCTCGAGGCCCCTATCGTGGAAACAGATGGAACTGGCGCTTGAGTTCGATCATCTGAAGGCAGGCGCGCGCCACTTCGCCACCCTTGTTGCGGCCCGCGACGCTGGCGCGTTCCCAGGCCTGCTCGCGGGTTTCGCAGGTCAGGATTCCGTAGCCCAGCGCCAGGGTGTGCTCGCAGGCCAGGTCCTGCAGCTTGCGGGCGCTCTCGGCGCAGACATAGTCGTAGTGGGTGGTCTCGCCCCGAATCACGCAGCCCAACGCGATATAGCCGTCGTAGCGCCGCTGCCCGCCGAAGAAATCCATGGAGCGCAATGCCACCCGTATGGCCGCCGGAATCTCGAAGGCACCCGGCACTGCGACGCTTTCGTATCCGATCCCCGCCGTGTCCAGCTCGGCGACCGCGCCGCGCAACAGCTCGTCGGCGATATCGACGTAGTAGCGGGCCTCGACGATCAGGACGTGGGGCTGGTCAGACATGGCCTAATCCCCGCTCACGTTGATCGATTGCTGGCCGACGACCTTGAGGCCATAGCCATCGAGCCCGACGATGGTGCGCTGGGTATTGGACAGCAGCACCATGTCCCTGACCCCGAGATCGAGCAGGATCTGGGCGCCGACGCCGTAATCGCGCAGCTCGCCCGGCGACGAGGCTTCGCCCGAGAGCTGGGCGCTCACCCGGTCCGACAGGCTGGTCGGGGTCGGCTCGCGTATCAGCACGACGACACCGCGGCCGGCCTCGGCGATCATCCGCATGGCCTGGTGCAGCTCGCCACCCTTGTCGCCCCCGCCGACCCCCAGCACATCGTCCATCACGTTGAGCGCATGCATGCGCACCAGGACCGGCTCGTCGGTCGTGAGGTCACCCTTCCACAGCGCCAGGTGCTCGGCGTAAGCCACCTCGTTGACATAGACCGCCATCTTGAAGTCCCCGCCATAGCGGCTCCGGCACCGGGTCTCCAGGCTGCGCTTGACGATGCGGTCGTGGCGCCGCCGATAGGCGATCAGGTCGGCGATCGTGGCGATCTTCAGGCCATGGCGCTGGGCGAAAGCGATCAGGTCGTCGCGCCGCGCCATGGTGCCGTCGTCGTTCATGATCTCGCAGATCACGCCGGCCGGGATCATGCCGGCCAGCCGCGCCAAGTCGACCGCCGCCTCGGTGTGCCCGGTGCGCGCCAGCACGCCGCCGTCGCGAGCGACCAGCGGAAACACGTGACCGGGCGTGACTATGTCGGACTTGCCCTTGCTGGGGTCGATCGCCACGGCGATCGTGTGGGCGCGGTCCGGCGCGGAGATGCCTGTCGTCACGCCGTCGCGCGCCTCAATGGAGAGCGTAAAGGCGGTCTGATGCCGGGATTCGTTGTGCTTGGCCATGAGCGGCAGGTCGAGCTGCTCGACCCGCTCGCGCGTCATGGCCAGACAGATCAAGCCGCGCCCGTACCTGGCCATAAAGTTGATCGCCTCGGGCGTGGCCATCTGGGCCGGGACCACGAGGTCGCCTTCGTTCTCGCGCTCCTCGTCGTCGACCAGGACGAAGATCCGGCCGTTGCGCGCCTCCTCGATCACGTCCTCGATCGAGGACAGCATCTCCCGGAAGGTCATGCGCCAAGGCTCCTGCTGGGGCGTTGCCATTCACTCCACCTTTTCACGAAGACGCTGAACGTAGCGCGCCAGAAGGTCGATTTCCAGGTTGACGCAGCCGCCGGGCCGGAGCGCGCCGAACGCGGTCTGCTGGGCGGTGTGCGGTATGATGTTGACGCCGAAGCGGACCGCCCCGGAGCCTTCGTCCTCGACCTCGTTGACCGTCAGCGAAACCCCGTCCAGGGCGAGCGACCCCTTGGGCGCGATGAAGCCCGCCAGGGCGGCCGGCGCCCGGAAGGTGTAGCGCTGAGAATCGCCTTCCGGCGTGCGGGCCAGCACCTCGGCGACGCCGTCGACGTGGCCGGACACCAGATGCCCGCCCAGTTCGTCGCCGATCCGGAGCGGCCGCTCGAAGTTGACCGGCGAACCGGCCTGCCAGTCGCCCAGCGTCGTCTTGGAGAGCGTCTCGGCCGAGACGTCGGCGGCGAACCAGCCCGGTCCCTTGTCGACCACGGTCAGGCAGGCCCCGGAACAGGCGATCGAGGCGCCCAGACTGATGTCCGTCGTGTCGTAACCGGTCTCGAACACGAAACGGGCGTCGCCCTGCCGCTCCACCTGTCGGACCCGGCCGAGGTCGGTGATGATGCCGGTGAACATGCCGGCAACTTACGGGACGCGACGGTAGGTTTCCATCAAATCCTCGCCCACCGGTGCGACGGAGACGCGCTCGAATCGCGGGGTCGCGTCCAGGCGATCGAGACCGAAGCCACCGGCACCCGGCAGGCCGTCGCCGCCGATCACCCGGGGCGCGCGGAACCAGACCAGCCGGTCGACCAGCCCCTGGCTCAAAAGACCGGCCGCCACCTGCCCGCCGCCCTCGACCAGCAGGTCGTTGACCCCCCGCGCACCCAATGCCTGCAGCGCGGCCTCGAGCGACAGGTTGCCTTCCGCGTCGTCGGGCGCCTCGAGGACCTCCAGACCGGCGCCGCGATAGGCCTCGAGGCGCGCCCGGTCGTTGTCCGGACGGGTGACCAGACAGGTCGGCTGGTCGCCGGCGCGCAGCACCAGGTCGTGGGTCAGGGGCAGGCGCAGTCGGCCGTCTAGCACGACGCGCAGCGGCGCGCGATCCTCGAGCCCGGCCAGGCGGACATCGAGCCGCGGGTTGTCCGCCAGGGCCGTGCCGCCGCCGACCAGAACGGCGTCGCTCGAGGCGCGCAGCAGGTGCGTGCGCGCGCGCGCCGCCGGCCCGGTGATCCAGCGGCTCTCGCCGCTCTTGGTCGCAATGCGCCCGTCCAGCGTCGTGGCCAGTTTCAAGGTGACCAAGGGACGGCCCGCGGCAAGGCGCATCAGGTAGCCGGCGTTCACCTCGGCCGCGGACTCGGCCAGAAGGCCGAGATCGACGGCGATCCCCGCTTTCCGCAGCTGGTCCAGGCCGCCACCGGCGACCCGCGGGTCCGGGTCCTCGAGGGCGACGACACAGCGGCCGATCTCCGCCGCGATCAGCGCTTCGGCGCAAGGCGGTGTCCGGCCGTGGTGGGCGCAGGGTTCGAGCGTGACGTAGGCGGTCGCGTCGCGTGCCGCCGCCCCGGCGCGGTCGAGCGCCTCGGTCTCCGCATGGGGCCGGCCGCCCGGCTGGGTCCAGCCGCGGCCCAGCACGCAGCCGTCCCGCACCAGGACGCAGCCGACCGCCGGGTTGGGCGCGACCCGCCCGCGGCCGCGGCGCGCCAGCGCGAGCGCGGCCTGCATGTGAGAGCGGTCGGCCGGGTCAGCCGCTCTCGTCGGCGCCGAGTTTTTCAATGAAGGCCTCGAAGTCGCGCGCTTCGCGGAAGTTACGGTAGACCGAGGCGAAGCGCACATAGGCGACCGGGTCCAGATTGGCCAGCGCGTCCATGACCAGCTCGCCGATCAACTGGGTCTTGATCTCGCTCTCGCCCGAGCTCTCGAGGCGCCGGACGATGCCGTTCACGATCCGCTCGATCCGCTCGGGCTCGACCGGCCGCTTCTGCAGGGCGATGTTCATCGAGCGCAGCAGCTTGTCCCTGTCGAAGGGTTGCCGCTGGCCGGTCGTCTTGATCACGGTCAGCTCGCGCAGCTGCACGCGTTCGAAGGTGGTGAACCGGGCGCCGCAGTTCGTGCACTGCCGGCGTCGCCGGATCGCCGAGTTGTCCTCGGTCGGCCGCGAATCCTTGACCTGGGTGTCTTCGTTTCCGCAAAACGGGCAACGCATTCCCTGTCCCCCTAATACCTTTGGTATAACTGGCCGGCCGTGCCATGGCTCTCTAAAGCTCTGGATAGATCGGGAAGCGCCGGCACAGCGCCCGCACCTCCCCGCGCACCGCGGCCTCCACCGCGGCGTTGTCCCCTCGGCCGGCCGCCAAGCCGTCCAGCACCCGGGTGATCAGCGCACCCACTTGGCGGAACTCCGCCGGCCCGAAGCCGCGCGTCGTGGGCGCCGGCGTGCCGAGGCGGATACCCGAGGTGACGGTCGGCTTTTCTGGGTCGAAGGGCACGCCGTTCTTGTTGCAGGTGATGCCCGCGCGATCCAGGCTCTCCTCGGCGACCCTGCCGGTCAGGCCTTTCGGCCGCAGGTCGACCAGCATGAGGTGGGTGTCGGTGCCGCCCGTGACGATGTCGCAACCGTGCTCGACCAAGACCGCCGCCAGCGTGCGGGCGTTCTCCACCACCGTGCGGGAATAGGACTGGAAACTGGGCTTCAGCGCCTCGCCGAAGGCCGCCGCCTTGGAGGCGATGGCGTGCATCAACGGCCCGCCCTGAAGACCCGGAAAGGTGGCCGAGTTGATCTTCTTGCCGATCTCCGGGTCGTTCGACAGCACCATGCCGCCACGACCGGCGCGCAGGGTCTTGTGCGTCGTGCTGGTCACGACATGGGCATGGGGCAGCGGACTCGGGTGCGCGCCGCCGGCGACCAGGCCGGCGAAGTGCGCCATGTCGACAAGGAAATAGGCGTCGACCTCGTCGGCGATCCGCCGGAAGCGTTCGAAATCGATAATCCGCGGATAGGCAGAACCGCCGGCAATGATCAGTTTCGGCCGGTGTTCGCGGGCCAGGCGTTCCACCTGGTCGTAGTCGATCAGGCCGTCCGCCCGGCGGACGCCGTACTGCACGGCGTTGAACCACTTGCCAGACAGATTGGGCGGCGCGCCATGGGTCAGATGTCCGCCGGCGGCGAGCGCGAGACCCAGGATGGTATCGCCGGGCCGGCACAGGGCGAGCAACACGCACTGATTGGCCTGGGCGCCGGAATGCGGCTGTACGTTGACGAATTCGCAGCCGAACAGCCGTTTCGCCCGATCTATGGCCAACTGCTCGACCACATCGACGAACTCGCAGCCGCCGTAGTAGCGCCGGCCCGGATACCCCTCGGCGTACTTGTTGGTGAGCACAGACCCCTGGGCTTCGAGCACGGCGCGCGACACGATATTCTCCGAGGCGATCAGCTCGATCTGGTCCTGCTGACGGCGCAACTCGCCGCCGATGGCCGCCGCAAGCTCCGGATCGCTCTCCGCCAGACACGCGGTGAAGAAGGAGTCCTCCACAATGGCCTCGGCGTCTGCCCCCGTCATGGCGATCCTCTCCCAGTCAACCTCTTGGCCTATCCGCCATCGGCGAGCTTGGCCACGCGCTTTGCATGGCGGCCGCCGGCGAACTCCGTCGTCAGGAACGCCTTGAGGCAGTCCTTCGCCACCTCGACCCCGACGATGCGGGCGCCCAGCGCCAGCACGTTGGCGTCATTGTGCTCCCGGGCCAGCCGGGCGGTGGTCTCGTTGTGGCACAACGCGGCGCGGATACCCGGATGCCGGTTGGCCGCGATCGAAATGCCGACGCCCGTGCCACAGACCAGCACGCCGCGCTCGGCCCGGCCGTCGATGATCGCCCTTGTCATGTCCTTGGCGAAATCGGGATAGTCGACCGAGTCCTGACCGTCGGTACCAAGGTCGACAATCTCGTGGCCCATGGCGACGAGTTCCTCCGCAAGGGTCGCCTTGAGATCGTAACCGGCGTGGTCCGAGGCTATGGCGATCGGTTTTCCGCTCATTACATGGGGCCCGCACAAAACCAAGGGAAAAGGCGCGGCGAAGCTACCATATGTCGCAGGCGCATGAAAGCCTGACACAAGGTTTCGCGGGTAGCCGGGCGACACAACGATCCGGTGTCGGCTCAGCCGGGATCACAATTGTGACAATAAAAATGAACATTAGAGAATCGCTTTTTACCAATTGACAATAGATAATGCTTGTGTAAGTTACACGTCATCTAGGAGTTATAAAGAACGGAAGCTAAATATGAATGATCAAAATGTGGAAGGGTTGTCCTCGGGTGAGTTGTTGCGCATGACTTCTGATGTTGTGGCAGCTTATGTAAAAAACAACCCACTGCAGGCCGCTGAACTCACCAGCGTTATTCAAACGGTCCACACCTCCCTTTCGGTCCTGAACGGCGGCGGCGAGGCCAAGGCCGAACCGCAGAAGCCGGCTGTTTCGATCCGTCGCTCCGTGACGCCCGACTATATCGTGTGCCTCGAGGACGGCAAGAAACTGAAGATGCTGAAGCGCCACCTGCGCACCACCTACGGCCTGACCCCCGACGAGTACCGGGCGAAGTGGGGCCTGCCGATGGACTATCCGATGGTGGCGCCGAACTACGCCAAGCAGCGCTCGGCCTTCGCCAAGAAGATCGGCCTCGGGCGCAGCACCAAGCGGCGCGGCAAAAAGCGCTGACGGCCATCGCCCCGGGGATCAGCCAAGGGACTTCGTATCAACGGGTTTCGCGATTTCGCTTCAGAACATAGGTCAGTTTCCGGTCCGCGGCCTGTTTCAGGGCCGTTTCGCCCGCCGAGGGGTCCCCGACGATCGACACCTCGGTCAAGGTCACGGGGTCGACCGCGGAGACCTTGACGTAGGCGCCGACCCGGTGAAATTCGAACAGCGTTTCACGGTATCCGGCCATGCGCCGATCATGCCCGGGCCCGGGCGAAGAAATCCTTAAGCCGATCCGGGCGAACGACGACTGGGAGGTACCCGACGGCCCGCGACGCCCGGCCTTTTCCCGTGGGCGTGATGGGCTATGATGAGGTCCGGTACACGTATCGTGGCTGAGCGAGGAACCAACCATGTCCGCAGCTGAAAGCGCCGCGGCCGCACAGGCCGGGCCGCAAGCGCTCCCGGCCAAAGCCGCCTTTGCCTGGGACGATCCCTTGCTGCTCGACGAGCAGCTCTCCGAGGACGAGCGCATGGTGCGCGACGCGGCGCGCGACTATTGCCAGGACAAGCTCATGCCGCGGATCCTCGAGGCCAACCGCCACGAGCGTTTCGACCGCGAGATCATGACTGAGATGGGCGCGCTCGGCTTCCTCGGCGCGACCCTGCCCGAGAACTACGGCTGCGCCGGGGTCAACTACGTCTGCTACGGCCTGATCGCGCGCGAGGTCGAGCGGGTCGACAGCGGCTACCGCTCGGCGATGAGCGTCCAGTCGAGCCTGGTGATGCACCCGATCCATGCCTACGGCACCGAGGAGCAGCGCCGCAAGTACCTGCCCCGCTTGGCCAGCGGAGAACTGGTCGGCTGCTTCGGCCTGACCGAGCCGGACCACGGCTCGGACCCCGGCGGCATGAAGACGCGCGCCCGGAAGGCGGACGGCGGCTACCGTCTGAGCGGCGCCAAGATGTGGATCACGAATTCGCCGATCGCCGACGTCTTCGTGGTCTGGGCCAAGAGCGACCCCGACGACAGGATCCGCGGATTCGTCCTGGAGAAGGGCATGGAGGGCCTCTCGGCCCCCAAGATCGAGGGCAAGTTCTCGCTGCGCGCCTCGATCACCGGCGAGATCGTCCTGGACGACGTCCTCGTGCCCGAGGACAACCTGCTGCCCAACGTCGCCGGCCTCAAGGGACCCTTCGGCTGCCTCAACCGGGCGCGCTACGGCATCGCCTGGGGCGCGCTGGGCGCGGCCGAGTTCTGCTGGCACGCGGCGCGCCAGTACACCCTGGACCGCAAGCAGTTCGGCCGGCCGCTGGCCGCCAACCAGCTGATCCAGAAGAAGCTGGCCGACATGCAGACCGAGATCACGCTGGGCCTGCAAACCTGCCTGCGCGTGGGCCGCCTGTTCGACGAGGGCAAGGTGGCGCCCGAGGCGATCTCGCTCGCCAAGCGCAACTCCTGCGGCAAGGCGCTCGAGATCGCGCGCACGGCCCGAGACATGCACGGCGGCAACGGCGTGGCCGACGAGTTCCACGTGATCCGCCACGTCATGAACCTGGAGGCGGTCAACACCTACGAGGGCACCCACGACATCCACGCGCTCATCCTAGGCCGCGCGCAAACCGGCATTCAGGCCTTTACCTGAGGGCGCCGGCGCCCCGGTCGCCCGGAAGAGGAGGTATTGACACTTTCTTGGCGGGCACAGGCCGGCCCGGACGCCGTTTCGGCGCCCGGGTACTGGACCCGAGGAATTGCCGAGCCGCGTCGCCGCGGCTCAAGCGGCAGAGCTGAGATTCCCGTAGCGCTGCGGCGTAGACCAGAACTGGCCGAGCTGGCGCAGTATGTTGTTCGTTTCGCCCAGCGACTCGCGCGACAGCTGGGTGTCGTCGAGCTTCGCGGACTGGGCCTGGAACAGCTTGTCCAGCCGTTGCGAGATCTCCAGCCCCTTCTCCGCGGCGCGCACGTGGAACGACCGACGGTCGTGGGGCGAGCGCTCCTGGATCAGGTACCCGTTCTCCACCATCTTCTTGACGTTGTACGAGACGTTGGAGCCGAGGTAGTAGCCGCGCTGGGTCAACTCGCCCACGGTCAGCTCTTCCTCGCCGATGTTGAATAGTATCAGAGCCTGGACGTTGTTCAGATCGCGAACGCCGACACGGTCCAGTTCGGACTTGACGACCTCGAGGCACTGACGGTGCAGGCGCTCTATGAGCGAGATTGTCTCTAGATAAGCGGCTTTCACAGCGGACCCCCACAACTTATGATAGTACGAAAATCTGTGCGGCCCGCATCATACCGGCCAGGAAGTTAATGACCGCTTAAGCTTGCTAAATTTGCCCGTAATACACTGAAAAAGCATTACTCGCCACGGATCAACTTGACGATCGCTGAGTAGTCCAGGGCGCCGTTGCCGGCATTGACGAAGACCGTGTAGAGCGCGGTGGCCGCGGCGCCGAGCGGCGTGGCGGCGCCGGCCTGGCTGGCTGCGGTCTGGGACAGCTTCAGGTCCTTGTGCATCATGGCCGCGGCAAAGCCGGGGCGGTAGTCCCTATTGGCGGCCGAGGTTTCGACGATGCCAGGCACCGGGTTGTGGTGCAGCATGGCCCAGCAGGACCCCGAAGAGACCGAGCTGATCTCGAAAAGCTTCTTGGGGTCGAGTCCGAGCTTCTCGCCCAGGGTAAAGGCCTCGGCACAGGCCAGCATGGAGACGCCCAGGATCATGTTGTTGCAGACCTTGGCCGCCTGGCCGTTGCCGGGACCGCCGGCATGGACGATGTTTCTCCCCATGACCTCAAGCAGCGGCCTGGCGCGGGCGAAGGCCGCATCGGGGCCACCGCACATAAAGGTGAGCGTCGCGGCCTCGGCGCCCGCCACACCGCCGGAGACCGGGGCGTCCAGCATCGGGTGGCCGGCCGCTGCGGCGGCCTCGTGCACCTCGCGGGCGCTGGCCACGTCGATGGTCGAGCTGTCGATCAGCAGGCTGTCCGGCCCGGCCGCGGCAATCAGGCCGCCCTCGCCGCGGGCCTCACCCAGGTAGGCCGCGCGCACCTGCTCGCCCGCCGGCAGCATGGTGATGACGGCTTCAGCGCCCTGGACCGCCTCGGCGGCGCTGGCCGCCGCCGCGATGCCCCGGGCCGCCGCGGCCTCGACGGCCGCCGGAACCAAGTCGAAGCCGCGGACCCGGTGGCCCGCCTGGACCAGGTTCGCCGCCATGGGCCCACCCATGTTGCCGAGCCCGATGAATCCGATATCCGCCATACTTTCCCCCTTCGCGGTTTTGCGCGATCGACACCTGCGAGACAGCTTAGCGCAAAACCGCTCCGCCGTCCCGATGGGCCGCTAGTCGAAGGTCAGATCGCCGTCCTCGGGCGGTATGAATTGGGCGTCGATCATCGCCTCGCTCACCTCGGCCAGGCTGGCCGGGCGCCATTTCGGCGCGCGGTCCTTGTCGATCACCGCGGCGCGGATGCCTTCGACGAAATCGTGCCCGGCCACGCAGGCTTGGCTCAAACGATACTCCATGGTCATGGCGTCCTCGAAGTCCAGCGTCGCGCCGGCGCGCAGCTGGCGCAACGTGACCTTGAGGCTGGTCGGCGAGCACTTCCGTAAAGTCGAGCGGGTCTCCTGGGCCCAGCCGCTTTCCTCGGCCTCGAGCGCGGCCAGGATCGCCTCGACCGAGCCACCGGAAAAGCAGCGGTCGATCGCCGCCCGCCGCGCGGCCAAGGGCGGGTCGCCGGGTGCGGACGCGAAGGCCGCGATCACCGCGTTCGCCACGGCCCGGGCGTCGCCCGACCAGTCGGCGGCCGCCAGCGCGTCCACCAGGGCCGGCAACCTGGCGCGCCCCACGTAGTGCGTCGCGATGCCGGCATAGAGGCAGTCGGCCGCCGCCAACCGCGCGCCGGCCAGACCGAGATAGAGGCCCAATTCGCCCGGCAGGCGCGGCAGGACGTAGGAGCTGCCGACGTCGGGGAACAGGCCGATCGACGTCTCGGGCATGGCGAAGAGCGTGCGCTCGGTGGCTACCCTGTGGCTGCCGTGCAGCGAGATGCCGGCCCCGCCGCCCATGACGATGCCGTCGATCAGCGCGATGGCGGGCTTGGGGTAACGGAACAGGTCGCGGTTGAGCGTGTATTCCACGCGGAATAGCTCCGCCGCCAGCTTGCGGTCGCCGCGGGCCGAGTCGTAGACCGCGACCACGTCGCCACCCGCGCAGAAGGCCCGTTCGCCGGCGCCCGCGATGACCACGGCGGCGACCTCGGGGTCGGCCGCCCAGGCCGCAGCCCGGGCGGCGAGCCCGCGGAACATGGAGAGCGTCAGCGCGTTGAGGCTCCGCGGCCGGTTGAGCGTGACCAGCGCCAGCGCCCCGCGCCGCTCGCACAGAAGGTCGTCCTCGCTGGCCGCGTTCATGCCACATTTCCCCCTACCGTGCCGCGGCGCGCCCCGGCGCGGAACCCGTCACCAACGATCAGGCTATTTAGCGTCCGGTTGCCGTCAAGTCATGGTTCTTCTCGGAGCCGAGCGCGGGCCGTTCGTGCTCTCTGGTGGCTCCGCCGATTGCCGTCGCCGAACCGGCTTTTTGCGCCACGCCCCGGGGGGTAGCCCCCCAAACCAAACTTTGGATTACGGTCAATCAGCAATGACTACAATTACGCGAAATATTAATAAAAAAACACGAACCCAGTGTATAGCAATCCTTTCGATATACACTCTTCGTAAATCTCAAATTGTTAATAGCCTTATGATAACTTACCGTTATAGCAGTGCGCTATTCGCCGTGAGGGATGAGATCTAGCCGTGCGGATACTTCACATCGAAAACAATCCGGCCGCCGTAAAGGAGGTCAAGCTGATGCTTCAAGGGATGGTCGACGAGTACGAAACGACCGCCCTCGGAGAGTACGCGTTACAGCTTGCGGAACGCACCGCTTATGATCTCATCCTTCTGGACGTGATGCTGCCGGACATCGACGGCTACGAGGTCATAGGGCGCCTGCGCGCAGCGGGCGTGCGCACGCCCTACCTGATATTGTCGGGTCTTGTGGACCGGGAGAGTGAATTCGGCGCGTTGGCCTTCGGTCGCGGCGACTACCTCGCCAAGCCGTTCACCAAGGACGAGTTGCTCGATTGCGTGAAGGCTGCGATCGCGCATTCGAACTTGACCGAACCGGCGGTTCTGGAGGACGACCCGCCGTGCCGAACGGAATCGCAAAATGTCGACGTCGAACGCAGAAAACACCGGCGGTTCAGGACCATCAAGTCCGCAAGGATAAATTTTGCACAGGGCATCGACTGCAAGATTCTGAACATGTCCCACGGCGGCGCCGCGATACGGCTTCCCGACGATGAGCTCGATCTCCCGCCGAGCTTCCTGTTGGAGCTCGACTGCGGCACGGTGCATACGTGCACGATCCGCTGGAGGGTGCGGGATCGGATCGGGGTGAAATTCCTCGGACGAAGCTGGTAATACCGGGGGCGGAGAGGCTTTGGGCGGCGCCGGAGCGGTCGGCTCCTCCTCGACCCTCGGCAAGGCATCCGGCAACGTGGCGCAAGCATCGGTAGATTGTTCCCCGTATTCGCGCTAGGCTTTTCCGTAAAGCGCCCCGAGGCCTCCCGCGAGCGCCGCGGGGGTGGGCGTTCGAGCAGTCTAAGGATCGGGTGCTGACCATGGTGGACGTTGACAAGATCAAGAAACAACTCGAGCAGCGGGTGGAAATCCTCAGTGCGCGGATCGAGGACATAAAGGGCGAGCTGCGGTCGCGCCCCAGCCCCGATTTCGAGGAGCAGGCCACGGAAGGCGAAGCGGACGAGGTGCTCGAAGGTTTGGAAAATTCGGGTCTATCGGAAATCGCACAGATCCGCGCGGCACTGGCCCGCATGAAGACGGGCGAGTACGGCGAATGCCTGACCTGCGGCGAGCCCATCGGCGACAAACGGCTGGAAGCCATCCCGCACGCCACCCAGTGCATCAAGTGCGCATCGCTGGCCGACTGACCTGACCAGGACGCGCCGGCCGATGGTCCGCCTCAGGCCCGCGTAGGCATGGTATCTTGCCCGGATTTAATCTCGCGCGTGTTCTGCGATTTTCGAAGGGCATCGTGGGACCACCAGGGATTCAGAGCAGACCTGGAGGTGGAGCCATGGAATTCGTAAAGATCTACAAGGCAGCAGCTCTCATCGGCGGCGTCGCCGGCATCGCTATGACCTCAAGCGCTACGGCAGACGCGCAGCAGCGTGTCAGTTGGAAGATGCAAAGCGCCTTCGCCAGCAAGCTCCCGGTCATCGGCGAGGTGGTTGGGCGTTTCGAAAGAAACGTCAATGCGATGTCAGATGGCACCTTGCATATCAAGGCCTATGAGCCAAACGCCCTAGTGCCACCGCTGGAGGGTTTCGATGCGGTCACAAAGGGCTCCATAGACGCCATGTGGGGGGCCTCGGCCTACCACGTCGGAAAGATCCCAGCCCTTTCGTGGTTCACCGCAGTACCTTTCGGTCCACGGGCGGGCGAATATCTGGCGTGGTTGCGATACGGGGGCGGCGACGAGATCTATGATGAAATCTATGCCGCGCACGGCGTGAAGGGATTTCACTGCGTCATCTTGGCGCCCGAGGCCTCGGGTTGGTTCCGCAAGGAAATAGGATCGGCCGGCGACGTCAAGGGGTTGAAGGTGCGCTATGGCGGGCTAGGCGCCAAGGTCATGGCCAAGATGGGAGCATCCACGCAACTACTCGCGCCGGGCGACATCTACGGGGCGCTCGATCGGGGCGTCATCGACGCCGCCGAGTTCTCCATGCCGGTGATCGACTTGGCGCTGGGCTTCCATGAGGTCGCCAAGCACTACTACTTCCCGGGCTGGCACCAGCAGGCGACCATCGGCGAACTGCTCATCAACCTCGGCAAGTGGGAGGCACTGTCCGACCAACACAAGGCGATCCTAGAGGCCGCCTGCGGCGACAGCTTGAGCTGGTCCTTCGTGCGTAGCGAAGCCTTGCAGTTCAAGGCAATGAAGACGTTGCAGGAGAAGGGCGTGGCCATCCATCGCTGGCCGGACAACATGCTCCGCCGGTTCGAAGAGAAGTGGCAGGAGGTCGTCGACGAAGAGTCCGCCAAGGACCCCCTGTTCAAGCGGATCTACGAGAGCTTCGCTGCATTCCGCACTCAGTATGGATTCTGGCGGGAGCACGGCTACTTGGATTGACCGGGCCCGTGGCCGCCTGACAAGGTGTCGCCGGTCTCCGCGCTCAACTCCTTAGATCGCGGTAAAGCGGCGCATCCTTCCAGAGCGATTCGAAGTCCAGTTGCGACTTCCAGACCTTGGCGAACCGAATATCTCGTTGCCGGCCTGGCGGTAATGATCGAGGGACTTGGCGTCCTCCTGGCCGAAACGGATCCAGCTCTCCAGTGTGACCAGCTTCGCCGCGACCTCTATCAGCCGCTTATCGCGCTCCGAAAGCGCGCTCCAGGCCGCCTCGTTGAACTGTAGTTCGAAGGGGGCGACCGGCTGATGCACGCCCGGGACGATCACATACTTGGTGATCTGGCTGACGCCGAGACCGGCGTTTTCCCAAAGCGTGCCCCACTCGGCCGCGTCGATCTCGCCCGCTTCAAGCGCGCCTTTCACTTTGGAATGGGGCAAGGAGACGGATGTAGCGCCGAGGCCTATTACGATCTCGAGCCACGCTCCAGCGGTGCGAACCTTCAGCCCCTTGAGATCGGCCAGGCTTCTCACCGGCTTGCGCGAATGGAGGAAGACCTCCGCCGTGCGGATAAGGCCGGGCATCGACACGACGCCGAACTTCTCCCTGCGGAACTCGCGCCACAAATCCAGGCCGCCTCCCTCGTAGAGCCAGTGGATCGTGCGCTCGGGGTCCATGCTGCCGGCGAAACCGCCAAACAGCACCGCGGTCTTGTCCTGGCCCCAGTCCAGCCCCATCCAGGTGTGTCCCACCTCGGCCGCGCCCTCGCGCACGGTCTTGGTCACCTCGAGGGGTGGGCCGAGCTCGCCGGCGGGGAAGACCTCGATTTGTACTCTCCCGTCGGTAAGCAGTCCGACCTTCTCGGCAAAGGCCTTGGACCCGATCTCCATGAGCGGCCCGCCGCCCCAGCTTGCAGCCATCTTCCACCTGTGCACGGCGTCCGCCGCGTCGGCCTTCTGCCACGCAAGGCCCAGGGCGAGAAGTGCCGCGATGCCAAGCGCCGCCAACATGTCCAGTCGTTTCATGGGAACCTCCTTCTTTCTAAGGCCGCTGTCTCGCGGATCATCATGCCGGCAGCGTAGCGAGGCGCCGTCACACGGCGATGAAACCACGATCAAAATCCGGTCAAAAATCGTATAATTCGCACCTGGAGTGATTTGTTTGCCGGTTTCGGCATGGAAACGATGGTCAAGACACACACGGCGCGCTGGAGGCTACAATTGCTCGGTGGGTTTGAGCTGTACGACCCATGCGGTGCGCCGGTTCGATTGCCGACCAAGAACGCGAGGGCGCTGCTGGCGTACCTCGCGGTCCAACCAGGCCGGCCGCAGCACCGCGAGAAGTTGATGGCGCTGCTATGGGGCGAGCGATCCGACAAGCAGGCGCGCCACAGCCTGAATCAAACGCTCGTGCAGATCCGCAAGGCGGTGCCGGGCACCGACAGCGGATTCCTGCAGTCCGACCGAGAAAGCGTCACCTTTATTCCAGGGCCGATCGATGTGGATGTTCTGAAGTTCCGGGAACTCGCAGCCGAAGGCCCAGGGGCGGCGGTGGCCTCATACAAGGGCCCTTTCCTTGATGGAATCGGGATAAGGGAGGCCGCTTTCGACGACTGGCTGTCCGACCAACGCTCGGAACTCCATAGCCTGGCTTGTGAAGCCCTGAAGGCAGAGCGTGAGCGATGTGTCGAGGAGGGACGGCTCGCCGAAGCCATCGATGTGGGAAAGCGTCTCGTGGCGCTCGATCCATTGCGCGAGGGCGCCCACCGGGAACTGATGCGGCTCGAACCAGGTTTCGATCCGAATGATATCAGACAATCTCAATGTTATCTGGACAATGAAACTCAGCAGCTGTTGATTGACAATCTGCAACTGTTGTTTGAACGGGAACAGCCACAGGAAAAGTTGAGAATCGTAAAAAGCTGAGAGTCTCAGT
>CAMYKD010000024.1:1190-31325 GCA_947258885.1 uncultured Kiloniellales bacterium | reverse complement strand
TGGCGAAGTGGGCGTGGGTCGGGTGCGGCGCCTCGCGCAGGCAGTCGACGATCCAGACCTCGACGCCGTCCAGCACCTCGAAGGCCAGCTCGTCGAGCTCGACCGCGTCGGTTGAATAAGCGATCGGCCCGAAGCGGAAGCCCAGCGAGGTCTCCTTGCCGTGGCCCTGCACGAAGGGCAGGACCTCGACGCCGCCGACCGTGAACGGCCCCTCGATGGCGCGGTCGGTCAAGAGCGCCTTATACAGGCTGTTCGGGTCGGCGCTGGAGGCGAAGGCGTAGGCGAACCGCCGGGTGAGAGCATCGCGGGTCTGCCGGTCCATATAGGCGTCGATCGGCGCCCCCTGCGCATAGACGATCCAGCGCAGGTCGTCGATACCGTGGCAGTGGTCGGCGTGGGCGTGGGTGTAGAGTACGGCATCGAGCCGTTCGATCCCGGCGTCCAGCATCTGCAGGCGCAGGTCCGGCGAGGTGTCGACCAGCAGGACGGTCCCCTCCTGCTCCACCAGGATCGACACCCGCCGGCGCCGGTTCTTCGGGTTCGAGGGGTCGCAGTCGCCCCAATGGCCGCCGGGCTCCCGGCCCGCCAGCGGTACGCCGCCGGAGCCGCCACAGCCGAGCATCGTGACCTTCATGCGCCGGCCTTGGCGAAGAGGCGGTGGAAGTTTTCGGTCGTGACCCGCGCCAGCTCGTCCGCCGTCACCCCCTTGATCTCGGCGAGTTTCTCGGCGGTGTGGACCACGAAGGCCGGCTCGTTGCGCTTGCCGCGCTTGGGCACCGGCGCCAGATAGGGCGCGTCGGTCTCGACCAGCAGGCGCTCCAGCGGGACCTGCCGGACCGTTTCGCAGAGCGCCTCGGCCTTCTTGAAGGTCACGATGCCGGCTAGGGAGATGTAGAAGCCGAGGTCGAGCGCCGCCCGGGCGAGCTCCGGGCCGGCGGTGAAGCAGTGGATCACGGCGCCGAAGGGGTCTCGTGCGTGCTCTTCCTGCAGGATTCGAACCGTGTCCTCGTCGGCGTCGCGACTGTGCACGATGACCGGCAGCCCGGTTGCCCGGGCGGCTTCGATGTGGGCGCGGAAGCTGGTCTCCTGGGCGGCGCGCGGCGAATGCTCGTAGTAGAAGTCGAGGCCGGTCTCGCCGAGCCCGACGACCTTGGGATGGCCGGCCAGCTCGACCAGCCGCGCGGCGTCCCGCACGCCCTCCCCCTCGGCCTCGTGGGGATGGACTCCGACCGAGCAGAAGACACCCTCGAAGCGCTCCGCGATTGCGCGCACGGTCCCGAACTCCGAGAGCTTGGTGCAGATCGTGAGCAGGGTGCCGACACCGGCCCGATGGGCCCGGGCGACCACCTCGTCCAGGTCCTCGTCCTTCTCCAGATAGTCCAGGTGGCAGTGGGAATCGACCAGCATGACGGCAGGAACTCGGACTCTGATGGGGCTCGGCACCCGCGGGCAGGTGGAGTTAGCGCAGGTGGCGCGGACAGGTCAATGGCCCTATCCTCCGGCAAACCCATAGGGGGAACAGTCTTGGGGGCGGCAAGTTGGCCGGCATTCGGATCGCGCTCTATCTCCTGGCAGTCCTGATCGTCGCGACCCGGCTTGCACCGGCCGCGCCGGCCCGGGCGCAAGACGCGGCGGTCACCGTGCTGGCGGTCGGCGATATCGCGCGCTGCCACGACCCCTGGTGGGCCAAGGCGGCCGAACCTATCTGGGACGTCTATCCGGACTCCCGCGCCGCGGAGACGGCGGCCCTGGTCGACCGCTTGGCCGGAACCGTTCTGGCGCTGGGCGACCTGGTCTATTACGAGGACACCGCCGAGGGGTACCGCGACTGCTACGACGCGACCTGGGGGCGCCACGGAACGCGGACGCGGCCGGTGCCGGGCAACCACGATTACCGGGCGGGCGGCGCCGCTTATTTCACCTACTGGGGCGAACGCGCCGGCGAGGCCGGCCGCGGCTACTACAGCTTCGATCTGGGCTCTTGGCATCTCATCGCGCTGAACAGCAACATCGAGCTGGGGTCCGATTCGGACCAGGGGCGCTGGCTGCGCGCGGACCTGGCGGCGACCCGGGCGCGCTGCATCCTGGCCTACTGGCACCACCCGCTGTTCACGTCGGGCAGGCATCATGCCGACGACAGGGCCGCGCCACTCTACCGGATGCTCTACGAGGCCGGCGCCAGCCTGGTGCTGAACGGCCACGGCCACAACTACGAGCGCTTCGCCCCGCAGGACGCCGACGGCCGTCCCGACCCGCAACGCGGCCCGCGCGGCTTCGTCGTCGGCACGGGCGGCGCCCGGCTGCGCGGCCTCGTCGAGCGCGAAGCGAACAGCGAGGTGTTCGAGGCCGAGACCTGGGGCGTGCTGCAGCTCGAGCTCACCGAGGACCGCTATGCCTGGCGCTTCGTCCCGGTCGAAGGCGGCACCTTCTCCGACAGCGGCTCGGCGCCCTGTGTCGCGCTCAGCACCGCCAAGTGATCCGAAAGCTCAGGCCTCTCCCGCCTCCTCGACGTGGCGCGGGAAGACGCCCTCGGGCTTCGGCAGGGCCGTGCCGGGCAGAAGCTGGTCGTCGAGCGCGGCGAAACCGCGCTTGTCGGCGGGCACGCCGAGCTGGTCGAGCATCCGGCCCATCGCATCGGGCATGACCGGCTGGGTCATGACCGCGAGATGGCGGATCGTTTCGGCCAGGACATAGAGCACGGCGGCCATGCGGTCCGGATCGGTCTTCTTCAGAGCCCAGGGCGCCTGCTCGTCGACATAGCGGTTGGCCGCGCCGACCACCTCCCAGGTCGCCTCCAGCCCGCGATGGAAGGACTGCGCGTCGTAGGCCTCGCGCAGGCGCCGGATCAGTCCCCTCGCCTGCCCCAGCAGCGCCTCGTCGGCCGGCTCGAGCGGGCCCGGCTGGGGCACCGCGCCGCCGCAGTTCTTGGCGATCATCGACAAGACCCGTTGCGCCAGGTTGCCGAAGTCGTTGGCCAGGTCGCTGTTGATCCGGCCGACCATGGTCTCGTGGCTGATGTAGCCGTCGGCCCCGAAAGGCACCTCGCGCAGCAGGTAGTAGCGCACTTGGTCGAGGCCGTAGCGCGCGGTCAGGTCCTCGGCCTTGAGAACGTTGCCGACCGACTTCGACATCTTCTCGCCCCGGTTCAACAGCCAGCCGTGTCCGAACACGCGCTTCGGAGGCGCGACCCCCGCACCCATCAGGAAGGCCGGCCAGTAGACCGTGTGGAAACGCAGTATATCCTTACCCACCATATGAAGATCGGCGGGCCAATACTTTGTAAACGCGGCACTTTCCACATCCGGAAATCCGGCGGCCGTGATGTAGTTGGTGAGCGCGTCGATCCACACGTACATGACGTGGTCCGGGTCGTCGGGCACCGGCACGCCCCACTTGAAGGTGGTCCGGCTGATCGAGAGGTCGCGCAGGCCGCTCTTGACGAAGCTCATCATCTCGTTGCGCCGGGTCGGCGGGCCGATGAAATCCGGATCGCGCTCGTAGAGCTCGAGCAGCCGGTCCTGCCATTCGGACAGCTTGAAGAAATAGGACGGCTCCTCGACCCACTCGGCCTCGGCGCCCGAGGGCGCGACCTTCTTGCCGTCGGGGCCGTCGCTCAGCTCCTCCTCGCCGTAGTAGGCCTCGTCGCGCACCGCGTACCAGCCGGCATAGCTGCCGAGGTAGATCTGGTCGTTGTCCTTCAGCCGCTTCCAGATCGCCTGGCAGGAGCGCTTGTGGCGCTCTTCGGTGGTGCGGATGAAGTCGTCGTTGGAGTAGTTCATGGCCCGGGCCAGGTGGCGGAAGTTCTCGCTCACCTTGTCGACGAAGGCCTGGGGGTCCATGCCGGCGGCCTTGGCCGCCTTCTCGTTCTTCTGGCCGTGCTCGTCCGTGCCGGTCAGGAACATCACGTCGTAGCCGTCCAGGCGCTTGAAGCGCGCGAGCACGTCGCAGGCCAAGGTCGTGTAAGCGTGGCCGATGTGCGGCACGTCGTTCACGTAGTAGATCGGCGTGGTGATGTAGTACGGCGTCTTGTCCGGCCCGGCCATTCGTGTCTCCTCGGGATTCCTGCCTTCCCGTCCGACGGCGGCCGCCGCATCGTCCGATACGGTCAGGCCGCCAGCGCCTCCAGTTCGAGGAATGCGGTGACCACTACCTGCTTGCGGTCGAGGTTGGCGCCCCCCGCGCGGGCGAAGAGACGACTCCACTTTTCCCATAGGGTAAGCCATTGCGCAAGGCTGCGCCGCTCCAGCAAGCGCGCCATCAGGGCCGCCTCGCCGGCCACCACCTCCGCCGGCAGTGCCCCGCCGGCGCCGCCGTGGATCATCCGCGCGAGCCACCAGGACAGCAGCTCCGTGCCGACGCGGAAGGCCGTGCCATCGCCGCCGCGCGCCAGGCGGTCGCCGAGGGCATGCACGCGGAGCACGTCGAGCCGCGGCAGGCCGGTGAGCAGATCGACCAGGTCCCGGTAGAGCTCGAGACCCCCGCTCGCCGCCAGATCGAGCGCCTTGCCGATGCTCCCCTCGGCCAGGCGCCCGAGGGCCGAGGCATCCTCGGACGCCAGGTCCGGCCGGTGGCGCTCGAGCAGCAGGGCCAGCGTGGCATCGTCGAGCGCCGGCATAGGCAGGCGGCAGCAGCGCGACCTGATGGTCGGCAGCAGGCCCCCGGGCGCGTGGCTGACCAGCAGCAGAAGCGCCTGGCGCGGCGGCTCCTCCAGGATCTTCAGGATGGCGTTCGCGGCGGCTCGGTTCATCTCGTCGGCGGAGTCGACCACGACCACGCGCCAGCCGCCCTCCCCCGGCGTCATGTGCAGGAAGGACGCGACCGAGCGCACGTCGACGACGACGATCTCGCCGCGGAACTTGCCGGTCTTCTCGTTGACCCCGCGCTCCACGGTCAAGAGGTCGGGATGCCCGCCCGAGGCGACCAGGCGGAACACCGGGTGCTCCGAATCCAGCGTCAGGCCGGCGGGCTCTGTGCCGAACAGGCCGCCGTCGGCTCCGCCCCCCGACAGCAGGAAGCGCGCGAAACGGTAGGCGAGCGTGGCCTTGCCGACGCCGCGCGGGCCGGTCAGCAACCAGGCGTGCGGCAGCCGGCCCGAGCGATAGGCCTCGAAGAGCGTGCGCTCCGCGGCCTCCTGGCCGAGCAGCTCGGCGTTGGCGCGCGGCGCCGGCGCGCCTTCGAACGGGGTCTCGGTCATGGCAGGTCGATTCCCAGGCGCCGAACCAGCGCGGCGCATACGGCCGAGTGTACCTGGTCCACGCCGCCGCTGGCGTCGATCACCACACAGCGCGCCGGATCGCCGCGGGCGATCTCGAGGAAGCCTTGGCGCAACCGCTCGTGAAACCCGCCGTCCATGCGTTCATAGCGGTCGCCGCCCTCGCGGCGTCCTGCGGCGCGCCGCAGTCCCTGGTCGACCGGCAAGTCCAGGATCAGCGTGAGGTCCGGCCGGAATTCGCCGACCACGAGCCCGTACAGCGTTTCAATGAGGCCCGGCCCGAGGTCGTGCCCGTAGCCCTGGTAGGCCATGGTGGAGTCGGCGAAGCGGTCCGAGAGGACCCAGGTTCCGGCCCCGAGCGCCGGAAAGACCGTATGGACCAAGTGCTCGCGCCGGGCGGCGAAGTGGAGAAGCGCCTCGGTCGTGCCGTCCCAGCGGCCGACCTCGCCGTGCACCAGCAGCTCGCGGATCTGTTCGGCGCCCTCGCTGCCGCCCGGTTCCCGGGTCTCCAGGACCCGGCGGCCGGTTTCACGCAGCGCCGCCGCCAGCAGGCCGACCTGGGTCGATTTGCCGGCGCCCTCGCCGCCCTCGAAGGTGATGAATTTCCCCTTGGCCATGCGGCCGATCCTGCCGGGCCGCCGGGCGCGGGTCAATCGGCGTCGCGGCCGGGGTCAGGAACCGCCTAACACCAGGTGCTTGACGTTACTGAAAAACCGGCCCAGCAACCCGAGCCGTTCGACCGAAGCGCCCGCCCGGAGCGGCACCTCGACGGTCTCGGCCCCCGGGGCCGCGACCACCAGGGTGGCGACCTCCTGCCCTTCCTCGATCGGCGTCGGGATCGGTCCGTCGTGCCGGACGCTCACGGTCATCTTCTTGCGCGACCTGCGCGGCAAGGTGACCTCGAGGTCTTCGGCCAGAACCAGGGGAACGGTCTTGGCCACGCCCTGCCAGACCGGCGCTTCCTCCACGGTCTCGCCGGCGGCAAAGAGGCTGTAGTTGTCGAACTCGCGGAACCCCCAGTTGATCAGGCTCTGGGCTTCGTCGCCGCGTTCCTTCATGCTCTTGAGCCCGTTGACCACGACGATCAGGCGGCGGCCGTCCTGAACCGCCGAGCCGGTCAGGCCGTAGCCGGCCTCCTCCGTATGCCCGGTCTTGAGGCCGTCGGCCCCGAGGTTCTTGTAGAGCAAGGGATTGCGGTTGCCCTGCTTGATGTCGGTGAAGGTGAAAGTGGTCTCGGCGTAGTAGCTATAGTAGTCGGGAAAGTCGGCGATCGTGCGCACTGCCAGGGTGGCCAGGTCGCGCGGCGACATGCGCTGCTCCGGATGGGGCCAGCCGGTGGAATTGGCGAAGCTGCTGTCCTCCATGCCGAGTTCGGCGGCCTTGCGGTTCATGAGCTCGGCAAAAGCCTCCTCGCTTCCGGCCAGGCCCTCGGCGAGCACGATGCAGGCGTCGTTGCCGGATTGGACGATGACGCCGCGCAGCAGATCCTCGACGCGTACCTCCTTGCCGACTTCCACGAACATCTTGGACCCCCCCATGCGCCAGGCCTTCTCGCTGACCATCAGCTTGTCGTCTAGCGACAAACGTCCGTCCTTCAGCGCCTCGAAGGCCAGGTAGACGGTCATGATCTTGCTCATCGATGCCGGCGGCATGGGCCGATGCGAGTCCTTTTCGAGCAGCACGGTGCCGGTTGTGGCATCGATCAGCAGAGCTTCGCGGGCCCGGCTCTCGAAGGCGGCCCCTGGGTGCGGCATTGCGCCAAGGCCGGCCAGAAAGACGGCCGCCAAGGCCAGTAGACGGAGAACTGGGGAGTGTTTGAACATGACTGCTCCACTATCCTGGGAGTTTGCAGCTGCGGTCCCGGACATGATCTGGGACATGATCTGCTCTGGATGCCCTGGCTAGCCGCCGAATATGCCGAAAATATGGCCGCTCGCTAGTCGACGACCACCCTGGCATCGGCGAAACCCTTGGTCTGCAGGACATCGAGCAGCCGGTCGGCCTCGGCGACCGAGACGACCGGGCCGAGCCGCACGCGGAAGAACATCCGGTCGTCGACCTGCGCCTCGGTGACCCGGGTCTGACCCAATACCGAAAGCCTGATACTCAGCCGGGCGGCGTAGTCCCGCCGCAGGAACGAGCCCGCCTGGATAAAGATGTTCGTCGGGCGGACCGCAAGCTGCGTCACCGTACCGTCGGGCCGGGGCGCCGATTCGGAATCCAGCCGCGCGCCCGTGTTCCCGCCAAGGCGACCCTGTCCTTCGAAGTCCCAGCCGTTCACGTCGCTCGTATCCGTGGCCATGGCGAGCGATCGGGAGGCCAAGAGCGTCCGCGTACGCGGCACCGGAGGGCTCGAGTGGCCGCCACCGGCCGCGGCCCGGTGACGGCGCGCCGGTCTGACGGGCCCCCGCTTGGGTCGTATCGAGTCGCCGGCCGTTCGATCGCCGATCGGAGGTTGCGCGATCTGCGTGACTTGCGACGACCCGGCGACGGGTTCCAACGGTGCGGAGTCCACTGCGACCGTGGGAACCGCGTCCGGAGCATTCCTGGCCGCCTCTAGGCCCTGGGCGATCGCCGCGAGCTGCCGGCTCTGCTGGCCGAGGTTTTCCACCGCCACCTTGGCCGTGCCGGCCGCGACAACGTCGAGAAGCTGCGCGGCACGATACGACAGGTCGATGATCCGGCCGTTCGAGAACGGACCGCGGTCGTTTATGCGGACCAGGAGCGAACGGCCGTTTTCCAGGTTGGTCACCCTGACCATACTCGGCATCGGCAGGGTGCGATGGGCCGCGGTCAGCTCCATCTGGTCGTAGATCTCGCCGTTCGCGGTCCGCTTGCCGTGAAAGCCGGGCCCGTACCACGAGGCGATTCCGGTTTCGCGATAGTCGTAGTCGACCTTCGGGTAATACCAGATACCGCGCACGTTGTACGGTTTCCCGATCTTGTATTCGCCCATAGCGCCCGCGCCCGGCAACGCGGTTTCGGCCCCGGGAGGCATCGTTCGATTTTCCGCACAGGCTGCCAGCGCAAATCCGAGCAGTGCCACCAGAACAAGACGCTTACGATCTGTTGGATTCATCATCTTGTGTAGTTATTAGTACGCAGACCAGTATTTGGTAATTTAGCGAGGCGGGGGTCTCTCGGCAATGCCGCGTTTAATTGCCCGATTTTTGACGCAGCCCCTTGAGCAATCCTATTGTGGGATAGCCGTCCGCCGGCAGATTCGCATGCTGCTGATAGGTCCGAAGGGCGGCCCGGGTGCGCGAGCCCACGATGCCGTCCGGCTCTCCCGGGTCGAACCCGAGTGCCGTCAGGAGCACCTGCAGTTCCTCCACCTCTTCGCGCCGCAAGGGCCTTTCGTTGGCCGGACGCTTGGCCCGCAACTGACCCAGGCCGATCACGCGATCGGACAGATATCCCACGGCCAGCGCGTAAAGCAGGGACCGGTTCCAGACCATGATGTTCCGGAAGTTCCGGTAGACCAGAAAAGCCGGCCCCCCGGCCCCGCCGGGCAGGACGATCGAACCGGACATCCTGGCCCTGGGCAATTTCCGGCCGTTGGCCCGGCGGACGCCCAATTTCCGCCACTCCGAGAGCGGCTTTTCGACCGCCAGGTCGGCCAGGCTCAAATCGAATCCCTTCGGCAGACGGACCTCCCTGCCCCACCTCTCGCGCGGCCGCCAGCCGATGCTTTTGAGATAGTTGGCGGCCGAGGCGAAAGCGTCGGGATAGCTGCGCCAGATATCGCGGCGGCCGTCGCCGTCGCCGTCGACGGCATAGCGTATGAAGGTATTGGGCATGAACTGGAGCTGACCCATGGCACCGGCCCAGGACCCCTTCATGTCCGCCAGTTTCGAATGTCCGCCGTCGACCATGCGCAACGCGTCGAGCAACTGACTTCGGAAGAAGTCGCTGCGCCTGCGGTCATAGGCCAGGGTCGCCAAGGACGCGATCACCGGCGTCTTGCCCATGAAGTCGCCGAAGTTGGTTTCCAACCCCCAGAACGCGACCAGAAATCCCGGTTGGACGCCGTAGCGCGCCTTGATCTTCTTGAGCAGGGGCCGGTATTTGGCCAGGAGCTTCCGTCCTCGTTCCACGCGCTGCGGCGTCACGCGACCGTCGACATAGCCCCAGAAGGTCTGGGTGAACTCCGGCTGCCGGCGGTCCAGTTCGATTATCTCCTCGAGCGGCGCCACGCCGTCCAAAGCCGATGCCAGGGTTGCCGGCGAGATCCCGGCAGCCGTGGCCTCGCCCTTGAAGTCCTCGAGCCAGGCGGCGAAATCGCCCTGAGCCCAGGCGAGCTGCGGGCCCAGGACCGCGGCCAGGAAACACAGTGCGAAGCTGCGAAAACGCATTCCTTATCCCAGCAGATATGGTGTCCGCCCGCGCGAACGCCGATTTTCGCCCACGCCACATCCCCAGGTTTCCTGGCGAGACGGCCCCCTTGTGCCACAGGCATGACCGTCAGGCAATGCGGCTGCCACGGTTCTCCTCGATGCCGGCGCGGCCACGTCGTTTCGAGGCCGGGGACCGGGAAACAGGCTGCTGCTCCAGCCGAGCAGCCGATAGGCGATCAATCCGACCCATTCCTTCGCGGCGAGCGACACTTCCGCCAGGCCCCGCACCAGATCCGGCGGAGACGTCCAGTCCGGCCGCCCGATGCTCCGGTAGTCCACCGGATAGGGGATGACCTCCCAACCGCCGCGGCGGAACACGCCCACGGCACGCGGCATGTGAAACGCCGAGGTGACCAGGATCCAGGTCTCGCCTGGGCGCGGCCCTGCCAGGGCCTTCGAGAACACCGCGTTCTCGTGCGTGTTCCGCGAGTCGCGCTCCAGAACCAGCCGGTCGGCCGTGCCGCCCATGCGATCCAGCAGATTCGGGATCAGATCCGCCTCGCGGTGCCGGTCGTCCAGCAGGGCGGCGGTGCCGCCGGTAAACACCACCCTGGCCTCGGGATACCGGCGGGCCAGTTCCAGAAGCCCGATCACGCGGTCCGCGGCCTCGTTCAGCTCCGGCCGGCCGCGCCGATGGGACCTCTTCACGTCGAGCGCGCCGCCTAGAACGATCACTCCGTCGACGCCGGCCGGCAAGTTGTTGGGCGGCGGGAAGCGGCTCTCCAGCGGACTCAGCCAGAAGCCGGCCGGAAGAACGGCGAGCCCTCCCATCGCCACGACCATGGAGGCCAGGAGCCACCTCCCGGCCCGGCGAAGGCGCCGCGACCGCATGAACAGACCGACAAGTCCCACAAATCCGAGGGCCAGCAGCAAATGGCCGGGATTGAAGGCGGTCCAAAGCGCCTTGGAGAGCACGAACTCCATGCCAACCTGATAGCGTCCCGGCCGGGTCCCTAGCAACGCCAAAACACCAGATTGGCCGGCTCGCGTGGATGCCCGCTCGTGGCCTTCCGGACTCCCCGGCGGCCGCTCCGAACCGGATCCAGTATCAAGAAAAACAGAGCCATAATTGGCTAAAAGACAAGTGGTTGCCGCGAAATTAGGAATATTTTAAGGCTGCCGGCTGATAGTCCGGTAACCCTAAGAGAGTCCGCGAACGCTCGTTGGTGCAAATGAGAGGGTCGGGGTTGGGGAAAACCGGCTTCGGGAAGCTGCAATGAAGAGCACACGTTCAATTCGATCCGTCCTTAAGGTTACCACGGCCCTAGGTCTGGTTTTGGTGGCAACCGCCTGCACCGGCTTGTCGAGGTCCGAGTCCAGGCCCCGCCCAACGGTCAATTTGGACGATCAGCGAGAACGCGCCGCCATGCTTCTTCGTTACTGCAACAAGATGTACAGTGCGGGCGACCTCTACACGGCGGCCAGCATGTGCCAGCGGGCCTTCGACACGCGGCCGACCAACCCTGCCCCGCTCTATACCCTGGCGGAAATCTACAAGGATCTCGATGCGCCCGAACAGGCGGCGAACGCCTATCGGGCCGCCATCTTGATCAACCCGGACGACTTCGACGCGCTTTACGGCTTGGCAAAGACGTCCATCGACCAGGGCAAATACGATATCGCCGAGGCCCAGCTGGAGCGAGCCCTGCAGCTCAACGATAACGACCCCCGCGTCTACAGCGCCATGGGCGTCGTGAAGGACCAGAAGGGCGAACACGGGGTCGCGCAGGCGCTTTACCGCACGGGCCTGCTGATCGACCCGGACAATGTCTCGCTGCGCAACAATCTGGGCCTCTCCCTGACCTTGAGCGGCGATCAATCGGAAAGTATCGCCGTGCTGCGCGAGGTGGCGCGCGAGCCCAAGGCCGGGAAGGTCGGCAGCAAGAACCTGGCTCATGCCGCGACCTATAGTGCGCCGGCAGAGGTCATGGCGGCGCGGGACACCGCCGATGGGCCCATCGAAATCCGGCCCGCCATTCCGGAGGGCGACGAGGATTCCGGCAAGGATTTCGCCGAGGGCGACGAGTTGGCAAGCGCCATGTCGAAGCCCCTGCACAAGCAGGGTGCGAAAGTCGCTGGGGAGCCGGGAATGTCACGCTCGATCGGCAGCGCCGGCGTCCGGCCCGCGAAGGGCGCGACCGCGCAGCAGGACGCAGCGGCCCGCATGGCCCCGGGGCCCACGAAGTACCAAAAGGAGCCCACCAAGCCGAAGGCTCGCAAGCCGGCCGCGGCGAGCGGCTATCTGGTTCAGGTCGGCGCCTATGCCAGCGAGAAACATGCCGACCGCGCATGGAAGATGGTCCTGGTCTCGGCGAAAGGCCTGCTCGACGGCTTGTCTCGCGAGGTCGTCAAGGCGGACCTCGGCGGCAACACGGGCATCGTCTACCGTCTGCGCGCCGGGCCCCTGCCCAACCGGGCCGCGAGCAAGAAGCTCTGCGGGGAGCTGAGCGGCCGGGGCGTCGGCTGCTTCGTGGTGGCGTCGCCGAAGGCCGTCGCCAAGTCCGCCGTCAAACCCAAGGCCGAGGCGGACGCGAACAAGGCCGCGGAACCCAAGACCGAGGTCGAGCAGAACGTGAAGCCGGCGGTCCAGAAGTCCGAAGGCTAGCCGCTGGCGTCGCCGAACCTCGAGACCGACGCCCCCTGCCCCGAAAAGAATCGGTTCTGCCTGGTCTCTCTGACCTGGTCCCCTTGCTGGCCCGGCCCAGCGCCCGCACGCCGCAGACCCTACACCCTGGACGTGGCGCGCCGCTCGGCGTTACAAGGTCGCTGTTCCCAAGGGCCCCGTAGAAGGATGCCCTCGCGGTCGAGATCCGCGGATGGGTGGCCGAGCGGTCGAAGGCACCGGTCTTGAAAACCGGCAGGCGCGAGAGCGTCTCGTGGGTTCGAATCCCACCCCATCCGCCACCCGACGCCTTCGGCTTCGGGTGGCAGGCCACCTTGGTGGCCTGGCGGCCGAAGGGGTTTAGCCGTAGGAGTGTCTCCCGAAGCTCCGATGGGAGCGTAGGGAGGCGGACGAGGAAGGACACACGCCCGGCCGTCCAGCGCTCTTTCAGCGCCGGGTTGTGCCCGGCGCCTTCCGGTCCGGACGATCAAATCGGGCAAAGGCAGGTCGAGTCGGATTTCGGGCCTTTTGGTCGCTGTTATTCTTTAACATTTGCATGTTACCCTGCCGCCCCGTTCGTCCCCTCGATCCGGAGCCAGGCGGAAACGCGCGATGCGGGTACTCTATGTCGAAGATGACGAAAAATCCGCAGGAGCCGTCGAGCTCATGCTTCGGGAGGTCGGCCATGTCTGCGACAAGACCGACCTGGGCGAGCGCGCGATCGAACTCGCCAGAGCCAATCAGTACGATTTCCTCCTGCTGGACGTGATGCTTCCGGATATCGATGGTTACGAAGTCATCGAGCGTCTGCGGGCGGAGGGGATCCAGATACCCTTCCTCATACAATCCGGCCTGGTCGATCGCGACAGCGCGTTCGGCGGCCTGGCCTTCGGCAGTGGCGAGTACTTGGTCAAACCCTTCACCAGGACCGAGCTGATCGCGCGCATGGAGTCGGTCGTCGCGCGCTCGAGGCTGGCAGCCGGATTGGAGGTGGGCGGTCCAGGCGCGCAACAGGAGCCATTGGTCGAGCGTCGCGACGAACGCAGGAGACACCGCCGGTTCAAGACCATAAAGGCCGCCAGGATCGATTTCGGCCCCGGTGTCGAATGCAAGATCGTCAACCTGTCCCACGGCGGCGCCGCGATCCGACTTCCCGACGACAAGACCAGCCTGCCGCCGACCTTCGACCTGAGCCTCGAGTCCGGCGAAACCTACCGCTGTCGGCTGTGCTGGAAACTGAAGGACAAGATCGGGGTCCAGTTCCTCGAACTGTACGAATGAGCGCGGCCCGGGGCCGATTTCGCGCGGTCCGGCCGAGGCCCGGGCGCCCTTGAGTTTCGGCGTGCGGCCGGGCTATAGGGGGCGTCCGCAAGCACGTGGAAGAAACCATGACCGTCCTCGTCACCGGTGCCGCCGGGTTCATCGGCTCCCATCTCGCCCATGCCCTGCTCGACCGGGGCCGGCGGGTCGTCGGGGTCGACAACCTGAACGACTACTACGACCCGCTGCTCAAGCAGGCGCGCCTCGCCCGCCTCGAGGCGCGGGAGGGGTTCGGCTTCCACAAGCTGGAGCTCGCCGACCGCACGGCCCTGCCGGCGCTCTGCACCGCCCGGCCCGAGATCGAACAGGTCGCCCATATGGCCGCCCAGGCGGGGGTGCGCTATTCGCTGATCAATCCCTTCGCCTATGTCGACGCCAACGTCACGGGGCAGCTCGTGGTCATGGAGGCCAGCCGCCGCCTGCCCCGCCTGCGCCATCTGGTCTATGCCAGCTCCTCCTCGGTCTACGGTGCCAACGCCAAGCTGCCCTTCGCGGTCGAGGACCGGGTCGACACTCCGGTCTCGCTCTACGCGGCGACCAAGCGCTCCGGCGAGCTCGTGGCCGAGTGTTATGCCCGGCTGCACCGCTTGCCGACGACCGGCCTGCGCTTCTTCACCGTCTACGGTCCCTGGGGCCGGCCCGACATGTCGCCCTACCTCTTCACCAAGGCGATCTTCGAAGGAAAGCCGATCCAGGTGTTCAACAAGGGCAAGATGCGCCGCGACTTCACCTACATCGACGACATCGTCGCCGGCGTCCTGGCCGCCCTCGAGACCCCGCCCGAGGCCGAGGGCGACGCCCCGCCGCACCGGCTCTACAACCTGGGCAACCACCGCTCGGAGGACCTGATGCATTTCATCGCGGTGCTCGAGCGAGCCTGCGGACGCGAGGCGGTCAAGGAGTTCACCGGGATGCAACCGGGCGACGTCGAGGAGACCTGCGCCGACATCGAGACCGCGCGCCGCGACCTCGGCTTCGAGCCCAAGACGACGATCGAAGACGGCCTGCCCCGCTTCGTCGACTGGTTCCGCGAGTACCACGGGGTGTGACGGGCGAAAAAGGGGTCCGACCCCTTTTTCGCTCAGCCCTTCACGCAGACCACCTGCTTCAGAGTGTGGATCACCTCGACCAGGTCGGCCTGCGCGGCCATGACCGCGTCGATGTCCTTGTAGGCCATCGGCGTCTCGTCGATCACGCCCTCGTCCTTGCGGCACTCCACGCCTTCGGTCGCGGCCGCGTGGTCGGCGACCGTGAAGCGCTCCTTGGCCGCGGTGCGCGACATCGCGCGGCCCGCGCCGTGCGAGCAGGACTGGAAGGACTCCCGGTTGCCCTTGCCGCGCACGATGAAGGACTTGGCGCCCATGGAGCCCGGAATGATGCCGAGGTCCCCCTCGCCGGCCCGGACCGCGCCCTTGCGGGTGATCCAGACGTTCTCGCCGAAATGGTGCTCCTTGACGGCGTAGTTGTGGTGGCAGTTGACCGCCTGCTCGTCCGTCTTGAAGCTCTTGAACAGGGCGCGCAGGACCGCGAGCGCCCGGTCCATCATGATCCGCCGGTTGACGAAGGCGAAATGCTGCGCCCAGGCGAGCGCCTCGACGTAGTCGTCGAAATGCTCCGTCCCCTCCGGCAGATAGGCCAGGTTGCGGTCCGGCAGGTTTACGAAGTACCGGCGCATGTCCTGCTTCGCCAGCTCGATGAACAGGCGGCCGATGTTGTTGCCGATGCCCCGGCTGCCGGAATGCAGCATGACCCAGACCCGGTCCGACTCGTCCAGGCAGACTTCGAGAAAGTGGTTGCCGCCGCCGAGCGACCCCAGCATGTAGGAGGGGTGCCGCTTGGCCACCACCTTGGGGTGCTTCTCCTCGAGCCAGGCGAAACCCGGGGCGAACTCGGCCTCCCAGGCCGCGCGGGCCGGCCCGGTGAGCTTCTGGTTCACGCCGAAGCCGACCGGGATCTTGCGCTCGATCTCCCGGCGCAGGTCGGCCAGGCTGTCCGGCAGGTCGTGGCTGGTCAGCGAGGTGCGCATGGCGCACATGCCGCAGCCGATGTCGACGCCGACGGCGGCCGGGATGATCGCGCCCTTGGCCGGGATCACGCTGCCCACGGTCGCGCCCATGCCCCAGTGCACGTCGGGCATGGCGGCGACGTGCTTGTGGATGAACGGCAGCCGGGCGACGTTGCGCAGCTGCTGCAACGCGGCGTCCTCGATCGGCACGCCCTTGGTCCAGGCCTTGATCGGCGCGCCCCCGGTTTCGAGGTACTGGTAGGTGCTCATGGTATCGGTCCTTACGCATCGGATGTCGATCGTTCCGGGTAAAGGCCGAATGAGAAAACCCTTCCCGGACGGTGACTCGGGAAGGGTTCTGTTCGGATGGCGCCCGTGTCGCGCCGCTGGCTAGGACAGCGGTTCCGTCCCCTTCCCGGAGCCTGCGGGGATATCGCCGGCACTCGGCGTGCCCGGTTCGATGCCGCCTATGCGGCGCCCCGTGTTGTGTTGAAACGGCAGTCTCATGGCTCCGGTCTTTCCAACGCTTCTCCGCGGCTGCATCCAGCAGTTGCGGGCCGGGAAGATGCCCCAGGCCGCGCCCCAAGTCAACCGGCGGCCGGTCGAGCTCATCCTTGGATGATCGGGACGTGGCCGGGCTGGGCGCGGACCCGTCCCAGCCAGGCGCCGATCGCCGGGAATTCGCCGAGGTCGAAGCCGCCTTCGCCGGCCACGTGGGTATAGGCGTAAAGCGCGATGTCGGCGATCGAATAGGCGCCGCCGACAAAGAATTCGCGGCTCTCCAGATGGCTCTCCATGACCGCGAGGGCGGCCCGGCCCTGCCTCTGCTTCTCGGCGAGCGCCGCGCGGCGCGCCTCCGTCATCTCCAGGTGCTTCAGCCAGAAGCGGGCGACCGCGATGGTCGGTTCGTGGCTGTACTGCTCGAAGAACATCCACTGCAGCACCCGGGCGCGCCCGAGACGCTCGTCCGGCAAGAACGGCGTGCCCTCGGCCAGATAGAACAGGATCGCATCGGACTCGGGCAGAAACGCCCCGTCCTCCAGCTCCAGCACGGGAATCTTGCCGTTCGGGTTCCTGGCCAGGAATTCCGGGGTCCGGGTCTCGCCCTCGATGATGTCCAGCTCGATCAACTCGAAGGGGATGGCGAGCTGATTGAGCAGCAGGCGCACCTTATAGCCGTTGCCGGAATCCGAATAGTCGTAGAGGCGTAGCATGGCTCCCCTCCCCCTCGTGAATGCGGCGCCGCACCGGCCGCCTATTTCAGGGCGTTCACGGCCGCCGTGAAGCCTTTCAGCGAGAACGGCACCTTGGTGTCGGGACGATTGGGGCCCCTGCGAAACGTCACGCTGCCCGCGACACCCTTCTTGAACGCCGCCAGCAGGGCGGCGTCCAAAGGCATGTGCGCCTGACAGCCGTCCGCCATGCAGACGGAAAAGGGGTAGCGCTTAGGTTCGCCGTCATCGATGGCGACCGCGATGCCCGGCCTCAGATCGGTGCCGAGCGGCAGGATGGCCGTCGCCAGCGGCGTCTCTTGGCCGGGCGGATAGGCCACGGCCATCAACATAACCGGCTGACGCTGCTCGCCCGCAACGACGCCCTGGATGATGTAGCAGCGCGTCGCGGAGGCATCCGCGGGATCCGTCTCGCAGCGTGCCGTCCAGTCCTGAAACACCTGCCCGTCTTGCGGTTGCGCTTGGGCAAGCTCGGGCCGCAGAATCAGGGCGACCAGCGCCAGGGCGCAGAGCCGAAGGAGGCCGACGGCGCGGCAATGGAAGAACAGCTTCATGATCGAATTCCCGGTTTCGAGTTGGCGGCAGCTATGACAGACCCCGCCACCGCTGTCGAGGGCCGGCGTTGCGGCGGCTGCCCAATGGAGCGGTTTCACGATATAGTGACGGTGATGTCGAACGAGAAGCTCCTGGCGCACGCACTGGACCTGTCCCGGCGCGGCCATGACAGGGCCGCGGGCCGAATCCTTACGCGCCTTGCCGAGGCCGGCGACGCCGAGGCCGCGGCGTACCTGGGGGAACTTTACACCCACGGCTACCTCGAATGCGACGAGCCGCAGACGATGGCGATTCGCTGGTTCGAGCAAGCCGCCAGGGACGGCAGTCCCCGTGGCGCCTTGCGCTACGCGCGCGAACTAGACGATCCGGAAGAAGGCGATGCCGAGGCGGCAAAGCCCTTGTACGAGACCGGGCGGAAGGGATTGGAAGAGGAGGCCGCGGCCGGCCATGCCGCAAGCCAGTACCTACTCTCGGATATGTACATGTATGGCTGGGGCGTGCCCGAGGACAAGCCGCGCGCGGTGAGCCTCCTGGAGCAGGCCGCGCGAAACGGCGACCTCGAGGCCAAATTCTATCTCGGTCACTGGTACTGGGACCTGCCGGACCGCTCCGAAGCGCAGAGAGCGATGGCCGTCCAGCTATGGCGCGAAGCCGCCGAGGGCGGACTCATGAGCGCGCAGTACAACCTGGGTGTTTACTACGCGACCGAACCCGACATGCCGATCGATCC
This sequence comes from uncultured Kiloniellales bacterium, assembly GCA_947258885.1. Classification (GTDB taxonomy): domain Bacteria; phylum Pseudomonadota; class Alphaproteobacteria; order Kiloniellales; family JAKSDN01; genus CAMYKD01. The sequence continues at coordinate 13,272 of CAMYKD010000024.1, read as the reverse complement.
CAACGAGTCCTTCCGCTTTTACCGCATGGCGGCAGATAGCGGGCACGTGGAAGCGCTTTACAACCTGGGCAGCATGTACCTGGATGGCGAAGGCGTAGCCAAGGACCTCGGTCACGGAACGAGCATGATAATTCAGGCGGCCGAAGTGGGCGATATAGGTGCCCTGTTCTATCTCATGCGGGGCTACGAATACGGATATCACGGCCTACCCGTGGACAAGGACGTGGCCGCGTACTGGAAGCGGAAATACGAAGCCAAGCCCGGGACGGAGTGACGTCGCAGCCTATCGCCGAAGCGCCTACTCCGCCAACCCCGGCGCCGCCGCGCCGCCCGCCGCCCGCGCCACCGTCGTGAGGCCCAAGTCGTGCAGGATGGCGTAGCAGACCGGCACGACGATCAGCACCAGGACCGTCGAGGCGAGCAGGCCGAAGGCGAGCGAGGTGACCAGCGGGATCAGCACCTGGGCCTGGAGCGAGCGCTCGAAGAGCAGCGGTAGAAGACCTGCGATGGTGGTGAGCGAGGTGAGCAGCACCGGCCGGAAGCGGTCGCGGCTGGCCTGACGCGCCGCGTCGACGGCCTCGGCCCCCTCGGCCGCCCTGAGCTTCACGAAGTTGACCAGCAGGATCGAATCGTTGACCACGATGCCGGCGAGCGAGGCGAAGCCCAGGATGCTGGGCATGGAGACCTCGAGGCCCATGATCAGGTGGCCCCAGATCACGCCGATCGACGCGAGCGGGATGGCCAGCATCACGATCAACGGCTCGACATAGCTGCGGAACTGGAAGCTGAGCAGCAGGAAGATGCCGATCAATCCGGCCAGCAGGCCGCGCCGCAGGGAGCCGCCGGTCTTCTCCTGCTCGGCCGTCTCGCCCTCGAGCGAGACCTCGACCCCGGGGAAAGTTCGCGCCAATTCGGGCAGGGACCTCGCCCGCGTGTCGGCCAGCACCTCGTTCAGGTTCGCGACCCGGGTGTCCAGGTCGCCGCGGATGGTCACGGTGCGCCGGCCGTCGATCCGCGCCACGCGGGCGAAACCGCGCCCGGTTTCGATCTCGGCCACGGTCGCGAGCGGCACCTGGGCGCCGTCCGGCAGGGTGACCGCGAAGTAGTCCAGGTCGGCCAGGCTGTCCTGGTCGTCGGCCGGGAGCCGGACGTCGATGTCGAAGCTTTCCGGTCCGACTTGCAGCTCGGCCGCGGTGCGCCCGAAGTAGGCGGCGCGCAGCTGCCCGGCGACCGTCGCCGCGTCGAGGCCGAGCGCCGTGGCCCCGTCGCGCAGCTTGAGCCGCAGCTCCGGCTTGCCCGGGCGCAGGTCGTCGCTCAGGTCGACCACGCCCCGGTAGCGGCCGAGCCAGGCGATCAGCGCCTCGGAGGTCGCCTTGAGTTGGTCCAGGGACTCGCCCTGCAGACGGATCTCGATCGGCTGGCCCGCCGGGCCGATCTGGGGCTCCTTGAAGGTCACCGAGACGGCGTCGGCGACCTCCCCGGTCTCCTGCCGCCAGAGGTTCAGCACGTCGTCGAGCCGGGCGTCGCGGACCTGCGCCGACAGCAGGTCGGCGGTCACCGTGGCCAGGTGCGCCCCGGTCTCGAAGGCGTCCGCGTTGGTGTTGAAGCGGACCATCACGTTGCGCACCAGGGTCCGGCCCTCGGGCTGGCGCGGCGCGAAGGCGGCATCGACCCGCGACAGGGCCGCCGTGAGCTGCTCGACCGCCGCCTCGGTGCGCGCCAGCGGCGTGCCCTGGGGCAACAGCAGGCGCGCCTCCACCACGTCGCCGTCCAGCTCCGGAAAGGCGCGGAACTTGAGCACGCCGCCGGCCACCATGCTGAGCGAGACCAGAAAGACCATCACGACCAGGCCGAGGGTCAGGTATCGCCAGGCGACCGCCAGGTCGACCAGCCGCCCCAGCCGGTCTTCCCGCAAGCGCTCGAAGGCCGCCTCGAAGCGCTTGCGGAAGGGGCGCTCGCGCCGGCCGGTCAGCGCATGGGCCATGTGGTTCGGCAGGATCAGGAAGGCCTCGATCAGGCTGACCGAAAGGGTGATGATCAGGATCACCGGCACCACCTTGAGCACCTTGCCCATGTCGCCGGCGAGGAAGGCCAAGGGCACGAATACGCAGACCGAGGTGGCGAAGGACGACACCACGCCAGGAGCGACCTCCCGGGTGCCGGCGACCGCGGCCTCGAGCGGCGTCTTGCCCAGCCGCCTGTGGCGGGCGATGTTCTCGGCGATCACGATGGCGTCGTCCATCATCAGGCCGATGGCGATCAGCAGCGCGACCATGGTCAGCATGTTGATCGAATAGCCGATCAAGGTCATGACGAAGAGCGTGCCGAGGAACGAGGCCGGCAGGCCCATGGCGACCCAGAACGAGAATCGGAAGGAAAAGAACAGCCACAGCGCCAGGAATACCAGGAACAGGCCCTGCAGGCCGTTGCGGACCAGCATGTTCAGGCGGTCCCGGACGATGGACGCGATGTCCCGGGTGAGCGCGAAGGCCACGCCCGGCGGGGCGCGCCCTTGTTCCTCGGCCACGAAGGCCTCGACGGAGTCCATCACGGTCAAGGTGTCCTGCGCCTTCGTCTTCTCGACCTGGAGCAGCGCCGCGCGGCGGCCGTTGAACAGCGTGCGCTCCTCGTCCAGCTCGAAGCGGTCGGTGATGCGCGCGATCTGCCCGAGGCGCAGCTCGGCGCCGGTCGCGCCGCCCAGGATCACCAGGTCCTCGAAGGCCCGCGGGCTGCGCCGCTCGTCGGCGAAGCGGATCAGGACGTCGCGCTCGCCGGTCTCGACGCTGCCCGAGGGCAGGTCAAGGCTCTGGCGCTCTACCGTCTCGGCGATCGCGGCGACGCTGAGGCCGTATTGGCGCAGCTTGACCAGGTCCGGCTCGATGCGGATCTGCCGCGTCGAGAATCCCAGGAGCACGACTTGGCTGATCCCCGGGAGGCGGATCAGGCGGTCTTTCACCGCCTCGGCATAGACCTTCAGGTCGGGCTCGGCCATGGGACCGGTCATCGCGACCGAAACCACGATATCGGTCCGGTTGAGCTCGCTGATGGTCGGGTCCTCGGCCAGGTCCGGGAAGTCGTCGATCGCGTCGATCTCGGTCTTCACGTCGGCGAGGAAGCGGCCCAGTTCCCCATCCTCGTGCATCTCGATCGTGGCGCTGGCCAGGCCTTCGCGCGCGTCGCAGCGCACCTCGTCCAGGTCGGTCAGGCCCTCGACCGCGTCCTCGATGCGCTGACAGAGAGCCTCTTCGACCGTCTCGGCCCTGGCGCCGGGATAGACGACGTTCACGCGAACGGCGTCGCTCGCGAAATCCGGAAAGGTCTCGCGCTTGAGCATCGGCAGCGCCATCAGCCCGGAAATCAGCAGCAGGCCCATGAGGAGATTGGCGGCGGTCGGATGACCGGCGAAGAAGCGGATCATCTAAGCCCTCCGGCCCCGCCGGCCTGCGCCGCCAGACGCCCGGCCAGGTCCTCGTCCATCCTCGGGGCGAGCAGCATGCCCTCGATCGCCGGGATCAGGTCGGACACCACGACCCGCTCGCCCCCCTCCAGCCCCTGCTCCACGATCACGAAATCGCTCTGCACCGGACCTAGGGTGACCGGCCGAAACCCGAGACGATCGTCGGGGCCCGCGAGGTAGACGACATCGCCGCCGTCCGCCCCGCGATGCAGGGCGACCCGCGGTACGGCGATCCGGTTCGCCTGGGGGGCGCCCCGCACCTCGACCTCGACGTACATGTTCTTGGTCAATGGCGGACGCTGACCCGGGATTGCCCTGCGGTAGGGCTCGTCGACCGCCACCACGAGGCCGAGCGTACGGGTCTGCGGGTCGACCATGTCGCTGATACGGTCGAAGCGGGCCTCCCAGGAGGCCGCGAAATCGCCGGCGACCAGCCGCACCTCGGCCGAGAAGCCCCACCTCCGCGGAAGGTCCGAGATCTCCTCGACACTCAGCGACGACAGGTCGAGACCCGTGGGCACGAGGGGCCGCATGTGATTGAGCGCGATCTGCGCCGTGACCTCGGCCACGTCGATCGAATCCGCCACGCCCAGCTTCTGGCCGGCGCTCACGAACTGGGTCGCCTCGGCCAGCACCTCGGCGATGCGCGCCTCGAACGGCAAACGGATGACGGTGCGTTCCAGGTCCAGCCGCGCTTCCTCCAGCTGTGCTTGGTTGAGCGCGAGGTTGGCCTCGAGCACCCGCTGTTCGGCCGGCAGCAGGTTCAGCTGGTTCTGCAGATCCTGGATCTGCCGTCGTTCGTTCAACACGGCGCTCTCGGTCTCGTCGACCGTCGTTTGGCTGATGTTCTTCTTGGCCAGGAGCTTGCGCTTGCGCACCAGATCCTGCTCGGCGAGCGTCAGGGTGCGGCGGGCGATCTCGAGCGAGCTTTCGGTGTTGGCGCGGCGCACGTCCAGCTCCTCCAGCTCGGCGCGGACGGCCTCCACGCTGGCTTCGATGCGCGCGACCGCCAGCTCGTAGTTCGCCGGGTCGATGCGCAGAAGCTCGCTGCCGGCCTCGAGCAGACGTCCGCGCTCGAGGTCCGGGTGCCGATAGACGACCTTGCCGGAGACCTGGGCGACCGCTTCCCAGACGGAGCCCGGCTGGACGAAGCCATAGCCGAGCGCTCGCGGCACGAAGTCGGACGGCGCCGCCTCGATGACGCGCACCGGCTTGGCGACTTCACTTGGCTCGGCCTGTTCCGGGAGCTGCCGTTGGGAGAGCTGCCAGGCCAGCACGGCGATGCCGATCGCCACCGGCGGCGCGATCAGCAGCGCCTTTAGCCGTCGCTTCCCCGAACCGGCCATCGATACCCTCCTAAAGCCCCGGGCCTCACGAACCTGACAGCAGCGCCCGGGCGATGATGTTGCGCTGCACCTCCGAGGCGCCCTCGTAGATACGCATGATACGCACGTCGCGCAGGTAGCGTTCAAGCGGAAGGTCGCGGCAATAGCCATAGCCGCCGTGAACCTGCAGCGCCAGGTCGCTGACCATGCCGGCCATCTCCGAGGCGAACAGCTTGGCCATGGCGGCCTCCTTGGTGAAGCGCACGCCGGCCTGGCGCAGCCGCGCGGCGCGCAGCGCGAGCAGGCGGGCCGCGTCCAGCCGGGTCGCCATGTCGGCGAGCATCCACTGTATGCCCTGGTACTCGGCTAGAGGCCGATTCGACACCTCGCGCTGCTTGGCCCAGGCGAGCGCCGCGTCGAAGGCCGCCTGGGCGATGCCGAGGCACATCGCCGCCACCTCGACGCGGCCGTTGTCGAGCACGCGGAGCGCCGTCCTAAACCCGCTGCCCTCGGGTCCGATGCGGTTCTCCTCGGGCACCAGACAGTCGAACGACAGCTCGAAGACCTGGCCGGCACGCAGGCCCATCGTGGGCTGCGGCGGACCGGCGGCGAAGCCGTCCGTTCCCCGGTCCACCACGAAGGCGCTGATGCCGCGGGGACCGGCCGCCGGGTCGCTGACGGCGAAGACCACGACGAAGTCCGCCACGCCGCCGTTCGAGATGAAGTGCTTCGCCCCCTCGAGCCGATAGCCGGCGCCCTCGCGCCGGGCGGTCGTGCGCATGTCGGCCGGGTTCGAGCCGGCGCCGGGCTCGGTCAGCGCGAAGGCGCCCAGCGTCTCGCCGGCGGCGGCCGCGGGCAGGTAGCGCTGCCGCAGCCCGTCATCGCCGCCCAGCAATATGGCGTCGCTCGCCAGGAAGTGCGCGGTCACCATCGAGGCGGTCGCGGCGCAGGCCCCGGCGACCTGCTCGACGGCCAGCAGCAGGCCCGGCGCCGAGATGCCCGGGCCGCCCCAGCGCTCCGGCAGGTTCATGCCCATGAGTCCCAGCTCGGCCAGCTTGGGCAGGTGCTCCGCCGGAAAGGCCGCCGCCTCGTCGAGCGCGGCCGCCCCGGGCGCGAGCACCTCCTGGGCGAAGCGGCGGACCGTCTCTTTCAGCAGGACCTCGTCCTCGGTGAATTCAGGGTCCATGGCTCCCTCCCCGGTCAAACCGCGCCGTCCCGCCGCAACGCCTCGACCTCCGCCCGGCCGAGGCCGAGAAGCTCGCCTAGCACGGCCTCGCTGTGCTCGCCGAGCAGGGGGGGCGGCGCGTGCCGACCCCGCGGCGCGTCGGAGAAATGCACCGGCTGCTCGATTAGCGGGATTTCGCCGAGGTTCGGATGTTCTGCCGTCGCCAGCAGCTTGCGAAACGCGACCTGGGCGCTCCCGGCGGCCTGCTCGACGGTCCAGATCGGCGAGGCGGGCACCCCCTGTCCCTCCAGTATTTCGACGACCTCGGCGACCGTCAGCCGACCCGTCCAGGCCTCGATCGCAGCGCGCAGCGCCGCTTCGTTGCCGGTGCGCAGCTCGTCGCTGGCGAAACGCGGGTCGCGGAGCAGCTCGGGCGCGCCCATCGCCTCCGCCAGACGGGCGAAGAGCGTGTCGTTGGCCACCGCGATGACTGCCTCGCCGTCGGCCGCGCGGAAGCTTCCGAAGGGGGACGAGAGCGGATGCCGGTTGCCGGTCCGCCCCGGGGTCGTGCCGGCGTAGAGATACTGGGCGAGCGCCGTGGGCAGCAGCGAGAAGATCGAGTCGAACATGGCGACGTCGATCCGCCGGCCCTGGCCGCTGCGCTCGCGGGCGAAGAGCGCGGCCATGATCGCCCAGGCGGCATAGAGGCCGCCGCAGAGGTCGGCCATGGACTCGCCGGCCCGCGTCGGCGGCCCCTCCGAGTCCCCGGTGACGCTCATCAGGCCGGCCATGGCCTGGGCGATGATGTCGTAGGCCGGCCGGTCGGCCAAGGGGCCGCTCTGGCCGAAGCCCGAGATACTGGCATAGACCAGTCGGGGGTTGATCGCGCGCAGGGTCTCGTGGTCGATGCCGAGCCGGGCGGCCACGCCGGGCTTGAAGTTCTCCACCACCACGTCGCTCTTTTCGGCGAGTTCCTGGGCCAGGGCCGTGCCGCGCGCCGATTTCAGGTTGAGCGTCAGGCTCTTCTTGCCGCGGTTCATCAGCAGGAACAGCGCGCTCTCGCCCTCCTTGAAGGGGCCGATGTGCCGGTAGTCGTCGCCGCCCGGCGGCTCGACCTTGATGACTTCGGCCCCCAGGTCGGCGAGCAGCGCCGTGCAGAACGGCCCCGCCAGGACCCGCGAGAAGTCGAGCACGCGCAGCCCGCTCAAGAGATCGGCGCCCGGCATCTTCCCATTTCCCTGCGATCGTTCGACCTGACGCGAAGCTTGCCACGCCGCGCCGCGCGGGTCACGGCCCGGGGTCGGATCGCGCGGCACGCCTTGCCGACACGCAGCCGTAGGTGACCACGCAGAACGGCACGACGTAGTTCGAGCCGATCTTGACGAGGTTCGGCGCCTCGCCGGCCAGAACGACGTCGCCCTGGTTGATCGCGCTGAAGACCATGCCGACGACGAGCGACGTCAACAGCGAACGCTTGAGCGCCTCGTCCGAGGTGGCCAACTCCAACAGGCCCGGCCTCCGGCCGCCATCATCGCCTTGCGTCATAATGTCCCTCATTGCCCCGGAAGTCGGCCTCTTCGAAGGGGGCAGGATATCGGCGGGACGGGCGAAGTAAAGAACGAGACCTGGGTCCGCGCTGCGCGGGCGGCTTGGGGATCGAGGTGCCGGACAGATTACCCCGTGCCGATGCGCGGCTGGCCGTCCTTCGGGGGGCCGAAGGTCTTGTCGAGAATGCGGCTGCTGTCTTCGGCGAGCATGATGCTGTCCGACAGGAGCTGGAGGATCTTGATGTTGTTTTCCAGGACCTGATGGGCTTCGGGCCGGTGGTCATCCACGATCTTGGTGGCGCGCAGGATGACCTCCTTGCGGATCGCCATGAGGATCTCCTCGAGCTTGTAGCCGCCGGGATTCTCCGCATTCACCAGAAAGTGCGTCATCGTCAGGCCCCAGGTCTATTGTTAATATATAGCTCTTAGCATTAAGTGGTTACCCAGGTCTAAATCCGGTCTCCGGCCAGCCGTTTCGGGTTGCTGAGCGCGAGACGCGCCGCGGCGTCCCGGTCGAGGATGTCATGGACCCGCGGGTCGCCGTCCAGCTTGCCGGCGCGGATCTCCGCCGCCAGGCGCCGGTTGAGGTCGCCGAGCGCGCTTTCAATGTCGTCCTCGGACGCCGGACCGAACAGCGCCTCCAGCGCCGTCCGCTCTGCCTCGCGCCCCGCCTCCCCTGCCTCCAGCTCGCGGGCCGCGATCGCCATGGCGCTGGCCACCATGAGCACGTCGTAGCGCCTGCTCTCCGGGAGCGCGCCCGCCAGCTCGTCGAGCAGGACCGACCGGGCCTGGCGCAGCAGCTCCGCCCCGTCCGGACGATCGCGCATCACGCGGCCGTCCAGCGCTCGGGCACGGTGAGCCTCAGCACCTCGTGCTCCAGCTCGGCGGCGATTCGGCCGGTGAGCGCCAGATCGAGCGAGGCCTCGCCGCCGGAGAGGTGCCGTTCGCCCTGCTGCAGGGCGATCACCGCCCAGCGGATATGCGCCATAACCTCCCAATAGGCGACGGCCTGGGGATCGACCCGCCGGCCGGAGGCCCGCTCGTAGCCGCGGTACAAGGGCTCGCGCGGCGCGATGCCGCCGGCTTCGCGGTCGTCCCGGCCGAAGCGCCAGCACCTGGCGCAGAACCAGCCGAGGTCGCTCATCGGCTCGCCCCAGGCGCAGAACTCCCAGTCCAGGATGCCGGTCAGGCCGTGCTCGTCGACCATGTAGTTGCCGGTGCGGAAGTCCTGATGCACGAGCACGATCTCGCCGGCCGCCGGCGCCTCGCGCTCGCACCAGCGTAGCCCCCATTCCAGCGCCGGCCGGGGCCGGCCGAGGGCGTCCAGGTGGCTCCGGTAGCGTCGGATAGCGTGCAGGGCCGGACTGCCTTCCGGCGTTTCCAGAAACCCGAGGTCGGCGCGCGGCGGCACGATCGCGTGGATCTTCGCCAGCTCCTCGCCGAGCCGCTCGGCCAGGGCCACCTTGTCGCCGCCGGGACCGCCGTCCTTGACGATGTGCCGGCCTGCCGCGGTGCCGGGCATCCGCCGCATCAGGTAGAAGGGCTTGCCGAGCACAGCGGTGTCCTCGCAGAGCCAGAGCGGCTCCGGCGCCGCGACCCCGGCCACGCGCGCCGCGCGGAGCAGGTGAAACTCCTCGGCCCGGCTCAGGCTGACCGCGACCCCCGAAGGCGCGTCGGTGCGCAGCACGAGCGCCTGCCGGCCCGCCCAGGGACCGCCGGTTACCACGGCGTCGATCAGCCAGTTCTCCTGGATCGCGCCGCCGGAAAGCGGCCGGGCGTCTTCGATCGCGACCGTCTGCGCCTCCGCCTTCTCGGCGAGAAAGCCTTCCAGGGCCTCCTTGAACGCGGCCAGGCGGGCCTCGGCCGGCGCCACGCTCACGACCCGCCCCGGAGCCCGCGGGTCCCGCGGCGCAGCTCTTGGGACCCGGCGGAGAGGGTGACGTTCATGTCGAAGGTTGTCCCGTCGTCGGGCTTCAAAGCCCGGCCGACTGACCGCCGTCGACCACCACGACGCTGCCGGTCATGTGACGCGAAGCCTCGGAGGCCAAGAGCAGCAGCGCCCCATCCAGGTCCTCGGGCCGGCCGAAGCGGCGCTGCGGGATGCGCTTCTTCAGTGCCTCGCCTGCCGGGCTGGTCAGGAACTCGCGGTTCAGGTCGGTCTCGACGTACCCGGGCGCGAGCGCGTTGACCCGGATCCCGTCCTGCGCCAGGTCGACGGCGAGCGCCCGCGTCAGGTTGATCAGCGCCGCTTTCGAGGCGCAGTAGGCGGCCAGCTGCCCGGTCGCGGTAAGACCCAGGATCGAGGCCACGTTGACGATCGAGCCGCCGTGACCCAGGCGGGCCATGTGGCGCGCGGTTTCCTGGGCCATCAGCCAGGCGCCCTTGAGATTGGTGTCCATCACCCGGTCCCAGTCCGCCTCGGCCAGGTCCAGCGCCGTGTCGACATGGGCGATGCCGGCGTTGTTGATCAGGATCGAGATCGGCCCCAGCTCGGTCTCCGCGGCCTCGACGCAGGCGCGTACGGACCCGGCGTCGGTCACGTCCAGGGCCACCGGCATGGCGCGCTCGTCGAAGGCCTCGATCTGGCGGGCCAGCTCGGCCAAAGCGTCGACCCGCCGCGCGGCCAGCGCGACCTTGGCCCCGGCCCGCGCCAGGGTGCGTGCGAAATGCCGGCCCAGCCCGCTGGACGCGCCGGTGACGATCGCCGCCTTGCCGGTCAGATCGAAGGTGTTACCCAAGGTCATCGCGTTACAGCTCCCTGGCCTGGTCGCGCAGGACGAACTTCTGGATCTTGCCGGTCGAGGTCTTGGGCAGCGGCCCGAAGACCACGGTCTTCGGCGCCTTGAAGTGCGCCATGGCGTCGCGGCAGAACGCTATGATCTCTTCCTCGGCAGCAGCCTTGCCCGGCTTCAGGGTGACGAAGGCGCAAGGCGTCTCGCCCCACTTGTCGTCCGGCCGGGCGACCACGGCGGCCTCCATCACCTTGGGGTGGCGGTAGAGCGTCTCCTCGATTTCCAGGCTGGAGATGTTCTCGCCGCCGGAGATGATGATGTCCTTGGAGCGGTCCTTGACCTCGACGTAGCCGTCGGGATGGCGTACCGCCAGGTCGCCGGTGTGGAACCAGCCGCCCTCGAAGGCGCGCCGGGTGGCATCCGCGTTCTTCAGATAGCCCTTCATCACCGTATTGCCGCGCAGCATCAGCTCGCCGAGGGTCTCGCCGTCCCAGGGCAGCTCCTCCACGCTGTCGGGGTCGGCCACCATGACGTCTTCCAGGGTCAGGTAGTTGACCCCCTGACGCGCCATCAGGCCCGAACGTTCCTGCAGCCCCAGGTCGTCCCAGGCCGGCTGCCAGGCGCAGACCGTGGCCGGGCCGTAGGATTCGGTCAGGCCGTAGAGATGCGTGACCCTGAATCCGATGTTCTCCATGGCCTCGATCACGGCGCTGGGCGGCGCCGCGCCGCCGGTCGCGATCTCGACCGTCCGGCCGAACTTCACGGTCTCGGCCTCCGGCGCATGGGCCAGCGCGGTCAGCACGATCGGCGCGCCGCACATGTGGGTGACGCCGTGCTCGACGATCATCGGGTAGATCAGCGCCGGGTCCACCTTGCGCAGGCAGACGTGGGTCGCCGCCGCCGCGGTCACCGCCCAGGTGAAGGTCCAGCCGTTGCAGTGGAACATCGGCAGGGTCCAGAGGTAGACCGCGTCGCGGGCCAGGCCGAAGGTGATCATGTTGCCGATCGCGTTCAGGTAGGCGCCGCGGTGGTGATAGACCACGCCCTTTGGGTTGCCCGTGGTGCCCGAGGTGTAGAGCAGGCAGATCGACTGCCACTCGTCCTCGGGCTGGCCCGCGTCGTAGCTGGGCGCGCCTTCGGCCAGAAAGGACTCGTAATCCGTCTCGCCCAGCAGCTCGCCCGTCTCGGCCAGGGGGTCGTCGATGTCGATCACCAGGGGCGGAGACTCGAGCTGGGCCAGGGCCGGGCCGATCACCCCGGAGAACTCCTTGTCGGTGATCAGGACCTTGGCCTCGCCGTGTTCCAGGATGAAGCCGATGTTTCCGGCATCGAGGCGGATGTTGAGCGCGTTGAGGATCGCCCCCAGCATGGGCACGGCGTAGTGGGCCTCGAGCATGGCCGGCACGTTGGGCGCCATGATCGCCACGGTATCGCCCCGGCCGACGCCGCGCCCGGCGAGCGCCGAGGCCAGGCGGCAGGCCCGCTCGCGGAATTCGCGATAGCTGATCCGCCGCTCGCCGTGGATCACCGCGGTCTTGTCCGGATAGACCGCCGCCGCGCGCCTGAGAAAGCTGACCGGCGTGAGCGGCGCGCTGTTGGCCGGGTTCCGGTCGAGATCGTGGTCGTAGATTCCGGGCTTGCCTGCCGCGTCCAAGGTGGCGCCTCCTCGCGTCGTTGCCCGGACCGTCGGAAAGAGCCCTCCCGCGATCCGGTATTTGCGCTATGGTGGGAGGGTGCGGGGCCAAAGGTCAAGCCCGCAGCGCGGGGCCGCCAAGGAGACCGCCCATGAAGATCGACATCTACTCGGACACCATCTGCCCCTGGTGCTTCATCGGCAAGCGCCGGCTCGAGCGGGC
>CAMYKD010000024.1:0-1132 GCA_947258885.1 uncultured Kiloniellales bacterium | reverse complement strand
ACGCCCAACACGCTCGACTCGCACCGCCTGATCCGCCTGGCCGGCGAAGCCGGGCGCCAGGAGGCCGTCGTCCAGGCCCTCTTCGACGCCTACTTCCTGGAGGCCCGGGATATCGGCGACCTCGACGTCTTGGTCGCCGCGGCCGAGGCCGCCGGCCTCGACCCGGCCCAAGCGCGCGCCTATCTGGAGAGCGACAAGGATGCCGAGGCGGTCAAGGCCGAGGACGCGCGCGCGCGCCACATCGGCATCCAGGGCGTACCGACCTACATTCTCGCCGATAAGTACGTGCTGTCCGGCGCCCATCCCCCCGAGGTGCTGTTCCACATGTTCGAGCTGGGCCACCAGGAGGACGCGGCCGAGGTGGAGCCCGGCGGCGCCTGATACCCGGATCACCGCAAGTCGGCCGCGACGGCGATCAAGCGGTCGATCTGGGCCTCGAGGTCGGAGGCCCCGAAAAGCGAAACCCCGAGAGCGATCCACAAGATTAGGCCGACCAGGCAGAGCCGCGCCGAAACCTGGCCCGAGAACAATACCGGCATGCTCAGGAAGGAGACCACGACCGGTCCGGCGGCAAGGAAGGTCCAGAGAGGCTTCCAGATCGGCGCCAGCCCGTGCCAACCGTACTCCACGGCCGAAAGCGGGCCGCGAAATGACCACACCAGATAGGTCCATTGCACGTGGCTCCGCAGCCACCTTGCGTCTCGATAATCCTGGTAGAGAACGCTCAAGGCGACCGAGGTCAGGAGGTAAAGAAAGACGATAAGAATCAGTTTCTTGGTAGTCGTCATCAAACTTGAATATAAGCTTGATTTTGGGCGTTTTCGGGGCGAATTCGTGACCAGATCCGGCCGGCGAAGCCGCGGCTCCGGGGCCCATCGCGCAACGATTCCGTCTGCCATTACAGGGCGCGCCCAATTCCTGCTCTCCGCCGCCTCAGGCCCCCCGCCAGATCCAGACCACGAGCGGCTTCTCGCGGTTCTTGAGCTGCTCCGGCTGGCCCCGGGCGAAGCCGTCGAGGATCTCCTCGCGGTCCTCCAGCTCGACCTGCCGGGCCAGCTCGTCGCTGAGCGCGATGTCGACGCCGAGCCCTCGCGTCAGGCCCTCGAGGCGGCTGGCCACGTTGACCGTGTCG
>CAMYKD010000023.1 GCA_947258885.1 uncultured Kiloniellales bacterium | reverse complement strand
GAACGCTGTTCTCTCGAGTGCGAACCTGCAGGAAGCCAACCTCTATCGCGCTGACCTGGAGAAGGCCAACCTCTGGGGCGCGAACCTGTACGAGGCCGACCTCCGGCGCGCCAGATTTTGGCCACGGAACCTCGGGGCAACCAAGATTCCTGCCGCGCAAGCGCGTGCCTGCGAGCAGCTTCGCAAAGCCAAGAACTGGCAGACCGCTTACCGCGACAAATCGATGGCCTGTGGCTCTCCCATCCCCGAACCACCCCCAACTGAGCCCAAGAAGCCTGAGGCCCAATTCCCGCCGACACCCGACGCCAAATAGTGCGACCCGCTCCGCCCGTTCCTGCCTCGCCAGCCCGCTTTTTCCGCTCCAGATTCCAACGACGACTACTCCAGATTCAAGCGAGGCGCTACGCTCGCTCTTCTGCGTTTCGGGGCCCGGATACTTGCAGGCGCTCAGGCCGCCGTCACGGTCAGGCGTGCGTCCCTCCGGCTATCGGGCTTGCCCTTGACGACGATCTCCACGTCCTGGTCGAGCGCCACCAGAAAACCCATCAAGCGGTCGATGGAATAGCCCCGAAACCGGCCCCGGATCAGATTCGACACGTCGGGCTGCGTGACGCCGATGACCTCGGCCACCCCAGTCTGGGTCAGCTTGCGCGCCTTCATGACGTCCATCATGCGGCTGACCAGCTGCGCCTTGGCGAATTGATTTTCCGCATCCGGACGGCCCAGGTCGGCGAAGACATTCGTGCCGCCACGTCGGATTCTCGTTTTGTCTGCCTTGCTCATGTCGTCAACGTCCTTTCGCCCGATCGTCCGATGGCCCGTGGCGCTTGCGGTAGTCCTTTTCCGCCGCCTTCAGGCGCCGCCAGATCAGATCGATGTCACCCTTCGGTGTCGCGATGCCCTTCTTCGATTTCTTCTGGAAGGCATGCAGAACATAGACCTCCTCGGCGAACTTCACCGTATAGACGGTGCGATAGGTATCACCGTCGTGGCGCTGCGCCAGTTCCACGACCCCACCGCCGCCGAACCTCTTCATGGTCTTGGCGATGGGGTGGCGCTTGCCGATCTGTGCACGGTAGAGGGCGAAGCCCATCTCGTCCTGCACCGGTGCCGGAAACCCCGTGTAGTCGCGGTAGCTGCTGCCGACCCTGTTGAGCGGCCTGATTCGCTTGCCGTCCATGCACAACTATAGTGATTTCACTATAATCCTTCAATTGGGTGAATGAGGCTGGAGGAGGGCGAGTCAAGCCAACCGCAGATCAGTCTGTCTTTCTTGTGATCTGGCGCGGGGCGGGGTCACCGCAGGCGAAATTCCCGGACTCCAAGCCATTGAAAACAAACGGTATTTTCATTCCGCCTTCAGAACGATTGCATCATAACTCATTGAAATACCGCAACATTTTACTGTGCACGGGGTCGTTTGCTTCTTTTCGCTGCCCCGCGCGCCCTTGTACCGGCGCGCCCATAACCGGGCGCGCCTGTTGCCCAAGCGCCGGGCGCAGACATCCGTCTGCTTGGCTGTCCTCGCTTCGCTGCGGGCGCGCGGTCGCGCTTGCCAGCGAGCCGATGAATGCCGTCATCGGCTCTCCGGTATTACCGCCCCACATCCCCCGCGCAGCGGAACCCCACCATGTCCAGGCCGATGTCGGGGGGGTTGGCGTGGCGGTAGGAGACGCGCAGGCAGTAGGGGTTGTTGCCCCAGCCGCCGCCGCGGATGGCGAATTCGCCGGGCTCGGCGGGGTGCTGGTCCGCCGTCCACTCCCAGACGTTGCCGGCCATATCGAGCAGGCCGAAGGGAGAGGCGCCGGCCGGGTAGTCGCCGACCGGGGCGGTCCGTTCGAAGCCGTCGCCGGCGTCGGGGGCGCAGCATTTCACCGTGCCGAAGTTGGCGCGGCGCATGCCGCTCTGCTCGGGCGCCGCGTCGCCCCAGGGGTAGCGGCGGCGGTCCGTGCCGCGGGCCGCATACTCCCACTCGGCGTCGCCGGGCAGGCGCAGGCCGTGAAAGGCGCAGAAGGCCGCGGCGTCGGCCTGCGAGACCTGGACGACCGGGTGCTCGGCGAGACCTTCTATGGTGCTGTCCGGGCCGGCGGGGTGGCGCCAGTCCGCGCCCGCTGTCTTGCGCCAGCGGCCGGTCCAGACCCAGCCCCAGCCCTTGCGCTCGGGATCCGTCACATGACCGCTCGCGGCGGCGAAGCGGGCGAAGTCCGCGTTGGTCACCTCGTGGCGCATCATGCGGAAGGCCGCGATCTCCACGTCGCGCAGCACCTCGTCCGGCGCGCCTTCGGGGTCGCCTTGCTGCAGCAGGCCGCCCGGGATCGCGACGAGGTCGGGGTTGCCGGCCGCCCGATCGGGCTCCGCGGCGAGCAGGAGGAGGGCGAGGAGGGCCAGGACGGGACGGGCGAGGCGCATGGCCACCAGTCTAGCGCGGAAGCCTCGGACGCGGGCCACTCACTCGCTTGCGCCACGGCCTCGCGAAGGCCGGGGGTGGCTTCGCGGCCGCGCGCCGGGCTTTGATTCAGGTCGATTCCCCGGCTATGGTGCGCCGCTAGGCTGCACGGTGCCATAGGGCTCTGCCCACCAGGAGGTCTCACATGTCGAACGTCATACGCGCGCTGCGCCGGGAACACGCGGACACGGCCAGACTGCTCGGCGCCCTCGAGCGTCAGCTCGACGTCTTCGACCAGGGCGCCAGGCCCGACTACGACATCGTGCAGGGGGTCATCGACTACTGCCTGGCCTACCCGGATTGCTATCACCACCCCAAGGAGGACCTGGTGCTCGAGCGGCTGCGCCAGCGCGATCCCGAGGCCGCCGCCGCGATCGGAGATCTGCGGCCGGAGCACGAGGCGCTCGCCGAGCTGACCCGCAGGTTGGCCGACGCGGTCGAGAGCGTCCTGAGGGAGGCCGAGGTCTCGCGCGAGGGGATGCACGAGCTGGCCCGGGAGTTCCTCGATTTTTACCGCCGGCATATCGCCATGGAGGAAGGGCGCTTCTTCCCGGCGGCGCTCGAGGTGCTGAGCGAGCAGGACTGGCAGGAGATCGAGGCGCAGCTGGTCGAGCGCGAGGACCCGGTCTTCGGCGGCCAGCCCGACCAGCGTTTCGAACGCCTGCGCCGGGACATTCTCGCCTGGGAGAAGGCCGACGCCGAGGCCGCCGGCAACGCCGGGACCTCGTGACTCCGCCCGCTCGAAGGGTCGCTACTCGCTGGCCCGGATCTTGACGTAGGAGCCCGGCGCGTCCTCGATCGGTTTCAGCTTGCCGTCGCCGGGCGCGCGGGCCGGCACCTGGGCGCCGCCGTTCTTCGCCAGCCACTTGCCCCAGTCCGTCCACCACGAGCCCTCGTGCCGCCTGGCCTTGGCGAGCCAGGCCTCCGGGTCGGCCGGCAGCTTGGCGTTGGTCCAGTAGCAGTACTTGTTCGCCGCCGGCGGGTTGATGACGCCGGCGATATGACCCGAGCCGCCGAGCACGAAGCGGACCGGGCCCGCGAAGGCCTGGGTCGCCGGATAGCCCGAGCGCCAGGGCGCGATATGGTCCTCCTTGGTGCAGAGGTAGTAGCAGGGCGCCTCGATCTTGCCGATGTCGATCGGCACGCCGCCGAGCTCCAGAGCGCCGGGCGTCATCAGGCCGTTCTCCTGATAGACCTTGCGCAGGTAGAACGCGAGCATGGTGGCCGGCAGGCGCGTCGAATCCGAGTTCCAGTACAGCAGGTCGAAGGGCAGGGGGTCGCGGCCCATCAGGTAGTTGTTGACCACGAAGGACCAGATCAGATCGTTCTCGCGCATCATGTTGAACATGTCGGCCATGTGGTGGCCCTCGAGGTAGCCCTTCTCGGCGACGTGCTGCTCGAGGGCCTGCAGCTGCGCCTCGTCGATGAAGACCGAGACCTCGCCGACGTCTTGGAAGTCGACCATGGTGGCCAGGAAGGTGGCGGACCTTATGCGCCGGTCGCCCTTGGCCGCCATGTAGGCCAGCGTGGCGACCACCAGGATGCCGCCGATGCAGAAGCCTAGGATGTTGACCTCGCTCTCGCCGGTCGCCTGCTCGATGGCGTCGAGCGCCGCCAGCGGCCCTTCGCGCATGTAGTCCTCGAAGCTCTTGTGGGCGAGGTCCTTGCGCGGGTTGACCCAGGAGACGACGAAGAGGGTGTGGCCCCGGTCGACCGCCCATTTGATCAGGCTGTTCTTGGGCTGCAGGTCCATGACATAGAACTTGTTGATCCAGGGCGGCACGAAGAGCAGCGGGCGCTTGTGCACCGTCTCGCTCGAGGGGGCGTACTGGATCAGCTGCATCAGCTCGTTCTGGTAGACCACCTTGCCGGGGCTGGCCGCGACGTTCCGGCCGACCTCGAAGGCCGCGGCGTCGGTCATGGAGATCTGTAGCCGGCCCTTGCCGCGCTCCAGGTCGTCCAGCAGGTTCTCCAGGCCCTTGACCAGGTTCTCGCCGCCGCTGTCGGCGGCCTTGCGCAGCACCGCCGGGTTGGTCAGGGCGAAGTTGCTGGGCGACGCGGCGCTCAGGACCTGCCGGGTGTAGAAGTCGACCTTGTCGCGGGTCCCGGGGTCGAGGCCCTCGACCTCGCCGACCACGCCCTGGACCCAGCGCGAGGTCAGCAGGTAGGACTGCTTGATGTAGTCGAACAGGACTTGCTCGTTCCAGGCCTCGTCGCGGAAGCGCCGGTCGCCGCGTTCGGGCTCGGCCACCGGCTCGGCCTGCTCCCCCAGCATGCGCTGCGCCGTGGCCTGCCACAGCCGGATGCTTTCCTGCCAGAGCTGCATCTGCGCCTCGGCCAGCTTGGCCGGGTCGGCCATGAGCTTGGCGGTCAGCTCCGCAAAGGCCTGCGCCACGGTGGTGGGATCGGCGATCGAGAAGCCGGACCCGGCCGACTGGCGCTCGGCGAAGTCCTGCACGAGACGCTGGCTCCGCTCGGCGAGCGCCGCCCACTTGCGGGCCAGCTCGGCTTGTTTCTCCGCGTCCGGTCCGGCCGATCTCGCATCCGTCATGACATCCTCCTGCCTGTGGCGCCCAAGGTATCAGGCGCCGCGCCATAAGGGGAGGGGCACCCGGCGGCGCGGCGTCCCCTGCGGTTCAGTCCGGAATATGCAGTGACCCCGCCGCGAAGGTGATGGCCGAGCCGGGATCCGGGGTGGCTGCAATGGCGGGCAGGTTGGCCAGGCTGATGGGCGGCGCGCCCGTGCCCGTGCCCTTGTCGGTATAGGCGACCGCGCAGCCGTTCTTCAGGCCCCATTCGCCGGCGGTGCCGATGGCGCCGTAGACGCCGCGCGAGCCCGACGACGGCGCCGTGACGATGCAGGGGCTCGCGGGGTCGAAGCCGTCGGGCACCTGCACCATCATGGTCACGTTGATCTTGCCCGAGGCGTTGCCCGCATAGGCGATGTGCTCGACGCCGGCCACCAGCCCCTGACCGGCCGTCGCCACGCCCCCGGCGGTCACGTTCGGGCCGTACAGCACGCCGTAACCGCCGCCTTCGGTGGTGTCGACCAGCGCCCGGTAGTTGATGTAGATGGCGAGTCGGCGAAGCTCGGCCGGCGTCGGATTCTCGGGATCGGTAAAACCCGGCGCGGGCGCGGCGAAGGCGAGGCCGTCCTTGCCCAGGCCGGCGGTCAGGAGATCGTCGCTGACCCCGTCATAGACCGTGCTGGAGATCTCGCCGCGGATGAAGCCCGGCCGCTCGCCGGCCTGCGCCGTGCCGAGCCCCGCTACGGCGATCGAGATCGGGATCGCCCGGAACAGGCGACTTCGAAAGGTCATCGCTACCCCCCTTGTTTGCCCCTGATCAACCCTGCCGAGCCAAAAGACAGAGTCTTCGACGACCGATACTACACAGAGTTCGGCGCTTCGTCTGCCCGTACGCTTCACCCCAGCCGGGCACGGCCTCCCGCGGGATCAGCGGGCG
This sequence comes from uncultured Kiloniellales bacterium, assembly GCA_947258885.1. Lineage (GTDB taxonomy): Bacteria > Pseudomonadota > Alphaproteobacteria > Kiloniellales > JAKSDN01 > CAMYKD01. The sequence continues at coordinate 93,824 of CAMYKD010000023.1, read as the reverse complement.
ATCATCCCGCCTTGCCGGAGATCTCCTCCAGCGTCTCGAGGTAGGGCGCCGCATTGTCGCCGGCCAGACGCACGGCCTCGCGCGCGGCGTCGACCGCCTCGGCCTTGCGGTTCAGGCCGAGCAGCACGTAGGCCAAGTTGTTCCAGGGCGCCGGCGATTCGGGACGCGCCGCTATGGCCCGGCGGAACGCCGTTTCGGCGCCGCCGAGATCGCGCTTGGCATAGGACACGTTGCCCAGGCCCATGAGTGCGCCGAAACTGCCCGACCAGCGCCGCAGCGCCGTGCCGTAGGCCGTGGCGGCCTCGTCGAGGCGCTTGCTGCGTTCCAGCCCGGCGGCGGCCCGGAGGACCGCGGTTTCGCCCGAACTGGCCGGCAGCCGGTCCGGCGGCAGCACGACCAGGGCCCAGTAGTCGCCGCGCTCCCAGGTGTGCTCGAAGGTGCCCAGCGCGGTCACCCGCCGTTCGTCCAGGCCGGAGTGCAGCACGATCTCGCGCGCCTCCAGGTCATAGCCGATGGCGACGGCGAAGTGCCACTGCGGATACCAATCGAGGGCCAGATTCTGGAACACCAGCACGGGATTGCCGGCCGCGATCTCGCGCAGCATGTCCGGCAGATTGCCGACAGGCACCGCCAAGCGGCCGTTGCGCCGGGCCGCGGCGAGTACGTCGCTGCGCAGCGAGCCTTCGCGTTCCGGCGTGTAGACCTGGGGGACCAGATCGTCCTGCGTGACCGGCAGTCCCGACCAGGCCAGCACCATGGCCAGCGCCGCCGGCCCGCAGTAGTAGCGCTCCTGGGGAAAGAACGGGACTTCCGCGACCTCGGCCCTGGGCGGCAGGTCGCCGGGGTCCTGGGCCAGGCGCGCGGTCTGCGGGGCGGCGCAGGCGCCCAGCGCCAGCAGAAGGACCGCGCCGGCAAGGCCGGCGTCCCGGTTCGCCTTGATGTTCAACTCACCGCTGGCTCTTGACGAAGGGGAACACGTCGGTCAGGCCGAGCAGGTCTGTGATCAGCAGGACCAAGAAAACGATGAGGATTGCGCCGACGATGACGCCGACGGCGCTCTGCCCCGCCGGCAGCTCGTCCAGCTTGCCGGCGATCTGCCGGACCTCGTCGTCCGACAAGGTGTTCGCCCGCTGTGCCGCCTCGTCGGGGTCTATGCCCAGGGCCTTCAGCTGTTGGCGGACGTCCTCGCGCGCCATGAACCGCACGACGCGCTCGCGGTCGCCGGCCAACTCCGACTGCGCGACCACCTGGTCCGTGGTGACCATGGCCGCTTGGGCGAAATTGATCGGCAGGGACGTCACCAGCATCACGATCGCCATGCCGACTGCAATCGCGCGCATGGAATGCCTCAGATACATCATGCTCATGCTCTCCTAAGTCGCCTGTAGTGACACGGACACTCACGGCCGGGCATCCCTGGACCGGATTCGCCCTCCAGGAGAAACGAACAAGAGACCGCGACGCGCGTCAACCTGAAACTGGCCGTGGCGCCCGACATCTCCGGCATGCCCGTAAACGGACGACCGACTCCGCAACGTAGCGAACCGGCTGGGCCGGCTGGAGTCCGTCAGCGGGTGTTGATCACTTCGTCTGGGCGTCGATGAACGGGAACACGTCGGTGTAACCGAGCAGGTCCGTGACGACCAGCAGCAGGAAAAGCGCGAGCCCGGCGGCGAGGACCACCACGATGACGTCCTGACCCGCGGGCAGCTCGTCCAGTCTGCCGGCGATCTGCTGGATCTCCTCGTCCGACAGGCTGTCGGTGCGCCGGGCGGCCTCGTCCGGGTCGATACCGAGGGCTTCGATCTGCCGCCGGACGTCCTCGCGCGCAACGAACTGAATCACTCGGGCACGGTCCTCGTCCGCGGCCTGCGCCGCGACCACCTCGTCCGTCGTGACGATGGCCGCGCGGGCGAAGTTCATCGGTAGGGACGTTGCCAGCATGACGACCGCCATGGCCATCGCGATGGTCCTTATGGATTGTCCGAGGTTGATCATGTCCGTGCTCTCCTTGTTGCTTGTGCCGCTCCGGCCTGCCCGTTGAAGTTCCCACGACCTTGCGATCGGGTGGCGTGCCCTCCGCCAATCTCGGCGTCCGTCCCGATTCGATGCAAGGCTTCTATGCAAGACTGTCGCCTTTGCCCTAACCGCCTTCGACGCCGCAAGACGCCCCAGCGGATCCCCCCACCTGGCGAGTATGGCGGCTGGCGGCCAGCAGCACAAAAGGCTATCTGTGTAATCTCTGTGACATGTCCGGGCGGCGGTGTGGCAGCGGCTTGGTTTATCTTTCGCCGTCCCCCCGCCGCCGTGAAACCCGGACCTCAGGGAAACTTGCAGCGTTCGCCGGTCACCTTCACGAAGCCTTGGGGCCCGCGCTGAATCGCGAAGCGATATTCGGAATCTCGGACTACGACCGAATGATGCATCGGGAGCTTGCCGGTTTTTTCCGTGGCCCCGCCGCCGATTTCCGTAAACCGCACGGTGAGCGGCTTGGCCGGATCGAACCACGCCTCGGCATTGCCCTCCGGGTTGGTCGCGTTGGGCCCGCGCGCGGTGATCGTGATGGTCTCACCGCCGAAACTGACTGAATCGTTGGCGCCTTGATAAAGCGGCGTCTGCACCAGGAAGCGCTTCGTCATCGGATTGTTGTCGCAGGATCTGAGATTACCGGTCGCCTCGATCACGAAGGCCAGCCGTTTAGCCTCCACGCCGTCGGCCATCCTGTCACGGATCAGCTCGAAGAGATCCTTGCTGTGACCGGTCGGGACTTCGGCTTGATAGCGTTGCTGCCATTCCGCCTCACGGTTTCGTGCCGCCTCGGCGGCGGCGCTCAGCTCGGTGTTCGTCTCTTGCAAGGCGGTCAAGGTCCGGCTCAGTTCGGCCACCTGCTTCTCGAGCCGATTCACGGGCTGCAGTGCGGCGATCGAGCCGGTCTCGTAGGCGAAAAGGCCGGCGGCCAGCAGGAGACCGAGAACGAAGACAGCCTTCACGACCTTCCACCGGATGGTCCGGCGCCGGCGCCATCTGGATTCGTGCAGACCCATCGACATGCGTGCTACCCTATCCTCTAGTGCTGTGCGTCAAAACTAAAGGCGCGAAGACTAACCAATGGTTAGCGAAAAGTAACCACCCTGACGGTCGGCGGCGCCACGATCCCGCCGGCGCGCTCAACGGGCGGTTTTCGCGCCGCCGTGGTCGCCCGGCTTCAGGACCTCGCGGAGCGCCGCGGCGGTCGTCTGGCTCACGTAATAAACACCGTCCACGATGCTCGTACCGTCGGCGTCCCACTTGGTCGAATCGAAATCCCATTTTATGAGTTCGGCCTTTCGCTCGGGGTCCTCGATCATCCGGCGCAGGCGCCGGGTCAGCACGCTTTGGAAATAGGACAGCACGTGCCAGTCGGAATCTCCCGTGACCGCCAAGAGGTCCTTCAGGGACGCCCGGCCGTTTCCGCTTGCAAGGAGCTCGAGGCGCTTGCGGTGCTGTTCGGCCAAACCATGGACCAGCTTGACGGTCATGTCCGCCGAAAGATCGACGGGTCGGCGCCAGAACAGCTTGGTGCCGGATCCGCGGCGCTTCGGCTCGGTCATGGCCTTTCCGGCGAGTTTCTCGATGAGTTCCCGTTGCGTGCGTGGCGAGAGCCGCCGGAAATCGGCCTGGTCGATCACGATATTCATGGTCAAATCCCCAGTGCGTTGCTGGTCGGGGCGGAGCGAGCACCCCTCTCCGGGGCATCCGGAATCACTCGTCCGCCGGGATTCGGGTCAGTCTACCCGCAAAACCCGGCGCGAAGAAAGTGCCGCGGCCGGGTCCGCACTGTCCGGCTGGCGATAATCCGGCAGTCGGGGGCCGGCGGTCGGGGGCCGGCGGTCGGGGGCCGGCGGTCGGGGGCCGGCGGTCGGGGGATGACGCTTTCGGATCGGTTGGTCCGCGCCCTCTTGACGCAGATCATTGATCCGCCCCGCTTCGCGACGCAGGATATCGGCGTGCGGCCGGCCGCGCGCCGGCGATTGTCAGGAGCGTCCCGTCGTGGAACGCCGAGGGCACGTCATCGTTATCGTGGTCGTCCTTCTGGTCCTGGCCCTGGCCCTGGCCGTGGCCTTGACCCGCCCGGCTGCCGCCCTGCCTCGGCAGGCGGACGTCGTGCCGCGGATTGGCGGCGAGCCGGGGTGCGACGTGACGCCGCCAGGCCCAATCATCGCGGTGGTCCTCGACGTGCAAACCGGCCGGCAGTTGGCCGAGCGCTGGTGCAGTGGGTGCCACGTCGTCGAAGCGTACAGCGGCGTGGATCAGACTCCGTCCTTCGAAACGATCGCCAAGGACCCCATGAAGACGTCCGAGTGGCTGCGCGCCTGGCTGATGACGCCGCATTCGACGATGCCCGACCTGACCCTCAGCCGCTCCGAGGTCGAGGCGATCATCGCCTACCTGAAGAGCCTCGGCAACGGCTGACCGCGCCGGCCGCCGGCTCCTATGCCAGCGCGACCCTGTCGCCCGGCTTCAAGCCGAGCAGCCGGTCGGCCCGCCCCTGGTTGACAGCGATCTCGGCCAAACCGTTGGCGTTTTCGTACCAGAAGGCCACGCCCGGAGCCACGGCGGAAAAAGTCCGCGCCCGCCCGAGCCTGTGGCCAGCGACCACCAGGGCCGCATCCTCGGGCAGGCCGGCGGCGCGCAGACCGGTCACCGCGTTGCCGAAGCGGTCGAGGTAGACGATTTCAGGCAGATCGTCGGGCCAGCCGGCACCGGCCATTTTGGCGATGGGGTAGGGGCTGCCGGGCGGTTCGTCGCCACGGGCCAAGCGTGCGGCCACCGGGGCGAAGAGGTCGCGGCCGTGAAACGAGGCCGAAAGCCGGTCCGGACGCCAAGTGACCTGCCAGGCACGCGCCGTCTCGGCGCGCCTTGCGGTCGGCGCCAGAAGTCCGTTGTCGGGACCGACGAACCAACGCCCGTCGGCTTCCACCGCGAGCGGCAGCCGCGAGCCGCCGACTCCCGGATCGATCACCGCCAGGAACACGCATCCGGCGGGAAAGGCCGGCGCGTAGGCGGCCAGCAGATACGCGGCCGCCCTGGCGTCGAAGGCCGGGGCATCGGCCATGAGATCGATCAGCGGCACGCCCGGGGCCTCGCCGTGCAGCACGGCCTTCATCTGGCCGACGTAGGGCCCGTCGAGGCCGAAATCCGTGAACAGCACGATCATGACACCACTATGGCTGTGCCAAGCGGCGGGCGGCAAGCACACTGGATCTGGACTCGGGCGATTGTACCGTATATCGTATTAAACAATATCAATGGCACCAGATATAGGTGCCACTACTAGATATTGCGCAAACCAAGGGGTTGAACATATGGCTTGGACGAACGAGTTGATCCAGGAGTTGACTCAGCTTTGGGACGCTGGCCACAGCGCGTCCCATATCGGCAAGAAGCTGGGTGTTTCCAAGAACGCGGTGATCGGCAAGGCGCACCGCCTCAAACTGCCGGCGCGTCCCTCGCCGATCCGGGCCGAGGGCTCGGCGCTTCGGCTCCGCAAGCAGCCGCCCAGGCCCGTGTTCAGGCCGCAACCGGTGCTCGAGGTCGTAGCCAAGCCGCCGCCGCGCCCGGTGCGCAGGCACTCCGACGGACCCGGCTGCCTATGGCCGATCGGCGATCCGGGGCGTCCGGAGTTCCACTTCTGCGGCGAGCCCGCAACGCCCGGCAAGCCATACTGCGATGCCCATTGCGCCAAGGCCTACATCGTCAAGTCGCGCGCCCGCTCCGAGGCCGCCTGACCGGACCGCCCATTTTCGAAAGCAGGTGCTACACGGCGACCGCGGTGCCCTGTCGTCTGGGGTCCCCGGCCGCGACGAGTTCCCCCTCGGCCGAGCGGGTCACGCTGTGCACGCCACCGAAGAAGAAACTGTGGGACGGCCAGTCTATGACCTTGTCCGAGAGGTCCGACACGACCTTGCAGGCAGCGCGGCCGAAGCCGTCCTCCAGGTTCGCCAGGCCATCCTCGAAGTGCAGCCGCGGGGCCATCACCGCCGTGCCGGCGTCCTGCGCGAAATCGATCAGATTGATCAGGACCTGGAGTATCGCGGTGCGAATCCGGTTGGATCCGCCCGAGCCCAGGGCCGCCATCGAGCCGTCCGGCAGGAAGGCCAGGCTGGGTGCCATCATGGAGGAGATGCGGCTGTTCTCGGGCCAGACGTGAAAGCCCAGCGGGTTGAGGTCCTGCTCGCCCAGCATGTTGTTCAGCATGATGCCGCTGCCGGGCACCATGGTGCCGCAGCCCTCGCCGTTCGACAGGCTCAAGGCGGCCACGTTTCCGGCCGCGTCCACCACGCTCAGGTGCGTGGTTCCTCTGGTGCTGGCGGCCTGCCCGGCGACCTCGCGGCCATAGGCCGCCAGTAGGTCCGGGTCCAGCAATCGGGCGGCGGCGGCGGCCTCCTGGGCCTCGTCGAGCGCCTCGTGCAGCCGGGATTCGATACGGGCCCGGTTGGTCAGCGCCATGACCCGGGTCAGGATCGCCAGGTGCTCGGCCGAACCGAAGCCGACGCTGCTCAGGTCGCATCCGGCCAGGAGCTCCAACGCGAAGGCGATCAGGATGCCACCCGAGGAGGGCGGCGGGTTGGTCAGGATGCGCGCACCACGGTAGCGGCGCTCCAGCGGCGCGCGCCGCTCGACCCGATAGGCCGCGAGATCCTCGGCGGTCACCTGGCCGCCGCCGTCGCGACAGGCCGCGACCAGACGCCGGCCCAACTCGCCGGCATAGAACAGTGCCGCGCCCTCGCGGGCGAGCGCCTCCAGCGTATCGGCCAGGTTCGGTTGAGTGAACCGATCGCCTGCTCGGAACAGCTTCCCATCGGCCCGGCTGAACACGGCCCTGGATTCCGCACCGGCGAGCAGCACCGCGCTGATCACCCCGTAAACGTAGGCGTCGATCTGCCGGACCTCGAAGCCGGCGCGGGCCAGCCCGACCGCGGGCTCGACGAGACGGCGCATGGGCAGGGAGGCAAGGTCCCGGTGGACCTCGAACAACCCCTTGACCGCGCCGGGCGTGGCGGCTGCGCCCAGGCCGATGTGGAACTCCTGGGTCGCGGTGCCGAAGTCGGCCAGGATCGGAAAGAAGTCGATGTCTTCGACCGGTCGCCGGCGCCGTGGCGTCTCGACGAAGAAATCGTACAGGCGGGGCTTGCCCTCGGCCGGGCGTGCCAGCAGGAACCCGCCGCCGCCGAGCGAGCAGAGTACCGGCTCGGCGACCGTCGCCGCGCAGAAGCCGGCGAGCGCCGCGTCGAAGGCATTGCCTCCGTCGTCCAGGATCTCGCGCGCGGCTTCCGCCGTCCCGGGGTGCCCGGCGGCCACGGCTCCCTTGTTCGCCTTCGTCCTACTGCTCACGAGCACGACCCCCGGTCATCCGCGAAACCTCCTCCAACATGACCTGTCCGGCCACAAGTGGCAACGCGGCGTTGCCCGGCCTCGACGCCACAGTCGAGAAAGCCCAAGGCCCGAGACAAGTCGCGGAAATGTCAGGCAGGAGGAGGCGTGGCGGGCCGACATCTGGACAGAGTATCGGGCGGTGGGCCTGTTGGTGGCGCCGATCCGCGCCTATTTCAGGCGAGACCCCTCGCGGCGCTGTCGGCTCGGCCGATGACGAAGCGGGAGAGTTGGCTGAGAGTATGCTCGAGGCCCTCGGGACAGACGCTGTCGTATTCCAGTTTGAGCCGGCCGATGATCCGCTCGGTGACTTCCAGAGGCCGGTATTCGCGGTCGTCGGAGTTGGTTTCATTGACGACGTCGACGGCCGACCGGAATGCGACGAACAGCTCGCTCGGCAGGTCGGCCCGCCGGTAGAGCTCCTCGAGGCCGTCGCGCCCGCGGTCGAATATCAGGGGGCCGACCACGGATACGGCAATGCCGGCGCGGGCCGCCATGGCGGCTTGGAAGAAGTTCAGGTTGCCGGCGCAGAGCGCGCGCAGGATCAGGGTCGGCGAGAGGGCATTCTTGGCATGCAGGACGGTGGCCAAGCGCTCGATCTCCGAGCTGCGGGATTCCGCGGTCATGGCCTGCGTCAGGGCCCTCTCGCGACCGTGCATCGCCAATTCGTCCGCCATTTCGCGCGGCAACCGATGGCATGTGACCAAATGTTCGCACAGTGCGTGGGAAATACGTGCGATCAGTTCCTCAGATAGCGACAGCGGCAAGGCCAGACGCTCGACGATGAGGGCCTGGATGTCGCCCGATTCCCCGAATTCCTTGAGGATTCTGAGCAGGGAGCGCTCGGCGATGTCCGCGCCGTGGTTGGACAACAGGGTCCCCACGACCCTTTCGTTTCCGGTCTCGACCAGCGCCTCCGCGACCTCGGGAGCGACGGAGTCCCGTTGGGCGACCGCGATCTGCTTGTCTTCGCCGCTTCCGCACACGATGGCGATGAGGTCCTGGTCGCTCAGCACGCCGGAATGCTGAATGACCGGCAGGGCATGCGGGCCGACGTCCTCGGCCAGAGTGGCGGCGATCGAGGGTGGCAGGAAGGGGCTCATCCTGACGTGTTCCGAGAGCGCCTCGCGGACCTGACGCTCGACGTCGCGCGCCATGACGTCCAGGATCTCGACCCCGATCCGACGCTCCTCGTCGCTCAGCTTGCCGCTCGAGAGGTCCGCCGTGATCCGGGTTTGCCGCTCGACGTCTTGGGTCAGAATGTCCAGGACATCGGTGCCGGGTGTGGCCGTCTGGTCGCTGCGCGCGCGGGTACTGTTCGATGCTTTTACGCCGTTCGTGGACCGCGCCGACGGTCTTGGCGACCGGACTTGTTTGAGCGTTGACTTGGCGGTCTTTCGTTTTGGCATTTTTTTGTTGGCGACCCTTGCGGGTGAGCGAGGCCGCCGAATTCCCCGGTAATCCCTACGCTAACCATTTTCCGACGAATCGCCTTAAATTCGCGTTTAAATGTATTGTTAACATGCTGTTAAAAAACCATTTTTTGGTGTCGACCGACCGTCTCGCCAGGGTTTTGGCCGAGGGCGGCCGATGGCCTCAGGCGAGGCGCCGGGGTGCTCGCTGGGACCGCTTGGCGAGGAGGCGCGAGAGGTAGTCGAGCGTATGATCGAGGCTCTTGGGACAGAGAGGATCGCCCTGGGGACGCAGGCGGGCGAGGATCCGTTCCGTGATCTCCAGAGGCGGCTCGGCCCGCTGTTTTCGTCTCGCCTCCTTGATGACGTCCAACGCCGTGCTGAAGGCTTTGAAAAGGTCGCGGGGCAGGCCGGACGCGCCGTAGATCGCCTTGAACCCGGCGGGACTCTCGTCGAAGATCAGGGCGCCCGCGTTCTCGAAGGGGATGCCCGCCATGGCCGCCATGGCGGCCTGGAAGAAGTTCAGGTCGACGACGCAGACCGCGCGCAGGAGGAGGGTCGGGGCAAGGGCGTTGCGGTCATGCAGGCGGGCCACGAGGCGCTCGACCTCCGCGGTCGGAGAGTAGGCCGCCGGCTCCGCCGTCGACTCCCTGTCCCGACCGAGAAGGAGCAACTGGTCGGCCACCTCTCGTGGCAGTTGGTGCCGGCTGATAAGTCGCTCCCGCAGGGTCTCGGAAATACGGCAAATCAAGGGCTCGCAAACGGTCAGCGACAGGGTCGGCCGCTCCACCATGAGCGCCTGGATTTCGCTCGAGTCCGCGAAGCCCGACACCACCTTGAGCAGGGCCCGGTCGGAGATTTCGGCTTCGTGGTTGGACAGGAGGGCGCCTACGACCCGCTCGTTGCCGTTGTCGACAAGCGCCTCGGACACGTCCGGAGTCAGGCCGGCCCTCCTGGCGACCGCGGTCTGCTTGGCTTCGCTGCGCTCGCCCACGATCGAGATGAGATCCTCTTCGCTGAGCACGCTGGAATACTGGATGATCGGCAAGGCCACGGACTCGACGTCGGCGGCCAGAACGCGTGCGATCGAGGGTGGCAGCAACGGGCTGCTCTTGACGTGCTCCGAAAGAGCCTCGCGCACCTGCCGTTCGACGTCGCGGGCCATGACCTTGAGGATGTCGAGGGAGATCTTACGCTCCCGCTCGCTCAATCGCTCGCCCGCGAACGCGCCGGCCACGCTGGCGGCGGTCTCCGCGCGGGCCGTGGCGGAAGGCTCCTTCAGAAGGCGCTCGTAGTGCACCTGCATCGACGAGACATTGCTGGCCTGCTTCTCCGGCATTGGCGTGACGATGGCCCCTGCTCGTCGGCGCCCCCATCCCGTGCCGACAATGCTCTTACAAAACAATATCGGGCAACGCGCTTAATCCGCAGTTAAAATGAATAAAATAGCATATAATACCTATATGCGGGCGCCTTGCCGAAGAACGCCCGCTCAGCGGCTCCGATGGATCCGGGTCACCGGACCTGGCTCGGACGGGCCTGGATCTCTGCGCACTCGTAAACCGCGGTATCAGCCGCTACATACGCAGCCGGTTCATGAAGCTCGTGTCGTGGGACACGCCGCCCTTCACCTCGAACGCCAGGTCGGGCAGGTCGTGCACGTGCACGTCGTCGGCCGAGTGGCGCTTGAGGATATCGACCGCCCGATGCTCGTGCAGGGCGTCGGAGGTCCGGACCCACAGCAGCAGGCCGCCCCGGTCGAGCTGCTCCTGCAGGTAATGGGCGTGGTGCGAATCGATGAAGCCGGACAGTGTCGCCCCGACCAGCCCGCCGGCACCGCCGGCCACGGCCGCCCCGACCAGCGCGGCGGCGACCGTGCCGCCCGAGGCGACGATCAGGCCCACCGTGCCGATCGCGCCCACGTAGGCCAGGCCGCCGATGACGGCCCCTTTCGCCTCCGTGCGCGAGTCCGACCCGATGTAGGCCAGGTAGGGAACGGCGGGATCGTCCTCGATCTCCGACACCTTCGCATATTTGTGACCAAGCTCCTTTTCGACCGTCTTGTCGCCGGCCAGGAGGCTCAAGTGCGACCGGTCGAAGCCGGCGATCAGCAGCTCGTCGGCCGCCTCCTGCAGGGATGCCTCGTCGTGGAACACCCCGACCGCCTCGCGTACGGTTTGTTCTGCCATGGCGTCCTCTCCCCGATCCGGAAATACAGATCAATCGGCATTGACGTCATCGGACACCTTTTCGGGCGCCGGGTCAATCCGGTCGGGGGCGCGCGGGCCCTTCCGCTCTCAGAGCGGCGGCAGGACGAAGGGCGCGGCGCTCTCATAGGCCCGGGCGGCACGCAGCACCAGGGCGTCGGCATAGAGCGGGCCAACGATCTGCAGACCCGCCGGCAGACCGGCGGCGGTCAGGCCGCAGGGCACGCTGGCGGCCGGCTGGCGCGACAGGTTGAAGGGATAGGTGAAGGGGGTCCAGTCGACCCAGCGGCCCTCTTCGTCCTCCGGCGGCTGCTCCAGGCCGGCCGCGAAGGCCGGGATCGGCAGGCTCGGCGTCAGCAAGAGGTCGTAGCGCTCGTGGAAACGGTTCATGGCGACTCCGATCGCCTCGCGCGCCTTGACCGCGGCCAGATAGTCCAGCAGGGAATAGCCCGCCCCCTCGGCGGCGATCTCGACCAGGCTCGGGTCCATCCGCGCCTTCTGCGCCGCGCTGAACCCGCCGAGCAGGTTGGCCGCGCCGGCGTACCAATGGATGCGGAAGGCCTCGGCGCAGCCCGGCAAATCCGGCTCCGCCTCCTCGACCACCGCGCCCAGCTCCGCGAAGCGCTTGGCCGCCGCGGCGACCAGGGCGGCGATCTCGGGGTCGACCCGGTGGCCGCCCAGGGTCGGGCTGAAGGCGATCTTGAGGCCTTCGACCCCGCCCTCCAGACCGTTGGTGTAGTCGGTGCCCTCGGCGGGCAGGGCGTACCAGTCGCGCGGGTCCGGCTCGGCCAGCACGGTCAGCATCAGCGCCGCGTCCGCCACGCTGCGGGTCATCGGGCCCAGGTGCGACACGGTGCCGAAGGGGCTCAAGGGATAGGCCGGCACGCGCCCGAAGCTTGGCTTGAGGCCGAAGATGCCGGTAAAGCCCGCCGGGATGCGGATCGAGCCGCCGCCGTCCGTGCCGATGGCGAGTGCGCCCATGCCCGTCGCGACCGCGGCGGCTGCCCCGCCGCTCGAGCCGCCCGGCGTGCGCGACGGGTCCCAGGGATTGCGCGTGACGCCGGTCAGGGGGCTGTCGGTCACCCCCTTCCAGCCGAACTCCGGCGTCGTGGTCTTGCCCAGCAGGACCGCGCCGTGCTCCCTCAGGCGCGCGACCGCCGGGGCGTCCTCGTCCCAGGGCTGGTCCGGGTCGAGCGCCTTGGAGCCGCGCAGGGTCGGCCAGCCGCGGGTCAGCAGCAGGTCCTTGATGCTGGCCGTTACGCCGTCGAGCCGGCCCTTGGGGGCCTTGATGCGCCAGCGCTCCTCCGACCGGCGCGCCTCTTCCAGCGCCTGCTCCGCGTCGACCAGGCAGAACGCGTTGAGCGCGTCGTTGTGCGACTCGATGCGCGCGAGCGCGGCCTGGGCCGCCTCGACCGGCGAGAGGGACCCGTCGCGGAAGCGCGTCAGGAGCTCGGTGGCGGTAAGCAGGGCGGGATCGCCGGTCATAGGGCCTCACAGGTGCCGGGACACTCTCTTTCGCGACCACCTTCCTGCCATGTTGCGCGCGCGCTGTCGAGCGCGCCCGGTTGATGACGGGCTGCGGCGTTTCGGCTAGGCTCTCGGGCGGCACTGAGGTGCGCCATGACCCTGATGGATACGCACTGCATCGTCTGCGGCACCCGGCTCACGCTGCACCAGCGGGCGCGGGGCCGTAGCTGCGACGGCTGGCGCTGCCGCGAGCAGGCGCTCGGGCGCGCCCTCGAGGCGCACCGCGCCGAGGCCGCGGCGGCCCTGGGCATCGACCGGCCGGCGGACTATGCCCTCTTCGTGGTGCCGCGCAGCGAGCGCCCCGTCGTGCCGCTGCCGGCCCCGCGCAAGCGCAAGTTCCGCGCCCACCTGCGGCGCGCCGCGGCTGCCGCCGCCCGCGGTGAAGGCGAGGCCGTGCCGGCGCCCGAAGGGCCGGCCGAGGTGGCGGAAGGGGAGGGCGGCTCGGCCCCGCTGCCCGAGGCGGAGACCCGGCTGCTCGGCCGGGCCTGTGCGGCCTGCCGCGGCACTTGCTGCAGGCACGGCCGGGAGCACGCCTTCCTGGGCGGCCTACGCCTCGCCCGCTACCTGGCGGCGCACCCGGACGAGACGCCCGAACAGGCGGTCGCGGCCTACCTGGCCTACCTGCCGGAGGAGAGCTTCGAGGATGCCTGCGTCTATCAGGGCGCACGTGGCTGCACCCTGCCGCGCGAGCTGCGCGCGGACCTGTGCAACGCCTACGAATGCGCCGGGTTGAAGTCCTACCGCCGGCACCTGGCGAAGCACGGCCCGGTGCCCGGCTGCGCCGTGGTGCGCGAGGACAACCGGATCGCGCGCTCGGCCTTCTTCGACGCCGGGCGGCTGCGGCGCTACGAGCCCGCGGCGCGGCCCGCCCGGCGTTCGAGGAACGGCTAGCAGGTCATTCGGTCGCCGGTTCGCCCTCTGCCTGCTCCGACTTGTAGCCGAGCAGGAACAGGACGGCGCCGACGACGATCATCGCGCCGCGGATGACCCAGCCCACGGTCTCGCCCCAGTTGTCGATCCAAGACAGGAGGCCGAACTCGTAGCCGAAGATGTTCAGCAGGATGGTGCCGATACCGAAAATCAGTAGGGTCGAGCCTGCGCTTTTCATTGCATGTCCCCCTTGGGATTCGATGCCGTGAGAAACCCGGCGCTCCGGCGCCGGCCGCCTACAACAGCACGAAATCCCTTTTGCACCGTTAACGCGAGGCACTCGAAGCGATGGCCGACCACGGGATGCCGGCGGCGTGCCGGTCCCGTCCGACTGCTTCCAGAGCCTGCTGGTCGCGCTGGCCCCGATCCTGCCCGATTCCGGCCAAGATTGGCGGTTAGGACTACCGCCTCGCGCGCGGAAATCCGGAGGAGCCGTCAGATCATGCGTAAGAAGCTGGTAGCCGCCGCCCTGCTGCTCGGCCTCGCCCTGGCCGGGCCGCCGCCCGCCTTGGCCGCCGCCGAGCCCCCGAAGGAGACGCCCGAGGAGCTGGCCCGCGAGGGCATGGAGCGCCTCCTGAAGGCGCTCGAGCTCTTCATCGAGATGATCCCGCAGTACGAGCCGCCGGAGGTGACCGACGACGGCGACATCATCATCCGCCGCAAGCGCCGCAAAAGCGCGCCGCCGCCCGACCCGGAGCTGGAAGAGACCGACACGTAAGGGCGCCGGCGCAGGTGTGGGCAAACGAGCCCATGCACAGCAAATAGTCGCGTAATTTCAATGGGTTAAGGCGGACTCTCCCGGAGAGAAGCCTGGCGTGAGTTGTTGAAAAACAACCAGATTTTACCACAGGTGCGCAGAGGCACGGAGGAACAACAAGAGAATTTGGTTTGCGCGCAGAGCGCGCGAAAACCCCTCTCTTCGTGCCTCGTTCGCGCGACTTACGCGGCGCCACTGGCGCCACGCTCCGCCTGAACCTTCGTGGTTCCAAAGTTGGTTCCTCTGTGTCTCTGCGTCTCTGTGGTGAAAACTCTTGGGTGATGCGATGACAACGGCCCCGGCCATGCATTCGAGCCCGCGCTGCGGCGCCCGCACGCGCTCCGGCGCGCCCTGTCGGGCCCCGGCGGTGCGGGCCAAGCGGCGCTGCCGGATGCACGGCGGGGCCAAGCGCTCTGGCGCCCGGCCCGGCAACGTGAACGCGCTGAAGCACGGCTTCTACCGCGCCGCCGCCAAGGCCGAGCGGCGCGAGCTGAGGGCCCGGATGAAGGACTGGGCGAAGCAGGTTCGGGAGTTGGGGTGAGGTATGGGTGTGGTTTGGTAGGGTTTCGGAAAATGGGGACTGTCCCCATTTTCCCGTTTTCTCGGAGGCTTGCCAGAAGCGCTTGCGAGTATCGATCGACCGGGCGCTGAAGCGGCAGCGGGCCCGGGCCTTGGCGTAGAAGGCGACGGTGCGGCGGAACAGGTCGAGAGGGTCCTGGTCGAGGCGGAAGGCGCGCCGGCAGGGACCCCGACCCAGCGCCGCTCCGGCTCAGCCGCCGCGCCCGAGCACCTCCAGGCTGACTCTGGCCTTGCCCTGGCGCTCGAAGCCGAGGGTCTGGGCGGCGCGTTTCGAGACGTCGACGATCCGGCCGGCCACGAAGGGGCCGCGGTCGTTGATGGTCAGCACGACGGAGCGGCGGTTCGCCAGATTCGTGACCCGCACCCGGGTGCCGAAGGGCAGGGTCTTGTGGGCCGCGGTCATGGCGTGCATGTCGTAGCGCTGGCCGCTCGCGGTCCGCCGGCCGTGGAAGCCGGGCCCGTACCACGAGGCGATGCCGACCTCGGCGCCGCGGGGGACGCCGGCCCGTTGGGAGTGGGCCGCGGTCTGCGGCGCGGGGTCGGAGGCGAGCGGCGCGCAGGCGCCCAGCCATGCCGCGGCCAGCGCCGCGCCCAGAGTTCGTGCTGCCGTCATCGTCGCCACCGTGTCGTTCCGCGGAAGCCCTCCCATACCCCGGCTCCCCTTATCGCGAGGTTAATCGCCCTTGGGCGCCCGGGTCCCCAGGGCGGAGACACAGAGGAACCAACTCGATCTCGCCACTCAGACACTAAGACACGAAGACCACCAGGGAGATGCCCCCATTTTTGCCGCGCGACGCGCGCAACCCAAGACCTTTGTGCCTTGGTGGTGGAACCGAGTCGGTTCTCGTCCGTGCGGCTTATGGGCGACCCCGAGTTCCAAGCGCCGCCTATTTGTCACAGGCGCGCTCGCCGGCCGGTAACGCCTTGTTAACGCGGCCCCCCAAGAATGGCGTTCAGGACCGGTGCGACCCGTCGCGGGAGCAGGATTTTGGACGCAGTTTTCAGGCAGAAACAGAGCCCGTTCGGCCGCCCGCGGCCGGCCCTCCGCGGGGCGTGGCAGTTCGCGCCCGCCCTGCTGGTCGGCCTGGCCCTGGCGGCCTGCGCGGGGCCGGGCGCCGAGCAGGCCATGCCTCCGGCGCCCGCCCCGCAGGGCTTCGTTCAGAGCGCCTCCCATGCCCAGACGAGCCAGGCCAGCCGCGCGCGCCCGCGCATCGTCACGCCGCGGCGCCGGCTGCAATGCGTGCCCTATGCGCGCCAGCTCTCCCACCTGGAGATCCGCGGCGACGCCTGGACCTGGTGGGACCAGGCCAAGGGCCGCTACCAGAGGGGCCAGAGGCCGGCGGTCGGGTCGGTGCTGGTGCTCAGGCGCAAGGGCCGCAGCCGCGGCCACCTGGCCGTCGTCACCCAAATCGTCAGCGACCGCGAGATCGTCGCCAGCCATGCGAATTGGCTGAACCGCGGGCAGATCCACGTGGATACGCCGATCCGCGACGTCTCGCCCAAGAACGACTGGTCGGCGGTGCGCGTCTGGTACACCCCCGGCAAGGTGCTGGGCAAAAGCGTCTACCCGGCCTACGGCTTCATCTATCCCTCGACCCACACCGCGGCGCAGTGACATCCGGTCGAGAGTCCGGCCGCGTCTCCGCGAAACTCATAGATTGCCGGTCTCGCCGCTCTCGCCGCCCCCGCCATTCTCGTCGTGGAGCGGCGTGGGGGCCTCGCTGCGCGGCGGCGTCTCCTCCAGGGTGTTCAGCAGCGTGGTGTTGATCACGCCGTCGACCGGCAGGTCCTGGTCCTCCTGGAAGCGGCGCACGGCCGCGCTGGTTTCGGGATCGAACCTGCCGCTGATGCGCCCGGCGTAGTAGCCGCGCCGCTTGAGCGCCGCCTGCACCTGCGAGACCACGCCGCCGATCGTCCTGGTCTGCTCCGTCCCGGCCGGCGGCGGCGGCGCGCCGGGGGCGTCGGGCAGCGGCGCCGCGGTCGCTTCGTCGGGCAGGGCGCCAGGCAGGGCCTCGGGCGGCAGGTCGGGCAGGGGCTCCGAGGTCACCTCGTCCGGCCAAAAGACTCGTCCGGTCCCGGGCTGCGGCGTCAGGGGTACGGCCGATTGGGGCGTCTCGTGGAAGGGCGCCGGTCGGCCGGTCGGCGCCCGCGCGGCATAGACCTTGGGCAGGACGAACTTGAGGTGGTCGAGCAGCTGCTTGGTCGCCACGCCGTCGACCCGCAGGCCGGCGTCGTGCTGGTAGGCCCGGATCGCCGCGTCCAAGGGCCCTCGGTCGTAGCCGTGGGCCGCCAGCTCCTCGCGGATGCCGGCGATATAGGCGGCCCGGTTGACCGGCGGCATGGCATCGACCGGGATGGAGACGGAAAGGCGGCGGTCTTCCTCGCGCGCCGGTTCCAGGTGGTCGGCGGCGGCCCCCGCGGAGAACAGGGCGGCGAGCAGGACGGCCAAGAGGACGGCCAGCGCGGCCGGCCCGGGGCGAAAGACGGTCATGGCGATCTCCCTGGTGACGCTCAGTCGCATGACCGGTGATACGCGGGTTCGACCCGAAACCTCCCCGCCTTCCGGCAGTCGCGGAATGCTCTACGAGGCGCAGGGAGCTGCGAGCCCGTCAGCCTGCTTCGAGACGGCCCTTCGGGCCTCGGCATGAGGTGTCCTACTGATTCTTTTAGCATAACCTCTTCCTGAGCGCCCGAAGGGCGCGTCTCGAAGGATGGAGGGCGCGCAAGGACTCCTTAGAACCCCGGGCCGGTGTCCGCCTCGCGCGTGAAGGCCTCGGCGAAGGCGAGCAGGGTGAGGTCGCTGCCGGGCGGGCCGACCAGCGACAGGCCGAGCGGGCAGCCGTCGAGCTGGGCGAGCGGCAGGGTGATCTGCGGCAGGCGCGCCAGCGCGGCGATGCAGGTCAGGCTGAGCGTACGGGTGCGATGGTCGACCAGCGTCTCGGCCGAGGCATCGGTGCGTGGCGCGATGCCCGGGGCCGAGGGCAGGCAGAGCAGCGCCTCGCCCCCGAGCACCGCGGCGATGCGTTCGGCGAAGGCCTCGCGCTCCGGCTTGGCGGCCTCGGCCTCCGCGTCGGAGATCGTCCGGACCCAGGCGAAGCGCTCGGCGATCTCGGGCCCGAAACGCGGCTTGGTCTCTGTGATCCAGGCGCCGTGGGTCGCCCAGATCTCGCGCGCCTGCAGGGCCCTGAACCGGGTCATCCAGGCGCCCAGGCCGCCGCCGGGCTCGCCCACGGTCACCGGCTCGACCCGGCCGAGCCGTGTCACCAGGCGCCCGATATGGGGCCCGAGCAGCTCTTCCGCCGCGGGCTCGGCCAGGTCGAACGCGTCTTCCGCGATCAGCAGCGGCCCGGGCGCCGCCGCGTCCCCGGCCGCCTCCCTGAACAGCACCTCGCCGGCCCGGCGCAGCAGCGCCGCGTCGCGCGCGAACCAGCCGACCGTGTCGAAGGAGGGCGCGAGCGGCATGATGCCCTCGAGCGGAATCCGCCCGTGGGTCGGGCGCAGGCCGAAGAGCCCGCAATAGCTGCCGGGCACCCGGATCGAGCCGCCGGTGTCCGAGCCCAGCGCCAGGTCGACGAGGCCGCCGGCCACGGCGCTGGCCGAGCCGCTGGACGAGCCGCCGGGGATGCGGCCCGGCGCATTCGCGTTGGTCGGCGTGCCGTAGTGGAAGTTCTGGCCGTTCAGGGAGTAGGCCAGCTCGTCGGTGATCGTCTTGCCGGCGAGCTCCGCCCCGGCGTCGAGCAGGGCCTGCACGGCCGGCGCCGTCGCCGCCGCCGGTCCGTGGGTGCGCGCCCAGTCCGGGTTGCCGCAGCCGGTGACCTCGCCTTCGATGTCGTAGATGTCCTTGGCCGCGAAGGTCAGGCCCTCAAGCGGCCCCTCGGCGGCACCCGGGCGCCGGACGTCGGTGCCGGGCACGAAGGCGCCTAGCGTATCCTGCATCTCCACCCCCTTGGGCCGCGCCCGGCGCTCAATCGTTCGCCAGCGTGCAGAGCCGGCGCACGCGGCTGGCGACCATGGGCCCGGTGTCCTCGAGGTACTGCTTCATGTAGGGGGTCTCGAAATGCGCATCGAGCGCCGCCTGGTCGGCATACACCTCGTAGAGGAGAACCGTGTCGCCGTTTTCCTCCGGGTTCAGCAGGTCGAAGCGTTGGCAGCCCGCTTCCTGCGCCAGCACGGCGTCGCGATGCTTGCGGGCGCGCGCCAGGAACGCGTCCTTCTGACCGAGCTTCAGCTCCAGCTCGACGACGAGGGCGAAGGTGCTCATGCGACGGCTCCTATGGAAGGGGCGTTTCTGGACGGGTCGCGGTCTCGAGGCGCATGTTGTCACCTCCCGGCGGTTTCGGCAAAGGGTTCGGGGGTCAAAGGCGCATTGCGGCCCGCCGGGCTCTGCAGTATCGATCACCCCGGTAACGGGACATATGAAACGGAGGAGCAACCGCCATGCCGGACGACAAGGGTGAAGCGGCCGCCTTGGCAAAGGCCGCCGCCGAAGGCTTGCCCGGGCCCGTCGCGGCCTGGGCCGACAGCGCGCCCGCCGCCGGCGCGGACTTCGACGCCGACGCCGAGGCCTTCGCCGACTTCTGGCGGCGGGGAGAGGCGCTCCTCGAGCGCCTGCCGGCCAAGGCGCGGCGCGGCGAGGGAGAGCAGGAGACGGCGCGGCGGATCCTGGACCTCGGCCGGGAGGTCCGCGGGCGGTTCCTCGAAAAGCACGCCGCGGAGGTCTACGCCCGCCTGACCGGCGGCCGGTCGAAGTTCGTGCGGGTGGAGCCCTTGGCCTACGCGGCGGCCGAGCTCGTCCCCGGCCTGGTCCCGACCCGCGCCCAGGTGGCGCGCGATTCCGAGCACCCGCAGAAGGACAAGGAGGGCTTCGAGATCGACCAGGGGATCTTCCTCAACCGCGTCCTAGCCGATCCCGAGGCGGGCCTGCACCTCTGTCACGCCATGCTGCTGCCGCGGGAGGAGTCGCTGGAGCGCCTGGACCATTTTCTCGACCACGGCCGGATCGATCTGGGCACGGCCACCGCCATCCGGCGCGGCGGCGCGTCGATCGCCGAGACGCGGAACCCCAGGTATCTCAACGCCGAGGACGAGACGACGAGCGACAGTCTCGAGATCGCGCTCGACCTCTGCCTGCTCGATCCCGAAAGCGCGATCTGCGTCCTGCGCGGCGGGAGCGTCGACCACCCGAAGTACGCCGGCCGGCGGATCTTCGGCTCGGGCATCAACCTGACCCACCTCTACCAGGGCAAGATCTCGTTCCTGTGGTACCTGACGCGGGATCTGGGGGCGGTCAACAAGATCTTCCGCGGCCTCGCCAGGCCCGAAGTCACCCCCGAGGAAGTGCTCGGCGAGACCGTCGAGAAGCCCTGGGTCGCGGCCGTGGACGGCTTTGCGATCGGCGGCGGCTGCCAGCTTCTGCTCGTCAGCGACTATGTGGTCGGGGCCAAGGGCGCCTACATGACCCTGCCCGCGCGCAAGGAAGGGATCATCCCGGGCGCCGCGAACCTCAGACTCTGGCGCTTCGTGGGCGACCGGGTCGCCCGCCAGGCGATCCAGTACGAGCGCCGTATCGACTGCGACTCGGAGGCCGGCCGCCTGCTCTGCGACGAGATCGTCGATCCCGAGCGCATGGACGAGGCGGTGGAGGGGGTCGTGGCGCGCTTCCTGCAGTCGGGCCTGGTCAGCGCGGCCGCCAACCGGCGCGCCTTCAGGATCGGGCAGGAGCCCTTGGACCTGTTCCGGCGCTACATGGCGTTTTATGCCAAGGCCCAGGCCACCTGCCACTTCAGCCCACAGCTGATCGAGAACCTGGAACGCTTCTGGCAGGCGGCCAGCCGGCGTTCTTAAGGGACCTCTATTTGCCCGGACTTGGCGCCGCCCCGAAAGCAAGAAAAGGGGACATTCAACTTTTCCGAAAAGTAGAATGTCCCCTTTTTTTCCCTTTTTTGCTTTCGGGGCTCAGCGCACGTCGAGGACGATCTTGCCGCGGACGTGCCCGGTCTTGCTGAGCTCCTGGGCGGCGGCGGCCGCGGCGAGCGGCATGTGCTCGATCTCCGGCGGGCGCAGGGCGCCGGTTTCGAAGAGCTCCACGATCCGTTCGAGGTGCAGGCGGTCGCGGGCCACGTTCGGGCGCACGACGGTCACGTCGCCGCGCGGCGGGACGAAGCCGGCGGGCGCCGCGGCGATGTGGACCAGGCGCCCTCCCGGCCGCAGCACGGAGAAGGAGCGCCGGTGCACCTCGCCGCCCAGCGTGTCGAAGACGACGTCGCAGGGCGGCACGGCTTGCGTGAAGTCCTGGCGCGTGTAGTCGATCACCTCGTCGGCGCCGAGGCCCAGCACGTAGCCGCGGTTGCGCGCGCTGGCCGTCGCGAACACCCGGGCGCCGACATGCTTGGCATATTGCACGGCGAAGCCGCCGACGCCGCCGGCGCCGGCATGGATCAGCACGGTCTCTCCGGACGCGAGCTTTGCGACGTCCTCGAGGGAGACCAGCGCGGTCAGGCCGATCAGCGCAAGCGCGGCGGCCTCGGCATGCGACAGCCCGGCGGGCTTTTTCGCGGCGAGCGCGGCCTTGATCGCGATTGCCTCGGCATAGGTGCCCTCCTGGCCCTGGTCCGTCACCGCGAAGACCTTGTCGCCCGGGGAGAACGCGTCGACGTCCGGCCCGGCCTCGCGCACCACGCCGGAGAAGTCGCGCCCCAGGATATGCGGGAAGGACACCGGGGCGCTGTCCTTGCGCAGGCCGTCCCGTACCTTCCAGTCGACCGGATTGACGCTGGCCGCATGAATGTCGACGACGATCTCGCCGGGCCCGGCGACCGGATCCGGCGCATCGCGGTACTGCAGCACTTCGGGGCCGCCATAGCTATCCATCTGCACCGCTTTCATTCACTCCTCCGTCTGTCACTTCTAGGGGGCCCGGTTCTTTCTGCTCACTCGGCGGCGTCGCGGTCGGGCAGGTGGGCGAGGTAAACCTCGAGCGACTGTTCCAGGGTGCGGCTCTGGTCGAGGGTCTCGCGGGTCTCGGCGGCGAAGGGGGTCGCGGCGAGCAGCTCGAAGACGTCGCGCGCGCCGAGGTGAAACCGCGGCGTCACGCCGACGGACTCGAAGGTCTCGGCGATCTCCTCCATCTCGCGGATCCAGCGCGCCGCGTCCGCGGGCAGACGGGGGACCATGGCCCGCATGCGCTGGTAGGCGGCGGGCATGCTGTAGGCGAACTCCGCGCGCAGGGTCTCGCCGACGCCGAGCGCCTCGGCGGCGATCAGCGCCGCGGTGTGCAGGGTATTCGTGCCCTTGGAGACCGCGGCGTAGCACATCTTCAGCGCCGAGGCGCGGCCGATCTCCGCCCCGCAGACGCGGAGGTCGATGCCGTTGCCGTCGAGCGCGGCCATGACCTCCGCGCCCGGCCCGCTGACGTAGATGCGCGTCGGCCGGTCCGACTTGCCGGGCGCGGCGCCGACGATGCCGCCGTCGATGAAATCGGCGCCGGCGGCGCTCAGCGTCCCGGCGATCGCCCGGGTGGTTTCCGGCGAGACCGCGTTGCAGTCGGCGTAGGGCGGCGCCGTGCCGGTCCGGCCCATGGCCGCGGCCACCTCGCGCGCGATCCGCGGCGCGGCGTCGGGCGGCAGGATCGACAGCACGAGGTCGGATTCGGACACCAGGGTCTCCAGGTCGGGCAGCTCGCGGAATCCGGTCCGCGCGGCCCGTGCCCGTGTCGCGTCGCTGCGCCCGGCAAGGCAGGTGACGACGTCGAGGCCCCGGCCGGCGAGCGCCCCGCCGACGCCGCTTCCCATGTCCCCCGGGCTGAGGATCGCTATGGTGCCCAAGCGCATTCGCGCCTCCCGTTTTCGATCTGGCTGGGCGGAGTGTACCGCCCGGACGAAGGGGTGGCCATGGGGCCGGGACCACGAAGAGGCTGCCGCCAGGCCCCGGAGGTTTCGCCGCGGCGGGCCCTCGGCCCTTGAGGTCGAACCGGTTTCGATCAATGATTGAGGATCTGACGGTGCGGGGAGGTTGCGATGCATCGGGTGTTCGTGACGCTGATCGTTCTCATGGGCCTCGCGGCCGGCGGTGCGGCGGCCGCCGAGCGGGTCGATCTCGAGCTGGTGTTCCTGGCGGACGCGTCCAGGTCGATCGACGACGGCGAGATCCGGCTGCAGCGCCGGGGCTATGCCGAGGCCATCACCCATCCCGAGATCCTGGCCGCCATCGGCTCGGGCTACGAGCGGAAGATCGCGGTGACCTACGTCGAATGGGGCGACGAAACGTCTCAAGAAGTCGTGGTGCCCTGGACGATCGTCGACGGCGCCGGCGCCGCCGCCGCCTTCGCCAAGGACTTGATGGCGGCGCCGCGGCTCGCCTTCGGTCCCAACGCCATCGGCAGCGCGCTCGCGGCGGGCCATGCGCTGATCGCCTCGAACGCGATCGAGAGCACCCGGCAGGTGATCGACTTCTCGGGCGACAGCGCCTACAGCTTCGGCGGCGTGCCGATCTATCAGGCGCGGGCCGCGATCCTGGGCGCCGGCATCACGATCAACGGCCTGGCGGTGCTCTGCCGCAGCTGCGACGGCCGGCCGGTCGACTACGACCTCGAGGCCGCCTTCGCCGAGCTGATCATCGGCGGTCCGGGCAGCTTCGTCATCACCGCCGACGGCGACGCCAGCTTCGCCGAGGCGGTGCGCCGCAAGCTCCTGCTCGAGGTCGCCGGCGGGCCGGGCGCGGATGGGCCGGGCGAGTCCGGCAGGCTCGCGGGCTTGCGTTTGCGGTAAGGGCCGGGCCGAAATGAAGTGCATGATATCGAAGTATTGGCAAAACCCTCTTTGTCATCGCCGGGCTTGACCCGGCGATCCAGGACAACGTTCAGGGCCCGCGACTCCTGGATGGCCGGATCAAGTCCGACCATGACAAGCTCTGGCGTGGAACTGCTAAGGCCGGCCAGGGGCCTGCTTCGACTCACTCGTCGTAGGAAATGAGCGTCGTGATCGGGATGTCGAGCTTGTCGCGGCCGTTCAGGAAGGTCAGCTCGATGATGCAGGCGGCCGCCCGCACGTCGGCGCCGCAGTTGCGGAACAGCTGCACGGCCGCGTTCAGGGTGCCGCCGGTCGCCAGCAGGTCGTCGAGCAGAACGATGCGCTGGCCGGGCTCGACCGCGTCGGCCTGGATCTCGATGGTGTCGGTGCCGTACTCCAGGTCGTAGGTGTAGGGCACGGTGGCGCCGGGCAGCTTGCCTTCCTTGCGCACCATGACGAAGCCGAGGCCGAGCTCCAGCGCCAGCGGCGCGGCGACCAGGAAGCCGCGCGACTCGATGCCGGCCAGCAGGTCCGGCTTGTGCGGCTTGATCGCGTCGGCCAGCCGCTGCACGGTCGCCTGCCAGGCGCCGGCGTGCATGAGCAGGGTCGAGATGTCGTAGAACCGGATGCCCGGCTTGGGAAAATCCGGAATCGTACGGATGTGCTCGGTCAGATCCATGAGCCGCGTCGCCCCCCGTTTCGATCGCGAAAGCGGCCGGTATCCTATCCACCGGCGCCGGGGCGCACAATCGCGGGCTAGGGTCCGTCCGCCACGAAGATTCGCCGCGCCAATGACTTGAGCGTCTCGATGTATCTCTCCTGCGGCCAGCCGCAGTCGACGGTCAGCTGTTCCCAATTGCGGACCGACAACATCGTCCAAAGAATGTCGGTCGCCTTTGGAGAACCGGGACGACCTCAACGCCCAAACAAGGAGCCATGAACTCATGCGGAAATCACCCATCCTCGTCATCGGTTCCACTGGAAAGACCGGTCGACGAATCGTCCAGCGGCTCTCGGAGCTAGGCCACGCAGTCAGGGAGGGCTCGCGGCAATCCGAACCGCCCTTCGACTGGGAGAAGCCTTCAACCTGGCCGGAGGCGCTGCGCGGCGTCGAGGCCGCCTACATCTCGTTCTTCCCGGACCTCGCCGTGCCCAGTGCGCCGGCGGCGGTCGAAGAGCTGACGTCCTGCGCGGCCAAGGCGGGCGTCAAGCGGCTGGTGTTGCTCTCGGGGCGGGGCGAGGTCAATGCGCAGCGCTGCGAGAACATCGTCCGCGCCTGCGGCGTGAGCTTTACGCTGATTCGCGCGAGCTGGTTCTCGCAGAACTTCAACGAAGGTCACCTGCTCGAGCCCGTGCTCGACGGCGTGGTCGCGCTGCCGGCCGGCGAGGTGCGCGAGCCCTTTGTCGATGCCGACGACATCGCCGATGTTGCGGTCGCCGCGCTCACCGACGACCGTCATGCCGGTCGGCTCTACGAGCTTACCGGACCGCGTCTGCTGAGCTTCGCCGAGGCCGCCGCCGAGATATCGAAAGCCGCGGGTCGCGACATCCAGTACGCCGCGGTCTCGGTGGAGCAGTTTCGCGCCGCCCTCACCGAGAACGCCGGGTCCGAGTTCGCCGACATGCTCACCGACCTCTGCAAGGAAGTGCTTGACGGTCGTAACGAGTCGCTCGGAGACGGTGTGCAAAAGGCGCTTGGCCGCGCGCCTCGCGACTTTGCCGACTTCTGCCGCGCCGCGGCCGCGTCCGGCGTGTGGAACCTGCCCAACTGAGCCGGCGTGGCCGGATTCATGCTGCGGCAACTGACCGGCGACAGCTATCTGCGCCGGTCACCCGGCCTGTCTTGCCGAGACCCGAGAACGGGGAATTATATCGCTTACCGGAGGACTGAAATGACCTCCACCTGGTTTTTCGTTCTGTGCGAAATCTCCGTTATTGCCTGCCAGGCGCCGGAATGCACGGGCAGGGTCGAGATGTCGTAGAACTGGATGCCCGGCTTGGGAAAATCCGCAATCGTGCGAATGTGCTCGGTCGGGTTCATGGGCCGCGCCGCCCCCCGTTTCGATCGCGAAAACGGCCGCGATCCTATCGGGCGAGGGCGGGGCACGCGATCGCCTGGCGCCCCGGGCGGCAGGCCGGGCGGGCGCCCTTCGGACACGACGGCGCCAGAACCGTCCACAACGCAGAAATGCGTCTATTTCAGCGAAGGGTCAAATCCGACATACTGGTCCATGGTCACGCTCCTTCATGGCCTATTGGGGCTGTTCAACCGACACTCCGTAACATCGGTCCGGAGCGTGACCAGCCGCGATTATGGCCATGTCCCCGGAACTCAACTTGGAGAGTCCCAATGCCTGAAAGCCCCGAGATGCGTGCCTTCATCCAGAGCGAGTGGAACGCCGGTCGACTCACTCGCCCGCAGGCCGCAGTTATGAAACTGTTGCAGAACCCCGAATCGTTCCTTCGCCAGCATCCCGTCATCAACACATTCGACTGTGCGGCTCACGGCCAAACCCGAGCCTACTTCCGTAACGGCGGGTCCGATGCGCTTCGCCCCGGCTCGCGGCTTGGTACCGCCCGCATGCACACCACCGAATCGTTCAATCTGGAATCGATCAGTGGGGCGAATTCTTACGGCTACGAGTTCCCCGTTCACGGTGTTTACACGAGTCCGAGCAGTGGGGGTCCGCTCTGGTACACACTGGACGCAACAGGGCCGGCCATGATGCTGACCGCGAAGTTAACAGGGTGTACGTTTATCGCTACCGCAGGGGCGGGGGGCGCAGTCAATGTCACCCACCTGCAACCACACCAAGAGACGGGGCTCCAGCTCAACACGCGGATGCTCGGGGCCGGTCGCGCCGCGTACGGCCGCCTGAAGTACGATTTCGACACGCGGTCGATCAACATTATCGGTGCGCGCCATGGTGGTCGGTGGCAAATCTGGGCGCAGAAGCTCGACAAGAACGCGCGGCCCACGAAACTTTTGAGTCTCAAAAGGATTTGGCCTCTGTAATTTCCGCTGGAATTAAGGGGACAGTATACTTTTTAGGTTTTCACCGCGCCCTTGTACGGTATCTAAAAAGGATACTGTCCCCTTAATTCCCCCCCTTAATTACCGCGCGACAGGGAGCCACAGCCATGAAGATCTTCGTTACCGGCGCCACCGGCTACATCGGCGGCTCGCTCGCCCAGCGCTTGATCGCCGACGGCCATGAGGTGAGCGGCCTGGTGCGCAGCGCGGCGCGGGCGGAGGAGGCGCGGGCGCGCGGCATCGAGCCGGTCTTAGGATGCCTCGACGACGGCGCGGTGCTGGCCGGGGCGGCGCGCGCGGCCGAGGCCGTGATCGACGCCGCCAGCGCCGACCACCCGGCCTCGACCGAGACCCTGCTGGCGGCGCTCGCCGGCGGCGGCAAGACGCTGCTGCGCACCAGCGGCACCAGCATCGTCGGCAGCCGCGCCGGCGGCCGGCGGGTCGACGACGTCTTCGACGAGGACACGCCCTTCACGCCCTCGCCGGGGCGCGCGGTCCGGGTCGCCCTCGACCGCAAGGTGCGCGCCGCGAAGGGCCTGCGCGGCGTCGTCGTCTGCCCCAGCCTGATCTACGGGCGCGGCCGCGGCGTCAATCCGCAGTCGATCCAGGTGCCCTGGCTGATCGCGCTGGCCAGGAAGCACGGCCGGCCCAGGCACATCGGCCCGGGCGAGAACCTCTGGTCGAACGTCCACATCGACGACTTGATCGATCTCTATCTGCTGGCGCTCGACAAGGCGCCGGCCGGGGCTTTCTATTTCGCCGAGAACGGCGAGAATTCCATGCGCGAGGTCGCGGCCGCGATCGGCAGAATGCTCGGCCAGGGCAGCCGGACCGAACCCATGACCGTCGAGGAGGCCGCCGCGGAATGGGGCGAGGGTCCGGCCAACGACACCATGGGCTCCAACAGCCGGGTGCGCGCGCGGCGCGCCCGCGACGAGCTCGGCTGGGCGCCCAAAGCGCCGTCGCTCCTCGAGGAGATCGAGCGCGGCCGCACCGCCTAGGTGGCCGGCAGGTCCACTGTCCCCGGAATTCCCTGTCCCCGGAATTTCGGGCCGCGGTTCCGCGCGATCCCGGAGCTCGTTCGAGGCCCCGCGCGACATTGCCTTCCGCGCCGGTCTGGGGCATGGTCGAGGTTCGGGAGCCACGGCCGGGACCTCCGGTCGGACCGGCGGGCGCCGTGCGGCGCCCGGCCGATGGGGGAGACGGCCGTTGTATGCAATGCTCGCGATCCTGGCCGCCATCGTGCTGGTCTACGGCGCCGTCGCCGGCCGGCTCGAGCGGACGCCGGTCAGCGGCGCGATGGTGTTCCTGGGCCTCGGGGTCTTGCTCGGACCGGTCGGCCTCGGAGTGCTCGAGCTCTCCGTCGGCACCGGCGAGATCCGGCTGCTGGCCGAGCTGACCCTCGCGCTGGTTCTCTTCGCGGAGGCCGCCGACGCGGACCTGGACGAGCTGCGGCGCAGCTTCCGGATCCCGACCCGCCTGCTGGCGATCGGGCTGCCGCTCAGCATCGCGCTCGGCTTCGCCCTGGGCGTGCCGATCTTTCCCGGCCTGACGCTCCTGGAGGTGGCGCTGCTCGCGACCATGCTGGCGCCGACCGATGCGTCGCTGGGCAAGGCGGTGGTCACCAATCCCGACGTGCCGCCGAGCATCCGCGAAGGCCTCAAGGTGGAGGGCGGGCTCAACGACGGCATCTGCGTCCCGGTCCTCTTCGCGTTCCTGGCGCTCGCCGCCGGGTCGGCGTCGAGCGAGGACAGCACGATCGGGCTGGCGTTGGGGTTGTTTGCCAGCGAGATCGGCATCGGCGCCGTCGTCGGGATCGCCTTCGCGTTCGCCGCCGGCAAGACGATCGGCCCGCTCGGCCGGCGCGGCGGCTGGATCGGCGGCACCTGGTTGCCGGTCCTGGTCCCGGCGCTGGCGCTGCTCTGCTTCGCGACCGCCCAGGCGCTGCACGGCAGCGGCCTGATCGCCGCCTTCGTGGGCGGCATCACCATCGCCCTCATGAGGCCGGCGAACAAGCACGAGTGGCTGCGGGCCGCCGAGTCGGCCGGCGACACCCTGTCGCTGCTGACCTGGGTCGCCTTCGGCGCGGCGGTGGTCGGCCAGGTCTGGCCGCGCTTCGGCTGGGACCACGTCGCCTATGCGCTGCTCAGCCTGACCGTGATCCGCATGCTGCCCGTGTTCCTGGCCTTGACCGGCCTGCCGCTCGGCGCCGACGGCAAGCTCTTCGTGGGCTGGTTCGGGCCGCGCGGGCTGGTCAGCATCGTGTTCGTGATCATCGTGCTCGACGCCGGCCTGCCGGGCGGCGAGGACCTGGCCATGACCGTGGTCTGCACGGTGATCCTCAGCATCCTCGCCCACGGCCTGAGCGCCGTGCCCCTGGCCCGCCTCTACGGCGCAAGGGTCGGCGCGGGCGCCGCCAGCGATGCGGCGCGGGAGGGGTAGGGGGCGAGGGGCGGCACCAATTAACCAATTACGGGGACAGTATACTTTTTAGATACCGTGCAGGGGCACGGTGGAAGCCTAATAAGTATACTGTCCCCGAATTTCCTGTCCCCGAATTTCCGATAAGTATACTGTCCCCGAATTTCCGAATTTCGCGCCCGAATTTCCGCCGAATTTCGTCCCCGAATTTCCGAGTTCCGAAACGGGGTCAAAACGGGGTCAAACGGGGTCCGGACCGCCCGACACTTGCGCGCACCCGGGGAATGGAGTGTAACTAGCGCTCGTTTCGCGACCGGCGGATCGGCCGCCGGCGCCGGGAGAGCGGGCGCAAGGCCATGAGCCATGTCTTTCATCGCCAGATCGAGCACGACTACCCCGTGGCGGCCTATGGCGAGGGGGCTTATATCGTCGACAGCGCCGGCAAGCGCTATCTGGACGCCTCGGGCGGGGCGGCGGTGTCGTGTCTCGGGCACAGCCACCCGGCGGTGATCGCCGCGATCAAGGCGCAGCTCGACAAGATCGCCTTCGCCCACACGGCCTTCTTCACCACCGAGGCCTCGGAGGCGCTGGCCGACCACCTGATCGCGCGCGCCCCCGAGGGCCTGGCCCGCGTGCACTACGTCTCGGGCGGCTCGGAGGCCAACGAGACCGCGCTCAAGCTGACCCGTCAGTACTTCCTCGAGATCGGCCAGCCCCAGCGCCATCGCTTCATCGCGCGGCGCCAGAGCTATCACGGCAACACCCTGGGGGCGCTCGCCGTCGGCGGCAACATGTGGCGGCGCGAGCCCTACCGGCCGATGTTGATCGAGACCAGCCACATCGCGCCCTGCTACGCCTACCGCGACCAGGGGGCGGAGGAGAGCGAGGCCGACTACGGCCGGCGCGTCGCCGACGAGCTGGAGGCCGAGATCCTGCGCCTGGGGCCCGAGACCGTCGCCGCCTTCATCGCCGAGCCGGTGGTCGGCGCGACCGCCGGGGCGCTGCCCGCGGTGCCCGGCTACTTCGCGCGCATCCGCGAGATCTGCGACGCCCACGGCGTGCTGCTGATCCTCGACGAGGTGATGTGCGGCATGGGCCGCACCGGCACGCTCTTCGCCTGCGAGCAGGAGGGCATAGTCCCGGACCTCTTGACCTGCGCCAAGGGCCTCGGCGCCGGCTATCAGCCGCTCGGCGCGGTGCTGGTCGGCGAGCACATATTCCGGGCGATCGCCGAAGGCAGCGGCGCCTTCCAGCACGGCTTCACCTATATCGGCCATCCGACCGCCTGCGCGGCGGCGCTGGCCGTGCAGCGGACCATCGAGGCCGAGGGCCTGCTCGACAACGTCGTGCGCCAGGGCCGGGCATTGCGCTCGGCGCTGGAGGCGCGCTTCGGCAACCACGGCCAGGTCGGCGACATCCGCGGCCGGGGCCTGTTCCTCGGCCTCGAGCTGGTCGCCGGCCGGGCCAGCAAGGAACCGCCCGACCCGGCCGCCGGCCTGCCCGCGCGAATCAAGCGGGAAGCCATGGCCCGGAGCCTGATCTGCTATCCGGGGGGCGGCACCATCGACGGCAAGAACGGCGTCCACGTCCTGCTCGCGCCGCCCTTCATCATCGGCGATGAGCACGTGAGCGAGATCGTCGACAAGCTGGCCGGCGCCCTCGATGCCGCCCTGGCCGACGCGGCGCCGGCCCGATGACGGCCTGATCCCTTCACGTCCGGAGTTTTGTACATGCGCGGACTCTTCCTCTTCGTCCTCTTTCTCGGCCTGGCGGCCGGCGGCGGCGCGCGCGGCGCCGAGCGGCTCGTCGTCGTTGGCACCGCCCCGGTCGCGGGGGTCTACTATCCCGCCGGCGGGGCGCTCTGCCGCCTGGTCAACCAGGCGCGCCAAGACCACGGCCTGCGCTGCCTGGTCGAAAGCACCGCCGGGTCCGAGGACAACCTGCGCCGCCTGCGCGCGGGCGAGCTGGACTTCGCGCTGCTGCAGTCGGACTGGCAGTACTACGCCGGTCAGAGCGCCGCCGGCGCCAAGTCCACGGAAGGCGAGGCCAAGAAGGGCGAGGCCAACGTGACCTTGCGCGCGGTGCTGTCGCTGCACGCGCAGCCGTTCACGCTTCTGGCCTCGCCGGAAAGCGATATCGCCAAGCTCGAGGACCTCAAGGGCAAACGCGTCAACCTGGGCCCGGCGGGGTCGGTGCAGCGCGCGGCGGGGGAGGTGCTGGTCGAGGCGCTCGGCTGGGAGAAGACGGATTTCGCCGAGGTCGCCCAGATGGCTGCCGGCGAGCAGGTCGAGGCGCTCTGCGGTGGCCGGATCGATGCCTTCCTGATGCCGATCAGCCACCCGAACGGGCTGATCGGCGCGGCGACCGACCGCTGCCGGGCGCGGCTGATCCCGGTCGAGGGCCAGGCGGTCGACCTGCTGCTGGCGACTTGGCCGTTCTACTCGCGGGCCGTGATCGCCGGCGGCACCTACCTGGCCAATCCCGGGTCCGTCAGGACCTTCGGCCTGCGGGCCACTCTGGTGACCTCCGAGAAGATGCCGGAGGAGACCGTCTACGGGATCGTGAAGAGCCTTTTCGAGCAGATCGACACCTTCCGAACACAGCACCCGGCGCTGGCGGGACTCGAGCCGCCGGACATGGTCTCGCAAGGCAACAGCCTGGAGCTGCACGAGGGCGCGCTGCGCTACTACCGGGAACGCGGCTGGAAGTAGCAACGGTCATTTGGGGTGGTCTTTTACGATGAACATGTGTTCAATGGCCGCTATGCAGGCTGCCGGAAACGCCTAAAACAAACTGGCAGGGAGACCCCAATCATGGCTTCGACCACGTTTGGCGCGCCACGCCGATTTCCAGCGTCGACGGCGGGCAAGACCGGCCCTGAGATCGGCCCCGGGACGGGAAGATCCGTTGCCTAACCGGCTGGGCCTGTTTCGAATCATCATGTGCGGAGCGCAACATTCGCGCACAACAACAGGGAGAAGTACTCCATGAAAAAGATAGCTTTGACCTCCGTGGCACTGGCCTTCGCCGCCGGTCTCGTCGCCGGGACGTCCGGCGCGGCGACCGCGGCGGAGCAGCAGTTCGTCAGCATCGGCACCGGCGGCGTGACCGGCGTCTACTACCCGACCGGCGGCGCCATCTGCCGTCTGGCGAACAAGGGCCGCAAGGAGCACGGCGTGCGCTGCTCGGTCGAGTCGACCGGCGGCTCGGTCTACAACATCAACACGATCCGCGCCGGCGAGCTGGACTTCGGCGTCGCCCAGTCGGACTGGCAGTACCATGCCTACAACGGTACCGCGAAGTTCGAGACCCAGGGCCCCTTCAAGGAGCTGCGGGCGGTCTTTTCGGTGCACCCGGAGCCCTTCACCGTCGTGGCGCGGGCCGATTCCGGCATCAAGTCCTTCGGCGACCTCAAGGGCAAGCGGGTCAACATCGGCAATCCGGGCTCCGGACAGCGCGGCACCATGGACGTGGTGATGGGAGCGCTCGGCTGGTCGAAGGGCGATTTCGCGCTGGCCTCCGAGCTGAAGTCCTCCGAGCAGGCCCAGGCGCTCTGCGACAACAAGATCGACGCCATGGTCTTCACGGTTGGCCACCCCTCGGGCTCGATCAAGGAGGCCACGACGTCCTGCGCCTCGGTGCTCGTGCCGGTCACCGGATCGGCGATCAACAAGCTGGTCGCGGACAACGACTATTACCGCTCGGCCACGATCCCCGGCGGCATGTACACCGGCACGGCCGGCGATACGCAGACCTTCGGCGTCGGTGCGACCTTCGTGTCCTCGACCCGGGTGCCGGACGAGGTCGTCTACGTGATCGTGAAGTCGGTGTTCGAGAACTTCGACCAGTTCAAGAAGCTGCACCCGGCCTTCGCCAACCTGGATCCCAAGGAGATGATCAAGGACGGCTTGTCCGCGCCGCTGCATCCCGGCGCCGTGAAGTACTACAAGGAGAAGGGCTGGATGTGGCGATGGGGCGACGGGGCGACGGAACGAGACCGGCGGCTGGAGTCCGGCTTCGGAATCGGACGGGAAATCTGGGACGGCAGGATTTGAGAGTCGGTTCATCTTGCGGGGTTCTGGCGGCCGTGATGGTGGGCGCGCTGGTGGCGCTCGCCGCCGGGCCGGCGCGCTCGGCGGAGATGTTCGTCGGCACCGGCAGCAAGTCCGGGGTCTACTACCAGGTCGGCCGTGCGATCTGCCGGCTGCTCAATGCCGGGACGCTACGCCATGGGTTCACCTGCCAGCCGCTGTCGACCGCGGGGTCGATCTTCAACCTGACCAATGTCCGGGCCGGCCGGCTTCACCTCGGCGTGGCCCAGTCCGACTGGCAGTACCATGCGGTCCGGGGGACGAGGGCCTTCGATGGCATCGGCCCCGATCCCGACCTGAGGTCGCTGTTTTCGGTTCACAGCGAACCCTTTACCGTGGTGGCGCGGCAGGACGCCGGTATTCACATGTTCCGGGACCTCAAGGGCAAGCGGGTCAACATCGGCAACCCGGGCTCGGGTCAGCGGGCCACCATGGAGGTGGTCATGCTGGCGGAAGGCTGGAACAAGGGCGTCTTTTCCCTGGCCAATGACTTGCCGGCCTCGCAGCAGTCGCTGGCCCTGTGCCATGACCGGGTGCAGGCGATGGTCTATACGGTCGGGCATCCCAACGCGTCCGTGGGTCAGGCGGCGGGCCTGTGCAACGCGGTCATCGTCGAGGTCAAGAGCCCGGCCATCGACAGGCTGGTCGAGGACAATCCTTTCTACGCCTACACGGAGATTCCAGGGGGCATCTACAGCGGCAATCCCGATCCGGTGGTCACGTTCGGCGTCAAGGCCACGGTCGTGGCGTCCGCCAGGCTCGACGCGGATTCCGTCTACACCGTGGTCAAGGCGGTGTTCGAGAATCTGGACCGCTTCAAAAAGATGCATCCGGCCTTCGGCGGTCTGGAGGCCGCCGGGATGATCAAGGACGGCCTCTCGGCGCCGCTGCACGAAGGCGCCTTGCGGTACTACCAGGAGCGGGGGCTCATGTAGGTTCCGGTGGCCCGGTGGGCGCCGGTGGCCGGGCGCCGATGGCCGGGCACCGAACCGACGAGGGGAAACATATGAGTGAAGACAAGACTGCCGGCAAAGTGACGACCGACGATCAGCTGGAGGAACTCACCACGGCGGATACCGGCGGGCGGGCGCCGGTCGGGACGGTCGGCAAGGTGCTAGGCGGCGTGGCGCTGGCCTGGTCGTTGTTCCAGCTGTGGATCGCGTCGCCCTTGCCGTTCATGGTGGCGAAATGGCTGCCGGTGCTGAACGATACGCAGACCCGCTCGATCCACCTCGCTTTCGCGCTCTTCCTCGCGTTCACCGCCTTCCCGGCGCTCAAGCGTTCGCCGCGCCACCGGATCCCCGGTCACGACTGGATTTTCGCCGTCGTCGGCGCGTTCTGCGGTGCCTATCTGTTCCTGTTCTACGAGGCGCTTTCCGAACGGCCCGGACAGCCGACCAGCATGGACCTCTGGGTCGCCGGGTTCGGCATGCTGCTGTTGCTGGAGGCCACGCGCCGCGCCCTGGGGCCGCCGCTGATGGTCGTCGCCACGGTCTTCCTGGCCTACGTGTTCTTCGGCGATCAACCCTTCGTTCCCGAAGTGATCCAGTGGAAAGGCGCGTCCTTCTCCAAGGCGATGTCGCACCAGTGGCTGGCGACCGAGGGCGTGTTCGGCATCGCGCTGGGCGTGTCGACCAGCTTCGTGTTCCTCTTCGTGCTGTTCGGGGCCCTGTTGGACAAGGCCGGGGCCGGCAACTATTTCATCAAGGTGGCCTTTGCCCTGCTCGGGCATATGCGCGGGGGGCCCGCCAAGGCGGCCGTGGTGTCTTCGGGCATGACCGGGCTGATCTCTGGGTCCTCGATCGCCAACGTGGTGACCACCGGGACCTTCACGATCCCGCTGATGAAGCGGGTCGGCTTTCCGGCCGAGAAGGCCGGCGCCGTCGAGGTGGCGGCTTCCACCAACGGCCAGCTCACGCCGCCGATCATGGGCGCCGCGGCCTTCTTGATGGTCGAATACGTCGGCATCTCCTACATCGACGTGATCAAGCACGCCTTTCTGCCGGCGATCATCTCCTACATCGCCCTCGTCTACATCGTTCACCTCGAGGCGTGTAAGGCCAACATGCAGGGGCTGCCGCGGCGGACCTCGCGGCCCCTCGTTTATGCCCTGCTCTCCTTCGGTCTCACGGTATTGGGCCTGATCATCCTGACCGGCGCCGTCTACTACGGCATAGGCTGGGTCAAGGTCGCCTATGGCGACATGGCGCTCTCGATCGTCCTGGCCTTCATTCTGGTGGCCTACGTGGGTCTGCTCTGGTACGCGACGCGTTACCCGGAACTGATCGTCGATGATCCGAA
This sequence comes from uncultured Kiloniellales bacterium, assembly GCA_947258885.1. Lineage (GTDB taxonomy): Bacteria > Pseudomonadota > Alphaproteobacteria > Kiloniellales > JAKSDN01 > CAMYKD01. The sequence continues at coordinate 58,366 of CAMYKD010000023.1, read as the reverse complement.
TTCCGCGGTGGTCGAGCTTCCGGAGGCCGGGCCGACGATCAAATCGGGCCTCTATTTCCTGCTGCCGGTCGTGGTGCTGGTCTGGTGTCTGACGGTCGAGCGCTTCTCGCCGGGGCTGTCGGCCTTCTGGGCGACCGTGTTCATGACGTTCATCGTAGCCACTCAGCGCCCGCTCCAGGCGGTGTTCCGCGGCCGGGGCCAGGTCCAGGGGGCGATCACCCAGGGTCTCCGGGAGCTGTTGGACGGGCTGATCGCGGGCGCCCGCAACATGATCGGCGTCGGCGTCGCCACCGCGGCCGCGGGCATCGTGGTCGGCACGGTGACGCTCACCGGAATCGGCTTGGTGATGACCGAATTCGTCGAGTTCATCTCCGGCGGCAACCTTTTTCTGATGTTGCTGTTCACCGCGTTCATCAGCCTGATCCTCGGCATGGGCCTGCCGACGACCGCCAACTACATCGTCGTCTCCACCCTGATGGCGCCCGTCATCGTCACGCTCGGGGCGCAGTCGGGCCTCATCGTCGAGCTGATCGCGGTGCACATGTTCGTCTTCTATTTCGGCATCCTCGCGGACGACACTCCGCCGGTCGGTCTCGCGGCCTTCGCCGCGGCCGCCATCGCCCGCAGCGACCCGATCAAGACGGGCATACAGGGATTCACATACGATATCCGCACGGCGATCCTGCCGTTCCTGTTCATCTTCAACACCGACCTGCTGCTGATCGACGTCACCCTGTGGCAGGCCATCGCGGTCTTCGCGGTCGCCACGGTGGCGATGCTGTCCTTCGCCGCCGCGACCCAGGGTTTCTTCATCGTGCGCAGCCGTATCTGGGAATCCCTGGCGCTGGTGCTGGTGGCCTTCACGCTGTTCCGCCCGGGCTTCTGGCTGGACAGGATGCAGCCGCCGTTCGAGGAGGTTCCCCCTTTCCAACTGGCCGAGGTGGCGTCCGGGGCACCGGCCGAGAGCGAGCTGCGCCTGAAGGTCGAGGGCGAGGACCTGACGACCGGCGGGATGGTGTCCAAGACCGTTCTGCTGCCCTTGGGCGCGGCCGGCGACGGCCTCGCCCGCTTGGCGGAGAACGCTGGGATCGAGATCCGCCAGGAGGACGGCAAGGTCCTGATCGACAACATCACGTTCGGCAGCCCGGCCGAGCGGGCGAAACTGGATTTCGACTGGGAGATCACAACCGTCGAGCTCCCGGCCTCGCGGATGCCCAAGGAGGTCTTCTACATCCCGGCCTTGGCCCTGCTCCTCTTCGTCTACTACCTGCAGCGCCGGCGCCGGCCGGGCGGCGGCGTCGCCGCGGCCGCCGCGGCCGTTGCCTGACCCGAAGGAGTCCCTAGACCATGTACAAGGAGATCCTGCTGCCGATCGACCTGAACGACCCTGGGACACAGGAAAAGGCCGTCAGCACGGCGATCGAATACGCCAAGACCTTCGGGGCGCGGCTCCACGCCCTGACCATCGTGCCGGACCTGGGGGTCGGCGTGGTCGGCACCTTCTTCCCCGAGGACTACGCTCAGAAGGCCAAGGCGGCGGCCGAGGGCGAGCTGCGCGACTATGTGAAGCGGCACGTGCCGGACGGGGTCGCGGCCGAGCACGCGGTGGCGCTGGGGACGATCTACGAGGAGATCATCGAATACGCCAAGGCGGTCGACGCCGACCTGATCGTCATGGGCTCGCACCGCCCGGAATTGAAGGACTATCTGATCGGGCCGAACGCCTCGCGGGTCGTGCGCCACGCCGACTGCTCGGTCCTGGTCGTGCGCGGCTAGCCGAGCGGGACCGGCGCATGGGGACCGCGTGGCGCCCGGGCCGGCTGGCCGCCGTCGTGCTGCTCCTGGCGCCGGTGCCGGCCTGTGCGGCCGGCGCGGGGCCGGATGTGCCTTTGCCAGAGCTCGCCGCGGTCCCGGCGGGTCCCTTCATCGCGGGCTCGGACCGGGATGAGCGGGAACTGGCCTACCGGTTGGACGAGGCCGCCTACGGCCACGGACGCACCCGCGAACGGGAATGGTACGAGAACGAGCCGGCCCGCGGGCGCCGCGAGACCGGCGCGTATTGGATCACCCGGACGCCGATTACCAATGCACAGTACGCCGCCTTCGTGGCCGCGACCGGACACCGGCCCCCGGACGTCGATCCGGCGACCTGGGCCGGCTATCGCCTGATCCACCCCTACGAACGGACCCGCCGCCACGCGTGGCGGGACGGCCGGCCGCCGCCGGGGCGCGAAGACCATCCGGTGGTGCTGGTCAGCCACGCCGATGCCGGGGCCTTCGCCGCTTGGTTGACCGAGGTGACCGGCCGGATTTGGCGGCTGCCGCTCGAGACCGAGTGGGAGAAGGCGGTGCGCGGCAGCGACGGCCGGGCCTTTCCCTGGGGCGGCGCGTGGGACCCGGCCCGGGTCAACAGCCACGACCGGGGGCCTTTCGACACCTTGCCGGTCGGCAGTTTTCCCGCGGGCGCCGGTCCCTTCGGCCTTCTGGACGGGGCGGGCCAGGTCTTCGAGTGGACCGCCACGCCGGCGCGCCCGGGTCGCTATCTGGTCAAGGGCGGCTCCTGGGACGACAGCGGGTGCGGTATCTGCCGCCCGGCCGCGCGGCACGGCCGCCCTGCGGGGATCAAGCACATTCTGATCGGCTTTCGGCTGGTCGCCGAGTAACGTGAGTATCGGGCCTTTCCATTTGGAGCATCTCACGGCATTTTGAAGCGGTGCCGGATTGGCAGGACCCCGGGGAGGACCAATCTTACAGGGACTGCGCATGACAGCGCGGCAAGGGGGTGCGATGCGGATCGTGGAAGCTGTCAAGGCCGTGGAAATCCAGAGCGACGTCGATTATTCCGCCCTGCCGCGCGAGGAGCTCGAGGCCATGGCCGCGGCGGGCCGGGAAATTCTGGAAATCCACCGTATCCTGGCCAAGACCGAGGACAACGTGGTGGGGGAGCTTCTGCGCGGCAACGACACCTTCTACGAGTGGGACCATTACCCGAAAGGCGACGTCTACGACAAGGAAACCCACGCCCAGTACTACTACCATGCCCATCCCCTCGACGAGCGGTTCGAGAACGAGCACGGCCATTTCCACACCTTTCTCAGGCCCAAGGGCATGCCGCCGGGCATTCGGCCTGCCGAGGTACCAGGCGCGGAACCGCCGAAGGACCCCAACGACGCGCTCAGCCACCTGATCGCCATCGCCATGGACAAGACGGGCATCCCGTTCCGGTTGTTCACGGTCAACCGCTGGGTCACCGGCGAGGTGTGGTACACGGCCGCGGACGTCGCCGCTCTGCTGGACTACTTCAAGATCGATCACGCCCAGCCGTCGTGGCCGGTGAACCGTTGGATCACGGCCCTGATACGGCTGTTCAAGCCGCAGATCGTCGAGCTGGTGCAGGCCCGCGACCGGACCGTCGGCGCCTGGCAAGGCAGTCACCCCGAGGGCGACGTCTACGAGGACCGCGACCTCGAGCTGACCTCCTATCTCGAGATCTCGATCGAGGAACAGACCCGCGCAGTGGCCCGAGCGCTTCTGGATCGGGGGTAGTGTACCTGTTGTAACGAAGGCCTGTCTCGCAATCGAATTCGATTCAAACCCGGAAAAATGCCCGATATTCGGCTGCCCATTAAACAAAGGTTAAGCCTCTCGGCCCCATAATTAGCGCATGTTTTGACCGGTGCGGTTGCCAGGCTGTAGGCAGTCCGGGCCCGCGGTCCGGTAACCCGTATTCCGAGTGTTGTTAAGGAAAGTGATGACCTCCAGGCTCTCTCAGGACGACGTGGCCCGTCTGATGTCCGATCCCACACCCGAGGCGCGTGTGGACACGGCCGCCAAGGTCGCCGCCGAGTTCGGTGGGCAGAAACTGAGCGACAACGAACGCGAAATCGCGAAGCAGATCTTCCGCGTCATGGTCAAGGATGCGGAGGTCCGGGTCCGCGAAGCGCTTTCTATTCACCTCAAGTCGTCACCCGACCTGCCTCACGACGTGGCATTGACGTTGGCCAAGGACGTCGATTCGGTGGCGCTGCCGGTGCTGTCGTTCTCGGACGTGCTGACGGACGACGACCTGATCGAAATCGTGCGCGGCCCGAGTGCCGCGAAGCAGGTGGCCGTCGCCCAGCGGCCGCGCGTATCTTCGCAGGTGGCCGGCGCGCTGATCGACACCCGCAACGAAGCGGCGGTGGCGCGCCTCGTGGCCAACGAGGGCGCCGACTTGGACGAAGGCTCGCTCGGGCGGGTCATGAAGGAGTACGAGGAAAACGAGGAGATCTCGGACATCCTTGTGCGGCGGCCCGATCTGCCGGCGGCCCTTTCCGAGCAGTTGGTCAACGCGCTCAGCCGTAAGATCGAGTCCTATCTGGTCGAGAAACACGACCTGCCGGCCGATGCCGCGGCGACCCTGATTCTCCAGGTGCGCGAGCGGGCGACCATGAGCCTGCTCAGCGAAGGCTCGAGCGACGACGAACTCGAACGATTGGTCGAGCAGTTGCAGGTCAATGGCCGGCTGACGCCCTCGTTGGTCCTGCGCGCGCTGTGCATGGGCGACATGAATTTCTTCGAGGCCGCGATGGCGCGTCTCGCGAGCATTCCGGTGCAGAACGCCCGCATCCTGATCCACGACAAGGGCACGCTGGGCCTCGAATCGATCTATCTCCGGGCCGGCATGCCGGAACGGCTGTTCATGGCCGTGCAGGCGGGCGTGGAGGTCGCCAACGAGACCGACTATGACGGCGGCGAGAACGACCGGCAGCGCTATGTCGAGCGCATGCTCGAGCGAATTCTGACCCAGTGGGAGGATCCGAGCGAGCGCATCGGCGAGGACGACATCGAGTACCTCATGAACAAGCTCCAGCAACTGGCCGCGTGAGTTGCTTGGCCCTTGGGATGGGGCGGCGAGGATCGGCCGCTCGGCGCGGTCGCTTGGTAGATGAACCGCACCGCGGCGTAACTCATTTCAGGCAGAGTTGCCGGTCCGGAGACCCGATAACGCGAGCGGCGGGCAAGTGAACCGCTACGGTCGTGCCTTTGCCTTCGGCGCTTTCCAGACACAGGCTGCCGCCATGTAGCTCGGTAAGTCCCTTGGCGAGTGGTAAGCCAAGTCCCGTCCCCTCATACTTTCGGGACAACGGGCTTGCGATCTGCTGAAACGGCTCCAAGACCAGCGGCATATCCTTTGGGTTTATGCCGATCCCAGTGTCCGCGACCGAAACAACAACTCCGCCGTCTTTGGCGCGCCGCGCTGCTACGCTCACCCTGCCGACCGCCGGCGTGAATTTGATGGCGTTGGAAAGCAGGTTGAGAATGATCTGCTTTAGTTTTAGCTCGTCGGCGCGCAACTTGGGAAAGTCCTCGGCGCAGCTGATGGAGAGCGTGATTCCGGCTTTCTCCACGCGGTCTTGAACGAGTTTCTGGCAGGCGCTGAGTACGTCGCGGACAGTGACGATCTGGTCGCGTAATTTCAGTTGACCGGCTTCTACCTTGGAAAGGTCAAGTATATCATTGATAAGTCCCAGTAGATGGCTGCCACTCGAATGGATGTCTTCAGCGTAATCCTTGTATCGCTGGCTCCCAATCGCACCGAAGACCTCCCGTATCATAACCTCGGAAAATCCGATCACGGCATTCAACGGCGTTCGCAGTTCATGGCTCATATTGGCGAGAAATTCGGATTTTGCCCGATTTGCTGCCTGGGCCTCGTCGCGTGCGGCGGCCAGATTGCCCGCGAGATCCTTGAGTTCCTCACTCTTGCGCATCAGACGTTGGCGCGTCTCCAACAACTCGCCCACCTTTTCGCGCATGCGCTCCTCGCTTTCGCGCAATGCATTTCGTGTCCGCGATTCCTCGGTTACGTCGGCGAAGGTTTCAACGGCGCCGCGGTCGTCGAGCGGTTGGTGAATAACCTCTATCACCCGGCCATCCGCGAAATTCATATAGAATGTGCATCGCGTGCGACTGGCAGCCTGTCTCAGTCTTTCCTCGACGAGCAATATGGCTTCTGGGTCGCCGTCACTCGCCGCGCCGAAACTGGAAAGCATTTGGTCGCGAACGGTAATGCCGGGCTTGGCCAGATCGTGCACCAACCCGAAGATTTCGGCATAGCGACGGTTGGAGAGAATGATCTTCTGCTCGGCGTCGAGGAGGCATAGCCCCTGGGTCATGTTGCTCAGCGCGATATTGAGCTGACCGATGGCTTGTCCCAGCTCGGTGTTGGTGGTCTCCAATTGGGCTTTGGCCAGTTCCAGTTCCTTCTCGCGCCGCTTGAGGTCCGTGACGTCCGAGTAGACGATTGCCGTGCTTCCGTCGAAGGTGCGCCGTTCGTGAACCAGAATCCAACGATTGCCGGGGAGCCGCCGCTCGGCCGAGGATTCAGGAAGCTCGTGATTTGCGAGACGCTCAAACACCATTGCTTCCAGCGATTCGCCAGATGCACCGTTCCTGCTGCGTTCGATCTCCGCGCGCGCGATGGACTCGTAGCTGGCCCCTGGCACCGCGAATTGCGTAAGGCCTGGGTCGAGTTCCAGATAGCTGCTGTTGCAAATGACCAGTCGATCGTCGGGGTCAAAAAGAACATAGCCTTGAGAAATGCTCTCGACGATGACCTTTCGAGTGTGGCGTGCAGCGAGTGCGGCCGCAAACTCCGCCTTCTTGATTCGCGTGGCATCGAGGATCACACCATCCCACAATACGGAGCCGTCGGGCAGGCGGTGGGGCCGCGCAATGGCGTGGGTCCACTTCTCCTCGCCGTCCCGGGTGATGATCTGCGCCTCGACATCCCACATCGAGAGCTCCCGCGAGGCCTCGAGCAGGCGCTCCCTGAAGGTGGCGCGGTACTCCGGTCCGTGGCAGTCGAAGAGCGCCTGCGGGTTGGCCAGGACCTCCTCGGGCGAGACCCCGAAGAGGTCCTTGGCGCCCTCGCTGATGTACGTGTAGCGGATGTCGCCGTCGGGGGTGACGAGCCTCCGATAGACCACGCCCGGGATCGACGCGGCAAGCGACGCAAAGCTCTTGTTGGCGGATTCGAGCGCGCGTTCTCGGCCGACCGATTCGATTCCGAATGCGGTGAGCGAAGCCATTGCATCCATGAGGCGATGGTCACCGGCGACAAACCGGTGCGGATTCTCGTAGTGCAGCGCCAAGGTACCCAACACCTGGCTCCGCCGACCCAGGATCGGCTGTGCGCAGGTGGCGCGTAGGTTCCACGCTAGGGCGAGCCCACGGAATTCGGCCCAACGGTCGTCCGCCTCCAAGTTGGCCACGTCGATCCTGTTGCGGCGGAAGGCCGCAGCATGAAAGGGACTCCCATCCGGGTCGATTTCGCAGCCGTCGATAATTCGCGCATAGTCGGCCGGGAGGCTTGGCGCCGCGCCGAGGCGCAGAACCTTGGCTTCGGAGTCGAGAATGTGAATGGCGCAGAGCGCCGGCTGTGCGATTCGTTCGACGAGCAGGGCGATGTGCTGCAAGACGAGGTCCAGGCTGGAGCCGCTGGCGATGAGCTCGAGTACCTCGCTCTGCCCTTGGAGCAGGTCGTCGAAGCGGTCGGCCCCGAAGGCGTCTCGTGGTGTCTCCAGAGTGCTGTCGGTGCTAGGGCCCGCCAACGTGTCCACATGGCCGGGGCCGGGATCCTTCGGATCTTCCGCGGTGGCGGCCGGAGCCGAGGTCGACCGTCTCGAAGCGGCGACACCCCCCCCGTTCAAGGAGCGCGCGGAGGAACGTTGCTCCGGCTCTGCCGCGTTGGCTGGCGCGAGTTTCTCCAAGGGGTTCCCTGACGCCATCCCGCGGTGTCCCTTCCTCCGTTCCCTGGCCATTGCCCGCCCGTCTGCACACCCAGCCTCCCGTACCCCACAACTATTGAACGCGGGTTGCCTGCGGCATAGCCTTGACTTGTGCAGATTAAGTCAAGAAAGCTTAAAAATGAGTTATTCCGACGGACTATCCGTCGATGGGTTCCGGATTTACGGCCGTTTGCCCGGCCTTCGGTTCGCCGCGCCAGGGCCTCTGGACCTCCCTGTTCTCAATGACCTCTGGCACATAAGCTACTGAGATATATTGCATAAGTTTCCGTGAGCCGGTTGTGACGAGACGAGCTCGGGCGGTGATCGCGAGCGACTTCACTCGTCACGACATGTCATGGTGCCGGGCGCGTGCAGGGTTTCAACCCTAATTAGAAATTCATGGTAAACGAAATAAATCGTCCTGTGCAATTGAAATAGGGTGTGATCTCAAGAGCAAGATTAGTCGTAATTGTTGTAATGGCAGGCGGTGATTTAGAACCACCGGTATATAGGATTTAGCGGCTGGAGGACCAAAGGTCCGCCCCGAACGGTGACATTTACGATCTCATTGCAACAGCCAAGGCGATCGGATTCGACACCAAAGTGACCCGCCGAGCCATCGAACTCCGCAGGCGGGAGCTTGCCGCACGCGAATCGCAAAGGAGCATGCTCGATACCTGCAACGAAGCTGTGGGGATCCGAATGCACGAATCCTGTGTCCACGCCTAGTCCGCGGCTGCCCACGAACGCTCCCGAGCAGGTGTTGGATCGCGAACCGAGTTCGTCCGGTGGGATCTCGTTGAGCCGCTCGTCGGGCCCAGTCAGCCTGACCATGTCCCCCTAGCCCGCATTGCCCAACAGTAGATCACGCTTCGCATCCGGCGCGGCCGTCTTGAACCGGCCCTCCGCGCCGGATGCGGCGCCGAGAGCGGGTCGGCCTCCGTTCCAACGATCGAGGCGGCGAGTCCCGCACAACAAAGATCATATCGATCTGCCTGATTATTCGACTTCTTGTTAACTATGAAAATAAACAGAATTAACATTTCGTGTTAAGAAAAATTTAGTCCAATTTTAACGATCTCTTACTATTTTTTCATCTTCTGGAAACGGTATACACAGGGCGGCCATGACTTTACTACAACCATACGACACTGGCGCGGAGGCGGTCTTTACGTTAACCGACGAGCAGCCGCGCCGATCAAGCAGGGTGGATGAACTCGAAAGCCAAATCGCTCAACTGATGGAGCGCATGCGGATCGCCGTGATCTATGGCGGCGACAAGACCGCAGAGGGAGCGGTCATCAACCAGACCCATAATCCGCGATCCTGGAAAAGCTATCGGACCGTTGCCGAGGACATCGCGGGCGCACTCAGACGGATCGGCTTCCGCCATGTGCACCTGATGTCGGAGGACATGCAACTCGGCAGCCGTCTGGCTGAGTCAGGCATTCACATGGCCTGGCTCAACACCGGTGGGGTCCAGGGCTTCAACTCCATGGCACACGCGGCCGCAATACTGGAAATGTGCGGCATTCCTTATGTCGGCCACGATCCCCTCTCTGCAGGCATGCTCGACAACAAGCATGTCTTCAAGCGCGAACTCCAGGCCTTGGATATACCCAATGCTCCCTTCGTGCTGTCTCATTACGGTAGCGGCCCCTTCCGCCCCGAGGCGGATATCCGGTTCCAACGCATCTTCGGGGACTACGCCGGACCCTTTGTGGTCAAACCGGTTTCCGGGCGCGCTTCGCTGCACGTGCACTTGGTGGACAGAACCAGTGACCTATGTGACGCCGTGGCCGGGGTTCAGCGTGCGACCGAAAATCACGTATTGGTCGAGAAGTTCCTTCCGGGCCGCGAGTTCTGCATCGCTGCCTGTGGCCCAGTGACCGCACATGGCGGAAAGCTGAGACGCCGTGACGAGCCGTTCGTCTTTGCCGCGGTCGAACGCATTCTCGCCCCGAACGAAATGATCTTCACTTCCATGGACGTGCGGCCCATTACCATGGACCGTGTTCGACGGCTCGATCCTGTCAGCGACGCACGCCATCTCTCGACCCTGGAAATGCTGGCGCGGAAGGTCTACCGCGAGCTCAATCTCGAGGCTCTCATTCGGTTGGACGTCCGCATTGACTCCGACGGGGTGATGGAGATTCTCGAATCCAATCCAAAACCGGACCTCAAGTTTCCCACCCGCGAAAGGCTCAGTCTGGTCTGCGCAAATCTGGCGGCGCACGGGATGGGTTACGACGACCTGATCTTGTCCCTGATCGCCGACCGCATCGATCTCCTGTTCAGCCAACGGCGGCGAGCCGTCACGCATCTGACCGCTCTTTTGGATCGGCCGTGAGATAGACCGCGGGCCGATAGGCGCAAGATGGGACCCAAGAAGACATTCAGACGACACCTGATCGATGCCGGGACAATGTTCCTGGTGTCGGGCCTGTCCCTGTTGCTCCTCATGTATGTGGGTTTCGGCGAAGCGCAGCGCACCTACCAGCAGTTCCATATCGAGAAGCTCGCGGCCCAGGCCGGGGTCGTTCAAAACGCCATGGCGACCTTCTTGCGGCCAGGTCTGCCCATGCGGCAGTTTGTCGGCTTTGCGACCTTGACCGAGCCCATTCTGGCTTCGGACGAAGCGATCGCGGCCATGACCGCCTTCGACCGCCGCGGGCGCCCGATCTTTGTCAGCGGAGTTGAAACGATCGCTCTTCTGCCGACCGACGGCGCGACCTCGAGCAGCGAGGCGAAGAGCTACGAACTGCGCAAGAACGAGCAATACTTCCAAGTTATCTTGCCCTTGCAGAGCCGCTTCGAGCCTGTAGGTAATCTCGCAATCACGATGCCGCGCTCCGTGGTCACGGAACGCGTGCAAGCCAGCTTCCAGCCTCTGCTCTTCGTTGCGATCGGACTGTCGGCGGCCTTTGCTCTATTCGCCTCGATCGCGGCGCCCAGGCTCCGGAACCGGCGGGCCCCCTGGCTGCAGATCGTCTACGGCTTGACGTTCGTCGTCATGGCGGCCGTCGTCATCGGCACTCTGATATCGCTCTACTCGGACGGAGCGCAGGCGAAAACCAAGGCGCTCGCGAATTCCCTGGGGCAGCGCTTGTCGGATATTGTCGAATTCAATCTGAATATCGACGAGATCTACGGTCTCGATCGTACCTTTGGGGATTACAGTCGGCTGAATCCGGATATCAGCGCCGCGGGCCTGAGCGTCAACGGGGTTACCCTGATCCACACCGATGCCGGCCAAGTCGGCCGACCCTGGGTAACCAGCAATCTCACCTACGAGTATGGGGTGCACCTGACGCCACCTGGCAGCGTCCGCGAGATTCGCGTTGCCGTGGCCGTGCCCACGAACGTCGTCTTGAGACGAATTGTGAGGAGCGTCAAGAACTTCACGGCCCTGTTCGTTGCCTCGGCCTTTCTTGCCGGTCTTTTTCTGCAACTCGCCGGCTCGGTGCAGCGTTCCCACGAGCGAGAGGATTCGTCGGCGCCCAAGTCCGCTGGCCTGGCCGACGACGATGCGGCGCTCGATCTCGTAAAGCCGGTCTTCTTCGTCGCGGTGTTTCTCGAACACCTGAACTATGCGTTCTTGCCACAGTTCATGTATCAGGTGGTCGCCATGGCAGGCCTGTCCGAAGGCTACGCGTCGGCGCCCTTCATGGCCTACTATCTTTGCTTCGCTCTAGCCCTGATCCCATCCGGACACTTCGCTCAGCAAAAGAGCGCGCGACCTTTGATGTACATGGGTCTGGCGCTAGCCGGTGCCGGATTGATGATCATGGCCCTCTGGGCCGACTACTATGTCCTGCTGTTGGCACGATCGATCTCGGGAATCGGTCAAGGCATGCTGTTTATCGGCGTGCAGTCCTACATCCTGACGATGGCCTCCCCGGACAAGAAGACCCGCGGTGCCGCAATCATTGTATTGGGGTTCCAGGGCGGGATGATTTCCGGCATGGCGGTCGGCTCGCTGCTCGTCACCTACATGGGTCCCATGGGTATCTTCAATCTGAGCGGCATGATCGCCTTCATCCTGGCTCTCTACGCGATCTTCGTAGTTCCCGTTGCCCGCCGGCCGGCGCAAACGGATATCCATGTCGGGTTCACGTTGGGTCAGCTCGCCGGCAATTTGGGCAGAGTCCTGCGCAGTGTGGAGTTCCTGAAGACGATGTTCCTGATCGGCATCCCGGCCAAAGCGGTGCTGACCGGGGTCGTCATCTTCGCGCTGCCGCTGCTCCTGGCTCAGAGGGAATATGCCCAGGAGGACATAGGACAGATCATCATGATCTATGCCGCCGGCGTGGTTCTGGCCAGCACCTACGTGTCGCGTCTGGTGGACCGTACGGGCCAAACCTATGCAATACTTTTTTGGGGCGCCGCCATCAGCGGCGTTGGATTGTTGTTGATCGGGCTGATCGACTTGTCGCCGTTGGGTGTCGGTGCGAGAAGCTCAACACTCGTTACGGCAACATTGATAGTCGGTGTCGCTACCCTGGGCATTGCACACGGCTTCATCAACGCGCCGGTGGTCACGCATGTGGCTGATTCAGAGCTCGCAGCGACGATCGGGGCGAGTTCCCTGACCGCCACGTATAGATTCCTGGAACGCCTCGGGCACATCGCTGGTCCGATCATAGTTGGCCAGCTGTTCCTGCTCTGGGGCCAGAAAGCCTCGATATTGGCCTGGGTCGGCGTGGCTATCCTGCTGTGTGGATTCCTGTTCCTGTTTCCGGCCTTCCCGGGGCAGGACAAGACAGTCAATCGGGAGACAGTGTAATGATTTGGAACATCCGGATGCTTGGGCCGAACATCCTGGGATCGATCGTGGCTGCGCTCTTGACCGCAGGTGTTCTTGGCGATTCTTCGCGCGCCGCGGAACCCAGCTACAGCGCTTGGTTCAAGCCGGCCGAAAACTCGAAACGGTCCTGGAGTTTCGCGGAGGTCGCGGGTGATTCCTACAGCTTGACGATTAAGCGCAAGCAGGCTGGGCCGATGGAACCTCGCCGGCGGATCATTGTTCTCTTCCCCCGCCGGTCTTCGGCCTACGATATCGCCATGGCCCAGATTCTTCAGGTGTTCGAGGAAAAGAACATCCGCGCCGATTTCACCCTGGTGAATTTCGACAACGATCACGCGCGCGGAAATAGGGCCCTGCGAATGGCCGACCAGGGCGGATTCGACTTGGTCTTTTCGATGGGCTCGCAATCCACCGCCTGGCTTTGGGAAAACTACCGCGGCGGAGCCGTTCCCGTGATTTCCGTTTGTTCCAAGGATCCCGTGGTGTTGGGACAGGCTCGAGACTACGAGAGCGGTACCGGCACCAACTTCGCCTTCACCTCGCTCAACATGCCAATCGAAGTGCAGATGGCCTACGTGCTCGAACTAAAACCGAATCTCAAGAACCTGGCGATCTTGGTCAACAGCCAAAACATCAGTGCCGTGCAAACACAGGCCAAGCCGATTGCCGACTATGCTCGCATGAGCGGCATTCGCGTGTTGGAAGTCGAGGTCGAGGATCCGAAACATGCTGGTGAGGAACTGGCCTACAAGGTCCGCGATGCCGTTCGCACCATGCGGAAGAACGACCCCACGCTCGACGGCAGTGTGTTCTGGATTACCGGCAGCACCGCCGTGTTTCGGGAAATCAGGGCGATCAACGCGAACTCGGACCGCGTTCCCGTGCTTAGTGTGGTGCCCGAGGTGGTGAAGGAGAGCGAAGACAGCGCCGTCTTGTCGATTGGGATCAGTTTTCAAAGCAACGCGCATTTGGCCGCAATCTACGGCGCCGACGTGCTGGAGGGCCGAGCCAAGGTGGGCGACTTGAAAGTCGGCATCGTCTCGCCGCCGGATATCGCCATCAACTTCCTCAAGGCGCGCGAAATCGGACTGGAGATCCCGTTCAGCTTCTTCGAGAGTGCCAGCTTCGTCTATGACTATGACGGGCGACTCGTGCGGAACAACGGCAAGGCGGTCGTGCCCGTGAATTGACCGCCAACGGGCCGTCACCCGCTTCAAGGCCGTACCGGCCGGCTCAATTCAGCAGGGTCCTGGGCAGCCAGAGCGCGATGTCGGGGAAGGCCACGACCAGGCCGAGGCCGATCAGCTGTATGATCACGAAGGGAACGATGCCCTTGTAGATCTGCTGGATCTTCACTTCCGGCGGCGCCACTCCCTTCATGTAGAACAGGGCGAAGCCGAAGGGCGGGGTGAGGAACGAGGTCTGCAGGTTGACCGCCAGGAGGATGGCGAACCAATAGACCACTTCGAACTTGTCCACGTGATCGCCGAAATCGAGCAGCTCGATGATCGGCGAGAAGACCGGCAGCACGATCAGGGTGATCTCGATCCAGTCGAAGAAGAAGCCGAGGAAGAAGACCAGTCCCATCAGGACCAGGAGCAGTCCCCACGAGCCGAGGCCCATGGCCTCGACCGTGCCGATCACGATATCGTCGCCGCCGAGCGCCCGAAACACGTAGGAAAAACAGGTCGCGCCGAGGAAGATGCCGAACAGCATGCCCCCGGTCAGCGCCGAGCGCTCGGCGACCTCGCGCAGGACGTGGAAGCTCAGCTTGCGGTTGAGGGCCGCGAGCAGAATGGCGCCGGCCGCCCCGACGCCCGCCGCCTCGGTCGGGGTCGCCCAGCCGAACAGGATCGACCCGAGCACGAGAAAGACCAAAAAGATCGGCGGAACGAAGCTGCGCAGCACCATGACAGTGAGCTCGCCGCGGCTCCCCGGCCCAATGTCCGCCGGCAGGGGCGGCGCCAACCGGGGCCGAAAACCGCAGACCACTACGATGAAGAGCACATAGAGCCCGGCCAGGATCAGCCCCGGGAAGACCGCGGCGACGAAGAGGTTGCCGACCGAGCGGGCCAGCAGGTCGGCCATGATCACCAGCATGATCGAGGGTGGAATCAGGATACCCAGGGTGCCCGAGGCGGCGATCGTGCCCGTGGCGAGCGGTACGTTGTAGTCCCGCTGCACCATGACCGGCAGGGCCAGCAGCGTGATCATCACCACAGAGGCGCCGATGATGCCGGTGGTCGCCGCCATGATGGTCCCCATAAGGGTCACCGACAGGGCCAGTCCGCCCGGCACCCGGCGCAGCAGGACCTGCAGGCTGTGCAACAGGTCGGCGGCCACGCCGCTGCGCTCCAGCATGGTGCCCATGAAGATGAACATGGGGATCGCGGTGAGCACCAGGTTCTCGGAGATGCCGCCCCAGATGCGCGGCGCGATGTTGAAGAACTGAATGAACGAGAAGACGTCGAAATACATTCCGATGAAACCGAAGGCGAGACCGATGCCGCCCAGGACGAAGGCCACCGGATAGCCGCTGAACAGCAGCATGCCCAATGCGGCGAACATGAAGAGCGGCAGGTAGTCCTCGATATAGAAGGACTCCATTACCGGGGCCCGCCTTCGCTGTCGCCGAGATTCTCGATCCGGATCTTGTCGAGAGGCTCCGCCTCGGCCGCCTCCACGTCGTGCACTTTCCGGCCGAGGTCCGGCGGACCGAACAGCTCGATCAGCTTGCGGATCACCACGACCAGCCCGCTGAGTGCCAGCAGGGAGAATCCGATCGGGATCGCGGACTTGATGATCCAGCGGTGCGTCAGGCCGGTCGCCGAGGCGGAGACCTCGTCGACGTTGAAGGACCGCACGGTGAAGTCGAAACTGAAGTAGACGACCAGCGCGCAGTAGGGCAGCAGGAACAACAGGCAGCCCAGCAGCTCGATCCACCACTGGACCCGCTCGCTCAGGTTCTCGCGCACCAGATCGATGCGCACATGGGCATCCTTCAAGTAGGCGAAGCCGATGCAGAACGCGAAGAGCACCACGTGGAAGTGCCACTCCAGTTCCTGCAGCTTGGTCGATCCCAGGACAAAGAACCGCCGGGTCACGACATCGAAGATCGTGATGGCGATCAGCGCCACGCCGGCCCAGGCGGCGACCCGGCCGACCCGCGTGATCCACCTGTCCAGGTGGTCGCTGATCCTGATCAGCAGGTCCATCGCCTCTTCCTCAGCGCCCCCGTCCGCCGGGCCGGCTGTTTCTACCGGCGAAGCCCCCTGACCGGAACGCGCCGGAGCCCGTCCTCGGCGGATTCCGGCGCGAGTCTCAGGTGACCGATGGGGCCCGGCCGCTGCTACGGCCGCGGGCCCGGATCACAGATAGCCGAGGTCCCTCCAGATGGCGTATTCGCCGCGGAACGTCTGAAGCGAATCCCAGACCTTCTTGAAATTCGGGTTGCTCGCCGACAGCTCGCCGGCGACCTCCAGCCAGGCCTCGTTCAGCTCCCCCAGGATCTCCGGCGACCACCGGTGGATCGTCACGCCCTTGGACTTCAGCTCGGCCAGCGCCTTACCCTGGATCGCTTCGCCCTCGGCAAGGCCCTCGCGGAAGTTGTCGCCGCAGGCGACCTCGAGCTGGGCCTTCTGCACGTCGGACAGACCGTCCCACTTCTTCTTGCTGACCATAAGGTCGAACAGGGTCGCCTGCTGGTGCCAGCCCGGGAAATAGTAGTGCTTGGCGACTTGGTAGAAACCCAGGTTCAGGTCGATGGCCGGCATGGAGTATTCGGTGGCGTCGATCGAGCCGCGCTCGAGTGCCGGGAAGATGTCGCCGCCCGCGATCAGCTGGGTCGAAACGCCGATCTTCTCCATGACCTTGGCGCCCATGCCGAAGAAGCGCATCTTCAGGCCCTTGAGGTCGTCGATCGAATTGATCTCCTTGCGGAACCAGCCGGAGGCCTCGGGCGCGATCACGCCGCAAGGTACCGACTTTATGCCGTGCTGGCCGTAGAGTTCGTCCATCAGCTCCTTGCCGCCGCCGTAGTAGAGCCAGGCGCCGTACTCGCCGGCGCTCGGCCCGAAAGGCACGGCCGAGAACAGGGCGAAGGCCTCGTCCTTGCCGACCCAATAGCCGGGAGTCGACCAGGCCGCGTCCAGCGAGCCCGCCGCGATCGCGTCGAACATCTCCAGCGGTGGCACGAGCGCGTGCGGCTCGAAGAACTTCAGGCGGACATTGCCGCCGGAAATGCGCTCGACCTTCTTCGACAGGCTGACGCCGAGCGAGCCGAGCTGGACCAGCTTGCTCGGGAAGGCGCTGCCCATCTTCAAGGTGACGCGCTTCTCGGCGGCCGTGGCGTCGACCGTCAGGCCGGTGGCGCCCAGGAGTCCCCCGAGGACGAACGCCATGGCGGTGGTCTTCAAGAGTGAGCGGATTCGCATGTGAGTGATCCTCCCTGTTGGCGCGAGGCCCGCCGCCCGCGGCGACCGGCACGCCCCTTATTTTTCCTCTGTCCCGCCGACGGTGTCCGCCGACGAAACCAAGCCCGACCCTAGCCCAGGGCCTGAATCGACACAAGAACCAAGCCATTGACTTGATGGAACGGCGAGACGCCGCATATGTCGGCGGGGCTCGGCACAAAGGCGCACGGCCCCTGGACATCGGGCGCGGCTGCCAATAATGATCTCGGTCGAAGATGCCACGAAGGGAGGGGCGTTCCATGAGCGAGAAGCCGGTGGTCCTGGTCACCCGCAAGCTGCCCGAGGCGGTCGAGGCGCGGCTCGCCCGCGACTACCAGGCCGTCCTCAACGCCGAGGACCGCCTCTACACGACCGAGGAATTGCTGGCCTTGGCCGACGGCGCCGACGGCATTCTGCCGTGCCATACCGAGCACCTGTCCGCCGAGGCGATCGCACGCCTGCCGGACCGCGTCCGCGTGGTCGCCAACATGTCCGTCGGGGTCGACCACGTCGACCTGGGGGCGGCGAAATCCCGGGGCATCGTCGTCACCAACACGCCCGACGTGTTGAGCGACGCCACGGCCGAGATCGCCATGCTGTTGCTGCTCGGCGCCGCGCGGCGGGCGAGCGAAGGAGAGCGGTTGGTGCGCGCCCGCGAATGGCGCGACTGGAGCCCGGCCTTCATGGTCGGCACCCAGGTGACCGGCAAGCGGCTCGGCATCGTCGGCATGGGGCGGGTCGGCCGGGTCACCGCGCGCCGGGGCCGCGGCTTCGACATGACGATCCACTATCACAACCGCCGCCCCCTGCCGGCCGAACAGGAAGACGGCGCCGTCTATCACGAGACCCTGGAGGACCTGCTGCCGCAGTGCGACTTCCTGTCTCTGCACTGTCCGGCGACTCCGGACTCCCGGAACCTGCTGAACGCCGAGCGCATCGCCCTGTTGCCGGACGGGGCGATCGTGGTCAACACGGCGCGCGGCGCGATCGTCGACGACGAGGCGCTGATCGCGGCGCTCGGGTCCGGCAAGCTGGCCGCCGCCGGCCTCGACGTGTTCAACAACGAGCCCGACATCCACCCGGGCTACAGGGACCTGGCGAACACCTTCCTGCTGCCGCACATCGGCAGCGCGACGCGCGAAACGCGCGACGCCATGGGCTTCCGCGCCTGCGACAACCTCGACGCCTTCTTCGCCGGGCACGAGCCGGGCGACCGCGTGGCCTGACCGGCCCGTCGCGACCGCGCGGGAGGCATATGACCGTGAAGAGGCGCTCGTAGGGTCTGGCATAATGGAGCGGGGCATGGTATCTGGTATCCCAGGGTCTGGCCTCGCGCTCTGGTTCGGCCGGGTCCGTTTGGGGGAAGTGGTTGAAGGGCCTTGCGGTTCGGTTCGAAATGTCCGAGAGTTTCCACCTCGCACGTGACTGCCATTCGACAAGCGAAAAACGGCGAGAACGAGAGGCAGCGGAAGTCTGTGCAGGATCGGACGATTTCGCTTGATGGATCAGGCCGCTCAGGGGTGCCGCCTCTCGCACCGGCGTTTGGCTGCGGTCGCCCGCTTCTGTCGTGACAATCATCCGTACAGGGAGAAATTCGATGAAAACGAAGGTTAAGATCCGGAATAAGACGCTCGCGCCGGAAAACGTCGGCAAGGCCGCGTCGCGGCGCAGGTTCCTGGCCGGCGCGGCCGGCGCGACGGCGGGCGCCGCGGCACTGGTCGCCGCCCCGAACGTCTCCAGGGCCCAGACCGTCACCTTGAAGATGCAGTCGTCCTGGGGCGCCACCAGCCCGTTCCAGGACATGGCCAAGCAGTACATCGACCGCGCCGTGGCGATGTCCGGCGGTCGCCTCAAGATCGACCTTCTGCCCGCGGGCGCCGTGGTCAAGGCGTTCCAGGTGCAGGACGCCTGCCACAAGGGCGTGCTGGACGCGGCGCATACGGTGACCGCCTATTGGTACTCCAAGAACAAGGCCGCCTCGCTGTTCGGCACCGGTCCGGTGTTCGGCGCCAACGCCTCGCAGATCCTCGCGTGGATCCACTTCGGCGGCGGCAAGGAGCTCTATGCGGAACTGCTTCAGGACATCCTGAAGCTCAACGTGGTCGGCTTCTTCACCATGCCGATGCCGACGCAGCCGCTCGGCTGGTTCAAGAAGAAGATCAATAGCGTCGACGACCTGAAGGGCCTCAAGTACCGCACCGTGGGCCTGGCCACCGACATCATGCAGGGCATGGGCCTCAAGGTGACCCAGCTGCCGGGCGGCGAGATCATGCCGGCCCTGGAGAAGGGCGTGATCGAGGCCTTCGAGTTCAACAACCCGACGGCGGACAGCCGGTTCGGCGCGCAGGACGTCTCGAAGCACTATCACATGGGCAGCTATCACCAGGCCGCCGAGTTCTTCGAGATCATCTTGAACAAGGACAAGTTCGAGAGCCTGCCGAAGGAGCATCAGGCGATCCTCGAGTACAGCGCCGAGGCGGCGAACACCGCCAGCTACGGCTGGGCCATGGACATCTATTCCGCGGACCTCCAGAAGCTGATCAACGAGCACGGTGTGAACGTCTACCGCACCGAGACCTCGATCATGAAGGCGCAGCTCGACTCCTGGGACAAGGTTCTCGAGAGGCTGAACAAGGATCCCTTCTTCAAGAAGGTCGTCGACAGCCAGAAGGTCTGGTCCGAAAGGGTCGCGTTCTACGACATCGTCAACGCGGCGGACTACAAGCTCGCCTACGAGCACTACTTCCCGGGTAAGCTGCCGTTCTAAGACGGCCGCCGCGGGAGGAGCGCGAGTTCCGAAAGGATTGCGGGGCGGCGCCATCGCGCGTCGCCCCCACCCGCATCGGAATCGGTGCAGCTTAGGGCTTGGTCATGAATCGGTTCATTTTTTTGGTCGACAGCTTCAGCGCTTGGGTCGGAAAGGCCTTTGCCTGGTGCATACTGCTGCTCACCTTCGGGACCGCCTATGAGGTCTTCGTGCGTTATGCGCTGCGCGACCCGACCTCCTGGGCCTTCGACATCAGCTACATGATGTACGGGGCGCTGTTCATGATGGGAGGGGCCTATACGCTCTCCCGCGACGGCCACGTACGCGGCGACGTCCTGTTTCGCCTCTGGCCGCCGAAGATCCAGGCGACCATCGAACTCACTCTTTATATCTTTTTCTTTTTCCCCGGTATCCTGGCCTTGATTCTCGCCGGCGCCGATTACGCGCTCGAGTCCTGGTCCTACAACTACGGCACCGGGGAAGTCAGCATCAACAGCCCGGCCAACGTGCCGATCTCACAGTTCAAGACGATACTTCCGGTCGCCGCCGCGCTCCTGCTGCTGCAGGGCGTCGCCCAGGTCTGCCGATGCATCGTCTGCCTCAGAACCGGCGAGTGGCCGGCCCATCTCGAGGACGTCGAGGAGCTGGAGAAGGTCCTTATCCAGCAGCATGAAGAAGAGGAAGAAGAGCGTCGCCGGTCAGCGGCCGCCCGGGACGGAGCCACCAAATGAGCAATCCCGAAGTCGCCGTGGTGATGCTGGCTATCTTCGTGCTCACCATCATGCTGGGTTTCCCCATCTGCTTCACTCTGATGGCCATGGGGGTCTTCTTCGGCTACTACGCGTACTACGACCCCGAGCGGATGCAGAGCATCTTCGACAACCGCGTCTTCGACCTCTTCGTCAACCAGACCTATTCCGTGATGGCCAACGACGTGCTGGTGGCGGTGCCTCTGTTCCTTTTCATGGGCTACATCGTGGAACGAGCGAACCTGGTCGACCGGCTGTTCTTCACCCTTCAGGTCGCGGCGCGGCGCATGCCGGGCTCCATGGCCATCGCGGCCCTGGCCACCTGCGCGATGTTCGCGACGGCCTCCGGCATCATCGGCGCCGTCGTTACCCTGATGGGCCTTCTGGCCTTCCCGGCCATGCTCAAGGCGCGCTACGACACCAGCTTCTCGGCCGGCGTGATCTGCGCCGGCGGGTGTCTCGGCATCCTGATCCCGCCTTCGATCATGCTGATCGTTTACGCGGCGGCGGCCAGCATGTCGGTCGTGCGGCTCTATGCGGGCGCTATACTCCCCGGCTTCCTGTTGGCCGGCCTCTACATCATTTACGTTATCGGCCGCTCCTGGCTCAATCCCAAGCTGGCGCCCAAGCCCCGGGAGGAAGACGTCCAGGCGCTGAAGGGCGACAGGAACATCTACTTCATGATGGCGACGTCGTTCCTGCCCCTGGCCTTCCTCATTCTGGCGGTCTTGGGTGCGATCCTGTTCGGTCTGGCGACGCCGACCGAGGCGGCCTCCATGGGCGCCGGCGGCGGCATCGTTCTGGCCGCCGGCTACCGCATCGCCTCGATTCGGACCGGCGGCATCAAGCCGGAGTGGGTCGAGGCCGACGGCCGTGTCCATCCCTATAACCCGTGGTTCTATGCCATCGGTGCCGGCGGAATCTCGACGATCACCCTTTACGTGGCCTACTTCGTCGTGCGGATCCTGGCCAACTGGCTTTTCGATGCGCCGCTGCCCGTCGAAAGGACCCTGCCGTTCGGGCCCGGCGTCAGCCTGGCCATCGCCGCCGTCTTCGCCGTGGCGGTCCGCTACCGCGGCGACCATATTCCCCTGCTGGGCCTGCTCCAGCCCCGGGCGGCATCGCTGCGGCCGCTCTATGCCTTCGGCGGCCAGGCGGGGCTGGTCGGCCTCGGCTTCAGCGCGGTCTACGCGATCATGTTCGGCCTGTTCGATCTGAGCGAGCAGTTCGCCTACCACGAGTTCACCCCCTGGACCTTCGACATCGGCTTCTTCGTCTGCTTGTTCGGCTACATGGGCTGGAAGGGCATCGACAAGACGGGCCTAAAGGAATCCGTCTATCTCACGGTCCGCACCTCCGCCATGGTCTGCTGGCTGTTCGTCGGCTCCTGGACCTTCTCCTCGGTGTTCTCCTACCTGGGCGGCCACAGCCTGATCGAGGAATTCATCCTCGGCATGGATCTCTCGCCGATCATGTTCCTGATCCTGGCGCAGATCATCATCTTCCTGCTGGGCTGGCCTCTGGAATGGTCGGAGATCATCATCATCTTCGTCCCCATCTTCCTGCCGCTGCTGCCGCACTTCGGCATCGATCCGCTGTTCTTCGGCATCCTGGTGGCCCTCAACCTGCAGACCTCGTTCCTGACACCACCCATGGCCATGGCGGCCTACTACCTCAAGGGCGTGGCGCCGCCCCACATCCAGCTGATCGAGATATTCAAGGGCGTGATGCCGTTCCTATCCATGGTGTTGCTGGCCATGATCATTCTTTACACCTTCCCGGAAATCGCCATGTGGCTGCCGAAGATCGTCTACGGACGGTGAGCGGAGGCGACGCGGAGGCACACATCGGCCTGAGAGGCTTCAAGGATACCGAATAGATGATGGACAGGATCTTCGCTTCGATCTCGATGCTGGGCGTCATCGCCTTCCTGGGCGTGGTGATGTGGTTCGTGCGGGAGCCCGATCTCATCATCGTCACCGTGCTCGTGATCGGCATCGGCATTATCTACATCTGGCGGGACGTTGCGGCCGGCGGCCAGGGCGCGATCGCGGACCGGCTCGACAAGTCCGACGACTGAGCACCGCACCGCCGACGGGGCGCTAGAGAGGACAGAGATGGAGCCTTTCGAACTGACCGCGGCAGCGGCCGCGGCTGCCGTCCGGGACGGCGAGCTGACATCGCAGGACCTGGTCCAAAGCTGTCTCGAGCGCATCTCCGAGCTCGAGGAGACGCTCGGCGCGTGGACCCACCTCGACGCGGACTACGCCCTCGAGCAGGCGCGCGAGGCCGACCGGCGGCGGGGCGAGGGCGCGGCCACCGGCCCGCTCCATGGGGTCCCGGTCGGCATCAAGGACATCTTCGACACGCGCGACATGCCGACGGAGAACGGCACGCCGCTCATGGCCGGGCGCGCGCCCACCGAGGACGCCGCCGTCGTCTCCCTGCTGCGCGAGGCCGGCGCCGTCATCATGGGCAAGACGGTCACGACCGAGCTCGCGGTCTACGCGCCGGGCAAGACCCGCAACCCCCACGATCCGGAGCACACCCCGGGCGGCTCCTCGAGCGGCTCGGCCGCCGCCGTGGCCGCGGGCATGGTGCCGCTGGCGCTCGGCTCCCAGACCAACGGGTCGGTGATCCGGCCGGCGTCCTACTGCGGGGCCTATGGCTTCAAGCCGAGCCGCGGCCGGATCTCGCGCCACAACGTTCTGGCCCAGTCGCCGCCCCTGGATGCCGTGGGCGTCTTCGCCCGCTCGGTCGAGGACCTGGCGCTGATCGGCGACAGCCTGATGGCCTACGACGACCGGGACCCGGCCATGCGCCCGGCGAGCCGCCCGCAACTGACGAGGATCGCGGCCGAGGCGCCCCCGGTCCCGCCGACCTTCGCCTTCGTGAAATCCCCCGTCTGGGACCAGGCGGAAGAGGACACGCAGGCGGCCTTCGCCGAGCTGGCCGAGGTACTGGGCGAAGCCTGCGACGAGGTGGATCTGCCCGAGATCTTCGACCAGGCGGTCGGGTGGCACCGCACCATCATGTACGCCGACCTGGCGAAGAGCTTCGCCTCGCTCTACGCGCGCGGCAAGGACCGGCTGAGCGCCATCCTGCGCGGCATGATCGAGGAGGGGCAGGCCGTCCGCGCGGTCGACTACAACGCCGCCGTCGACTGGATCGAGGTGCTGAACGCGGGCCTCGACAGGATCTTCGAGCGCTACGACGCGATCGTGACCCCGGGCACCACGAGCGTCGCCCCGGCCGGCCTGGAGGCCACCGGCAGTCCGATCTTCTGCACCCTCTGGACCCTCTGCGGCACGCCGGCCGTGAGCCTGCCGCTGCTCCAGGGCTCCGAAGGAATGCCGCTCGGCGTGCAGCTGGTGGGACCCCGCGGCGACGATGCCCGCCTGCTGCGCAGCGCGCGCGCGCTTGTAGCGCGGGTGCAGGGCGAGGCCGAGGCATGACCGGCCGCCGCCAAGACTGAAAACGCTCGGACGATGGACCAGGACACGGGCCGGCTGATCGCCCTGCTCGTCGCGCTGATCATGACGGGGATCTTTCTCCGCCGGCGCTACGGCAACATCTACAAGGCCATGACCGAGGCCCTGGAGCGCAAGACCGGGCTCCAGATGGCGACGATTTGGCGCGGCCTCGGGATCGCGACCCTCGTCGTCTGGCTCCTGATCTACCTGCTCTTCGGCGGCGAGGAGGAGGCCGGCCTGGACCAGCTGTTCCAAGGGATTTTCCAGGCCCCCTCGGGCGAAACCGCGGCGGAGTGACCCGGGGCGCCGCGGATTGCCAGGGCCATGGCCCGCCCCCGCCGCAGGGCAACGAATCCAGGTTAACGAGGATCGCGGCACCCCTCGGAGTAGAATACTCAAGCTGCGTCATGCTCCGGCAAAGACTCGCAGTGCGAGCAATGCGCCCGCTTGGTGGCTTCCTGGACGACCGGATCGAGCCATCGCGATCAGGATTCGGGCGCTTCATCCATCTCGCGTTAACCCGAGTTCGAAGCCCTGGCCCCCGCCGTTCGCCCGTTGCCAAGACCGGAGCGAAGGGCTATAACCCGCCCCGCGTCGGGGAGTAGCTCAGCCTGGTAGAGCACTACGTTCGGGACGTAGGGGCCGGAGGTTCGAATCCTCTCTCCCCGACCAGGTTTTTCCTTGTTCTACAAGGACTTCGGCATAGTCGGCCGCCGCGCCTGGCGGCCTTTCGGGGCCTGCACGAACCGTGAAGCGTTGCTCGTCGCCCGACAAATCCGGGCAAATGCCGGGCAATGCGTTCACATCGGCTCCCCGTTCCACGTCCGCCCGTGACCCGGAGCCCAACGACAGGCGATCAGGTTTACCGCCATGAGGGGTACGGCTAACCCGGGTTGTACCGGACCGCGATGATGACGACCTATGGCCCATGCTTCGAGACGCCGGCTTCGCCGGCTCCTCAGCATGAGGTAAGCTCTTGATATAAGAAACCAATCCTCATCCTGAAGAGCGTTCGAAGAACGCGTCTCGAAGGATGGGCCATGAGTCACGACTATCGAGCGTTGGTATTAGGTGTTGACCGGCATCGGGCATAGTCATTGGCCCGTTGATCCATGTCATTGAGCATCGCGCCAATCGCTGTTAGAAGCAATATTGTCAGGAGGTCCTGGGGCACGGGGCCTGAGTTCCACACAGGTTGGATCTTCCGGTTCCGACCTTGGGCCAAGCAAAACACGATATTCACGACAGGTAGTCTTCGCCGGTTCTAGCAAGAGCCGGAATGGTGTGGGCCCTCTTCAATTCATTCGAGCAACCCCTACGCGGGTTTGCCAAAGGGCCGTGCGTTTTTCGGCACCGCGACGCGGTGCGCATACTGGGGAGGAATATGTCATGCGAAGAGCAATCCTGAACGGGCTGGCGTGCGCCAGCCTGGCCGTTGCGTTGTGCCTGGGATCGGGCTCGTGGCGGGCGGCCTATGCGGACGACGACGACAAGGTGAAACCGGGATTCTTGGTCACCGAGGTTCTGGTAACCTTCGAAGACATCGACCTGAACGACACCATCCGGATCACGCTGGATGGCGTCGATCTCGACAAGGCCAAAGCCGTGCGCGTATCGCTCGGCGAGCAGGGCGAGCTCAAGGTCTTGTCGGCCAGTGGCAACCAGATCCTGGTGCTCTGCCCGGCACCGGACTACACCTGTGCGGACGGCGACTACCTGTTGACCGTCTCGGTCCTGGCCGGCCGCAAGGCGCGCTACGACGATGACGATGAAGATGAAGACGAAGACGACTATGACGATCATTCAAGGCGCGCTACGACGATGACGATGAAGATGAAGACGAAGACGACTATGACGATCATTGGCCTCGCCCGTTCACCGTGGCCTATGATCTCACGATCGGCGCGGTCGGACCGCAGGGACCCAAGGGCGACACCGGAGCCCAGGGGCCCAAGGGCGACAAGGGCGACAAGGGCGACAAGGGCGACACCGGAGCCCAGGGACCCAAGGGCGACAAGGGCGACACCGGAGCCCAGGGACTAAAAGGTGACAAGGGCGACAAGGGCGACACCGGAGCCCAAGGACCAAAAGGTGATAAGGGCGACAAGGGCGACACCGGAGCCCAGGGACCTAGGGGTTTCCCCGGCCTGTCCGGCTACACCCGCGTCTCCAGAACGATTGGCTGCGGCTTCTTACGCAGCTGCACCTTTAACGTCGTCTGCCCCGGAGGCCGCAAGGTTCTGGGTGGCGGCTCCAACGTCACGGGCTTCATCCTCGAGCCGTTCATGATGAAGTCGTATCCATCGTCCGACAGTGATTGGACAGTCCGGGTGGCGAACTTGGACCTTTTTACCATCACGATGACCGCGTGGGCCACCTGCGCCTTCACGAGCTGATTCGGTGCGGCGGGGCCGTTCTCCCGCGGATGGTTGTTGGACGACCGCGCTGATCGTGTCTGAGACAGCAGGGCGTCCATGCGCGCGGAACGGCAGCCCCTGTTGAGAGGCGAGCCCGTGGCTCAGGGAAGAGCCACGGGCGCCGTCCCTACGCCGTAGAATACGACCGGATAGACTGGAAGGTACTTGAACCATGACCCAGCCCGCCCCCCCTCGCGGCCAGGCCCGTGAGCTTAAGATGGCGATCTTCGCCGTAGCATCCGTTGCAGTCTTGAGTCTCGTTGCAATCTCGTGGCACGCAACGTCCGGGCGCATGGCGGCACTCGAAACGCGGTTGCAGCGACTCGCGGACACCCTGGACCAGCGATTGCCCCCCGGTGACTGGCGAGAGGAATTGGGGCGCGCGACGAAACGCCTGGAGAGCCGAGTCGACGACCACATACGGTCGGAGCGGAGGCGCCTGACGGCGGAGCTCGATGCACGAGTGGAGGCGTTGGCTGCCACTGCCGCTGCATCCATGTCCACGTCTGAGGAGCGTCGATCGCAAGATGAGGCCGTCGCCTCGGCGGCCGGCGAAGCGGCGGCTTCGGAATGGGCCCCTGACCCAGCCACCGATTCCGTTGATGGTTCGGGCCTCGAGGATGAAGAGCGCTTCGGGGAGATGTTCGAGTCCCTGCGCGGTTCCCTGAGCCTCGAAGAGGAACGCTGGGCCGACGTGGAAGCGGAGTTGGAGCAGGTCCTCGAGTCCTTCTGGCCCGAATACCTTGCGCGTATGAAATCCAGAAACCCGGACACAGCCGATTTGAGGCGACGCAGAGAGTGTTCTAGCGCCCGAGGAGGCCACGAGGCTCGGTTGCGGCGGACCAGGTGAGGTGACGGACCTGGTGCAACCGCCGGCGGGCGGAACGACGCCCTAAATCGCCGATGTCGTCGGTATCGTCGGCGGGATCAAGGGCATGGGCGGACGGACGACGGCGCAAGTTCTGCCGTCATCCTGGAGGTTTTCGCCGAGTTCGACGCCGGCGCAACCGGCGCGGGCGATATGCTCGTCATATTCGGCAGGAGCTTCCCGGACCAAGGCGGCGGTGAGCCCGGCCTGTCCGGCTACACCCGCGTCTCCAAACCGGTTGGCCGCGGCCCTATAGCCAGCGGCACCTTTGACGTCGTCTGCCCCGATGGCCGCAATGTTCTTGGTGGCGGCCCCGACGTCACGGGCTTCATCCTCGAGCCGTTCGTAGTGAAGTCGTCTCCATCGGGCCCCAGGGATTGGACAGTCCGAGTGGCCAACACGGAGCTTTTCGCCAGCATCTCGATCACCGCGTGGGCCGAGACAATCCCCGATGCCGCCGCCGGCCAGGCCGCAGAAGGCGGCGATCGGCACCTCCCAGGCGAGCGCCCAGGACCAGAAGCCGCGCCGCCCGGCCTTGACCTGCTGGACGTGCCAGGCCAGGCGCCCGAGCAGGCCGAGCAGCCAGGTGAAGCCGAGCCACCGGCGCCGCTCGCGCCACGGCCCGCCGTCCGGCGGGCCGTTCTCTCAGTAGACCCGCGACACCCTATAGCCCTGCTTTTCCAGCAAACTTAGAATCCCGCGCTCGCCCGAGAGGTGGAGGGCGCCGACGGCGACGAAGGCGTTGCCTTCGGCGAGGCGCGCGGCAATCCGTCCGACCATGCGCTCGTTGCGCGTATCGACCATCCGCTCGATGAACAGTTTCTGGAGGTCCCGGTCGGTCCCCTCCGACATCTCGTCGGCCAGGCGGTGCAGGGCGTTCAGGTCGCGGTTCAGATAGGCCGTCTTCATCGCCTCGAAAATCGACTCGATCCGCGGGTTGCTGTCGATGGCGGCGTCCAGGAGCGCGAGCTGCTCCGGTTCCGAGAGCTCGGCCAGGATCGCGACCTGCTCGGCCGGGGTCTCGATGGCGTGCAGGGCGGTGCCGCGGTTCCGGGCGCTGTCCTGCAGCACCTGGTCGAGCGGAACCCCGCCCGCCGCCTGGCGCTGGAACTCGGACGGCGGCAGGCTGAAGAACATCGTCAAGGCCCAGGGCTTCAATATCCGCAGCTGCTCGCGCGGAAGGCCGTAGCGGGCACCGGTGTTCAGAACACGCTTGAACCGCTCGGGCCCGACGATGGCATCCAGGTTGGAGCCCTCGGGCAGGATCATCGCCTGGGTCAGCTCGCCGCGCACCTGCTCGTTCATGACGATCTCCAGGACCACGCTCTCGGCCCCGTCGAGGGTGTCCGTCACGGCTCGCGGCAGCGCCACCACCTGTTGGTCGGCTGTGTGCATGGTGCCGAAGACGTGGCTCGGCGCCCGGTCGGCGCGCTCGACCCGCCACAACAGGCCCTCGCCGAAGGGACGCTCCCCGGCCGCCGAGGTCAGCGGCGAGGCCAGCGACAGCAGGAGCGCCAAGCCGGCCAGCGCCGGGCGCCGCCAGAGGCGGACCGGCAAACTTCGAAGTGAAGCGAGGATCATGCTGTGGTCCCTAATTTCCCGGATCTGGAAGGTCGCGCGAGACGGCTCGGTATCACCGTCCGCCCAGCGGGGCCGCCGCCAGCGAAGCCGCGCAAACAGGACAGGCGGCGACGCGTCGCAAGAGGAATGGAGTACAGCCTGCCGGTTTCGATAGTATGAATCCATCATTGGGGCCGGGGCAGTCGAGTGGAGCCGCGCCGTCGGGCCGCCTCGACCATCGTAGCGCGCGCGAGACGTCGTCACGACTGGCCCGAATTTCCACACAATTGCGCCACGTCATGGCCATCGCCTTGCTTATAGTGTTATGAGAAAGGTGTTACAGTACGGCTGTTTCCGCTGCGAGCGGTCTCGCCGCGAGCGTCAGGACGGCAACAGTTATCGTCGAAATCCACAGGGAGTGAGCGTTATGAATGGGTTAGGGAAGGTGGTCATCACCTGTTTGGCAGCCGTGGCTCTGTCCGCCTGCGGCACGGAGCTCCAGAAGGCCGAGAAGGTCAGTGCGTCGGGCTCGGCGTACGATTCCAGTCTCTACGAGGGCTACCTGGGCCTGTCGAAGGCCGAATACGGCGAAGGCGACTACAAGAGCTCCGATATGTTCGCCCTGCGGGCGGTCTCCGCCGCCACGGGCAAGGACGGCGGGCCGGAATCGCTCGAGAAGTGGCCCTTGCCGGCAGACAAGGCGGGCGAACTGGGCTCCGCGCGCAGCCGCCTGATCGCCGCGCTGGGTGAAGGCGCGGCCCAAAAGATGCCCGGCCAAGCGGCCGCGGCGCAGGTCAACTTCGACTGCTGGCTGCAGGAGCAGCGGACCGCCGAGAACTTCCAGCCCGACGACATCGCGGCCTGCCGCGACGGGTTCTACACGGCCCTGGCGGCGCTCGAGAAGAAGCCGGTGGCCGCGGTGGCCCCGGTGGCCAAGCCCGAGCCGGAAGTCTCGCCTCTGCGCTATGTCATCTATTTCGACTTCAACAGCGCGGAGGTCGACGAGAAGGCCAAGGCCGTCATCTTCGACGCGGAAGCGGCCGCCAGACGGCTGAAGGGGAGCCGCATTTCCGTGTCCGGCTATACCGACACGGTCGGCAGCGCGAAGTACAACGAGGTCCTGTCGGAGCTGCGCGCGGGCGCCGTGGCCAAGCTCATGGAGAGCCAAGGCTATCCGGCCGAGAGGGTCTCGGCCGAGGGATTCGGCAAGACGAACCTCGCGGTTCCGACGGCCGACGGCGTGAAGGAGCCGGGCAACCGCCGCGCGGTCATTTACGTTCAGCCGAAGTAAGGTTTGGACGGCCGGGGACGCCGGTCTCGAGGCGTCCCCGGCCGGAAATCTCGTCGCGACCCGGCGGCGCTCTTTCGAGCGGTGCGAATGAAGCCGCGGTGTGCGGGAACAGGCCAGCGGTTCGAGGGCCATGGCTCGATGGCTGTGGCTCGACGGCTTGAAGACCGCCGGAAACCGTGTTGGCGATGGGAGACCCAACCAATGACCCGCTTCGAGGGGGCGGTGGCAGGCGGTGCCCATTACCAAAGGTCGTTATCGGTGACCTTTGGTATCATTGAGGAAAGGACGAGCCCATGAAGAAGCTGCTGATCGGCGTCATTGCCGTTGTGCTGCTGGTGGTCGTGGTCCTGGCGGCGGCGCCATTCTTCATCCCGGTCGATGTCTACAAGGAACAGATCGTCGAGCGCACGCGGGATGCCACGGGCCGCGAGCTGACGATCGGCGGCGAGCTCGGCCTGTCGCTGCTGCCGCGCTTCGAGCTTCGGGCCGAGGATGTCGCCTTCGCCAACGCGCCGGGCGCCAGCGAGGCGGACATGGCCACGCTGAAGGAGCTTGTCTTGCGGCTTCAGATCCTGCCGCTGCTGGCGCTCGATGTGAAGGTCGACAGCTTCGTGCTGGTTGAGCCGGTGATCCACCTGGAGATCGACAAGCGGGGGCGGCCCAACTGGCAGCTCGACGGCGCCCCCGCCGCCAAGGCCGAGGCCGAGGCCAAGGCCGAGACCGAGACCGAGACCAGCAAAGCCGAGGGCAAGGACCGCAAGGGATCCGGGCTGGCGGAGCTCAGCCTCGGCGACGTGCGCCTGGAGAACGGCCTAGTCACCTACCGCGACGCCCGCTCCGGCCAGGCCATGGAGGTCTCGGCGATCAATATGACCGTATCGCTGCCGGATCTCGCCAGCCCCTTCGCCGCCGAGGGGTCGCTGGTGTGGAACGGCGAGCAGGTGACGCTCACGGCCGAGGGCGACAATCCGCGCCGGCTCTTGGCGGGCGAGGCGACGCCGGTCGAGTTGGCCGTCGAGTCCAAGGCGATCGACCTGTCCTTCGCGGGCCGGGTCACGCTGGCCGAAGCGGTGTCGCTGGACGGTAAGGCCGCCCTCGACGTGCCCTCGATCCGCGATCTGGCGGCCTGGACCGGCAATCCGATCGAAGCCGCGGGAACCGGCCTCGGGCCGCTCGAGATCGCCGGCCAAGTCAGGGGAACGGGCCAGAAGATCGCCTTTACGGGCGCCGAGATCGGGCTCGACGACATGACGGCAAAGGGCGGGGTGACGGTCGATGTCGGCGGCGCCAAGCCGCGCGTCAAGGGCCGCCTCGATGTCGACCTGCTGGACCTGAACCCCTACCTGCCTCCGCCGCCAGAGGGCAAAGAGGCCAAGAAGGCCAAGAAGGCCGAGAAGGCCGCGCGGGAGACGGCCGGCCCGGGCGACTGGAGCGACGAGCCGATCGACCTGAGCGGCCTGAAGGCGGCCGATGTCGATTTCGACCTGACCGTCGGCGGCATCCGGGTCCAGGACGTGAAGGTCGGGCGCAGCGCGCTCGCGGTCTCGCTCAAGGACGGCCTGCTGGTCGCCGACCTCGCGGAACTCAACCTCTACGACGGTAAGGGCAAGGGCAAGGTCACCGTCGACGGCCGCGGCAAGGTGCCGGCGGTCAAGCAGTCCTTCACCATGGCGGGCATCTCGGCCGAGCCGCTGCTGACCGACGCCGCCCAGTTCGACCGGCTCTCCGGCACCGGCCAGCTCGAGATCGCGGTCTCGACCAGGGGCGGCAGCGAACGCGCCATGGTCGAGGCGCTGAACGGCGAGGGCGCCGTCAAGTTCGTCGACGGCGCCATCAAGGGCGTCAACCTGGCGGCCATGGTACGCAACGTCAAATCGGCCTTCGTCCCCGGCGGTACGGGCGATACCCAGAAGACCGACTTCGCCGAGCTTTCCGGCACGTTCCGGATCGACAAGGGAATCCTGCGCAATAGCGACCTGAAGCTGCTCAACCCGCTGATCCGGCTGGCCGGCGCCGGCACCTCGGACCTGCCGAAGCGGACGGTCGACTACCGGGTCGAACCCAAGGTCGTGGGTTCGCTGAAAGGCCAGGGGGCCGAGGACGAGGCCAAGGGCCTGATGGTTCCAGTCACCGTCAAGGGGCCGTGGCACGACCTGAAATACCGCCCGGATCTGGCCGGGCTGGTCGGCGGCGTGGCGAAGGACCCGGCCAAGGCCCTCGAGGGCGCCAAGGAAACGCTCAAGGGCCTGACCAAGCCGCCGGAGGAAGGCAGCGGGACCGCCGTGCCGGACCCGAAGAAGGCGCTGAAGAAGCTGTTCGGGAACTGAATCTCACCCGGCCAACGCCAGGACCACCGCGGCGAAGGCGCCGGCGAGCAGGACGGACCAAGTCAGCGCCGTGCCCGCGGTGCGCCCGAAGGAGATGCCGCTCGAGCGCGACAGGCCCAGCGCGTGCAGCAGGCGTCCGGCGACCAGAGCCACGCCGAGCCCGTGCAGCAGCCACGACGGCCCGCCGTTGAGCTCGCAGGCGGCCATCACGATCAGCGCCATGGGCGCGTACTCGACCAGGTTGGCGTGGGTGCGGACGGCGCGCCTCATACCAAAGGTCACTGATAATGACGCATTTCACCGGCGTATCGGGGCGCCGGGGGCGTTGCGGCGCTTGCCCGATGCGCGCATCGCGCTGCGCACCGCGCCTACCCGGGCGACCCGATCCGCTCCCATGAAATGTGTCATTATCAGTGACCTTTGGTATCAGGTCCTTGTCGCCGCCATCGCCCAGGCCCACGCGCCGGCTTCGGCGCAGGGGCACGATGCGCGCCGCCAGCACCACGATCAGGACCGCGATGATCGCGGCGTAGATTGCGGTAATCGGCATTGGCGGGGAGGTCTAGCAGTGCTCAGTAGGCGCGGTCGACGCAGAAATCCACCACTTCGGTCAGCGCGCGCCGCGCCGGCGAGTCGGCGAAAGCATGGAGCGCCGTGCGCGCCTGGGCGCCGTAGAGCTTGGCCCGGGCCATGGCGTCCTCGAGCGCTTTGTGGCGGGCCATCAGGTCGAGGGCCCGGTCCAGGTCCGGCGCTTCCTGCTCCAGGTCCTCCAGGCAGCGGCGCCAGAAGCGGCGCTCGGCCTCGTTGCCGCGCGCGAAGGCCAGGACCACGGGCAGGGTGATCTTACCCTCGCGGAAGTCGTCGCCGATCGCCTTGCCGAGTTCGGCCTGGCGCGCCGAGTAGTCGAGCACGTCGTCGACCAGCTGGAAGGCGATGCCAAAGCAGCGGCCGTAGCGGTCCAGCGCCAGCTCCTCGGCGTCCGGGCGCTCGGCCACCACAGCGCCGATGCGGCAGGCCGCGGCGAACAAGGCGGCGGTCTTGGCGCTGATGACCCGTAGGTAGCTGTCCTCCGTGGTCTCGGTGTCGTTCGACGTCATGAGCTGGAGCACCTCGCCCTCGGCGATGACCGCCGAGGCGTCGGAGAGGATGCGCAGCACCTCGAGCGAGCCGTCCGACACCATCAGCTGGAACGCCCGGCTGAACAGGAAATCGCCGACCAGGACGCTCGACTTGTTGCCCCAAAGCGCGTTGGCCGTCGCCAGGCCGCGCCTCAGGTCGCTCTCGTCGACCACGTCGTCGTGCAGCAGGGTGGCGGTATGGATGAACTCGACGCAGGCGGCGAGCGGCAGGTGCCGCCGGCCCCGGTAGTTGCACAGGCGGGCGGAGGCCAGGGTCAGCATCGGCCGCAGGCGCTTGCCGCCGGCGGCGATGATGTGGCCTGCCAGCTGCGGGATCAGATCAACCTCGGACTGCATGTGCTCAAGGATGATCGCGTTGACCGCTTCGAGATCCTTGCCGGCCAAGTCCGCAAGGCCGCCGAGGCCGCTGCGCGGCGGCGCGGCCTGCTGCTGTTCAACACCGGCGACCAGTGCCAAGGACCTTCCCCCTCATTTTGCCCTCGTACCCCATGGCCACTATATACTTCCGACGGGCCAAAGGACGTAGTTTCATGCCAGCATAGGATCAATGTCGGGCCGGTCAAGCCCGCTGCGAGATGAGCCGACCGCCGCGAGAGAGTGTCCATGAAGGAACTTCTGCGTACGAACGACGTGGTCAAGCTGTCCTGGCTCAGGGCCCTGCTGTCCGATGCCGGGATCACGACCCTGGTGCTCGACAACAACACCTCGGTGCTCGAAGGTTCGGCCGGGGCCATACCACGCCGCCTGATGGTGGGCGACGACGACCACCAGAGGGCCAAGGGCGTGCTGATCGCCGCGGGGGAGGAGCGGGAACTGTGACCGAAGCGACCTCACCCCCCGAAGGCGACGCGCAGGACATCTCCGAGGACGCCCTGCTGGGCGGGCGGGTGCGGCTCAGCCAGCCGACCCGCGGCTACCGCGCGGCGATCGACCCGGTCTTGCTGGCCGCCGCCGTGCCGGCGCGCGCCGGCGAGCGTGTGCTGGAGCTCGGCTGCGGCGTCGGGGCGGCGGCGCTCTGTCTGCTCGCGCGGGTACCCGGCGTCGAGGTCACGGGCCTGGAAATCCAGAGCTCCTTGGCGCGGCTCGCGGCTGCCAACTCCGCGTTGAACGGCTTGGCCGACCGCTTCGAGGTGCTCGAAGGCGACGTCCTGGCGCCGCCGCCGTCCCTGGCGGGCGGCGGTTTCGGCCGGGTGATGTTGAACCCCCCGTACCTGGCCGAGGGTGCGAGCCGACTGCCGGACCGCCTCTCGCAGGCCCTGTCCACGCACGAGGCCGACGCGCGCCTGGCCGACTGGCTCGACACGGCGCTCGTCCTGCTCAAGCCCAAAGGCGGCCTGACCCTGGTCCATCGCGCGGACCGTCTCGACGAAGTGTTGTCCTGCCTGCGGGGCCGGGCTGGCGCGATCCGGATCCTGCCGCTCTGGCCCGCCGCCGGCAAGCCGGCCAAGCGTGTCCTGGTCGCCGCCCGCAAGGCGGTGGCGGGGCCGCTCACCCTGGCTCCCGGGTTGGTACTGCACGAGGACGACGGCCGCTTCACGGCGGCGGCCGAGGCCGTTCTGCGGGACGCCGCGGCCTTGGCTCTGTGACCCGGGTCCGGGGGTGAGTCGCTTGGCAAGACCCCGTCGGTGCCGTATTTAGCTGTCCATGGACCTCTATTCGCTGCTTGGCCGATTGCCGCTCGGGCGTTTCAGGGAGCCGCCGCCGGTCGTCGCGGTGATTCGCCTGTCCGGGGTGATCGGCGCGCTCGGTCCGCTGCGTACCGGCCTCACCTTGAGCGGCCTGGCCGGCCAGATCGAGCGGGCCTTCAAACAGCCGCGCCTCAAGGCCGTGGCGCTGGCGATCAATTCGCCGGGCGGCTCGCCGGTGCAGGCGGCGCTGATCGGCCGGCGCATCCGCACGCTCGCCGAGGAAAAGGAAGTACCCGTGATCGCCTTCGCCGAGGACGTGGCGGCCTCGGGCGGCTACTGGCTGGCCTGCGCGGCCGACGAGATCTATGCCGACGAGAACTCGATCGTCGGCTCGATCGGAGTGATTTCCGCCGGCTTCGGCTTTTCCGAGCTGCTGCAGCGTTTCGGGGTGGAACGACGGGTGCATACCGCCGGCGACAAGAAATCCATGCTGGATCCCTTCAAGGAGGAGGACCCAAAGGACGTGACACGTCTCAAGGCCCTGCAGAAAGAGATCCACGAGAGCTTCAAGGCCCAGGTCCGCGCGCGCCGGGGCGAACGGCTCGAGGGCAGCGACAAGGCGCTGTTCAGCGGCGAGTTCTGGACCGGCCGCAAGGCGGTCGAGCTCGGCCTGGTCGATGGCCTCGGCGATCTGCGAGGCGTGCTGCGCGAACGCTACGGCGAGAAATTGCGCTTGAAACGGGTCGACGGCGCACGGCCCTGGTGGCGCCGCCGGCTGCCCGCCGGCTCCGCGCTGCCGGCGCCGCAGGACTGGGCGGCCGGCCTGCTCGCCGCCGCCGAGGAGCGCGCCCACTGGTCCCGCTACGGGCTTTGATCGGCTCCGATCGGAGTATCCCCGCTTCGCGGGAGCCGGACGTCTCGGGGCCTGAGGGGATGCGATCCTGTCTGCGCGAATCTCGAGAAATCCTTGAAGGTCTTCGTGATTAATTAACCTAAAACGACTAGTCGTAAAGGTCTGGAGTTCTCAACCTCGAGACCGATTCGACATGACGTCGCAGGCCCACGTCGACCGACCTTGCCGTTCGCACCCACCCTTTTGCCGGTACGGATCAGCTCCGAACTTGCAGGTCTCGCCGTGGTCCGCGCGCAAGGTGGCCGGGGCTTTCTTCTGTGTCCTTGCCTTGCTCCTAGGCGCGGTGCCGGCCCAGGCGAAGCTGGCGCTGACGTTTGGCGCTTATAGCTCGGACAAGCCCTCGGCCATGGTCGCGCAGATTCGCCCCTCTCTCGACGTCATCGCCAAGGAGATGAGCGCGATCCTCGGCGAACCTGTCGCGATCACTATGCAAGTGGTCCGAAGCTACGAGGCCGGTGTCGACCTCGTGGTCTCCGGCAAGGTCGACTTTGCCCGGCTCGGGGCCGCCTCCTACGTCACCGCGATAGACCAGAACCCGGGTCTGGAAATCCTGGCCATGGAGAACAAGCGGGGTTCGAAGACCTTTCGCGGGGTTATCTGCGTCAGGCAGGACAGTGACATTACCGCGCTCGGGCAGCTCGAGGGCCGGAGCTTCGCCTTCGGCAACACGCGGTCCACGCTGGGCCGCTACCTGGCACAGCTCACCCTCTTTCAGTCGGGCATCCTGGCCCAGGATCTCGCCCGATATGAATACCTCGGGCGGCACGACAAGGTGGGCCGTGCCGTGGGATCCGGCTTGTTCGACGCGGGCGCCGTCGAGGAAACGGTCTTCGCGAAGTTGGTCAAGCAGGGGGTGCCCATCCGCGCCATCGCCACCTACGCGACGGCGACCAAGCCCTGGGTGGCGCGGCAGGGTTTGAAAGCACGCGTCAAGCTGGCCCTGCGCCAAGCGCTTCTAGGCCTGAGCGATCGTTCCGCGCTGCAGGCGCTTCGTTTCGATGGTTTCCTGGCCGGCGATGATTCCGACTTCGGAGCCACGCGCCAGGCCATAAAGGAGAATCCCCGTTTCTTTGCGCCAGGCCAATAAACCACCAGCAGACCATCGAGCGATGAGCGAAGTCGGTTCGAATCCATCCAATCAAGATCGAGCCCCCACGCGTCGTCACTTCAGGCTCGGCGCGCAGCTTTTTTCCGGGCTGGCGATAGTGGCCGTCATCGTGGCAGTCGCCGCCAGTATGGTCGTACGTCATATGGAGCGAAACCATCTGATCTCCGTCATGGCGGAGGAGCACGAAAAGAAATTCGAGCTGCTGGTCTCGGCCTCGCTCGACGACATCATCAGCGAAGACCTGCCGCGGCTCGAAACGACCATGAGCCAGCTGATCGCGCAGGATCCCAATTTCAATTCGGCGCGCATCGCCAACGAGGCTGACAAGGTTCTGTTTTCGTGGAGTCGGCCGTCTCCGAGAGGCCACGATCATTTGCCCACACTCTTCGATGATGGCCACCGGACCTTGCGATTCGCAAGACACGTGGTCTTTGCGGGCGAGAAATTCGGGACCATCGTCGCCGGATGGGACACCACCAGCGCCGACCACAAGGTCAATGAACACGCTTACCTGATAGCGCTGGCCATCGTTGCGATTTGCGGGCTGCTCGGCTCTTTTGCATACCTCATCGTAAACGCGGTGGCCGTGGCGCCGATCCGTCGGATCTCGAGCCGCTTGCGCGCGTTCGAAGACGGCGCTCACGACGCGGGGACTATCCTGCCGGCCTTCGCATCGACCGAGCTGCGGTATCTCGACCAGTCGGTCGATGCCCTGGGCGAATTCCTGGTGCAAGAGCAACAACACACCGCGGAGCTGCAAGCGGCCAAGGAGGCGGCGGAGGCGGCGAACCGCGCCAAGTCGGACTTTCTCGCGGTGATCAGCCACGAACTGCGCAGCCCGTTACACGTGATCAACGGTTTCTCCGAAATCATGGGCAGTGAGATTCACGGCCCGCTCGGCGATCCGCGCTACCGGGACTACGCCGATCATATCGTTTCCTCGGGCGAGCGCCTTCTGGGGTTGATCAATAACCTGCTGGATATGTCGAGGATCGACGCCGGCAAGGCGACCCTCCAATTCGAGGCCTTCGCCCTGGCCGATTTGGTCGCGGAATCGCTGGGGCTTCTCGAAATTCCGGCGAATTCGGCCCGGGCCGAGATCGTCCAGGATTTGGAACCGGATTTGCCGCATCTCATGGCCGACAAGAGGCGGGTCCGCCAGGTTCTCCTCAACCTTCTATCGAACGCCGTCAAGTTCACGCCGGTCGACGGGCATATCACTGTTTCGGCGCGCTGGAGCGCGGCGGTTGGCGTGATGCTCCAGGTGCGCGATACGGGAGCCGGAATAGCCGAGCACAACCTGAACCTCGTGCTGGAGCCCTTCGGTCAGGTGGAAGACCCCCTGTCGCGGGAGCACGAAGGCACCGGTTTGGGACTTCCTCTCGCCAAGGCCTTGATCGAGTTGCACGGCGGGGAAATGCGGATCGAAAGCGCGATCTCTCTTGGCACGACGGTGACGGTCACCTTGCCGCCCGAACTGGTCGTCGACCCGCCGTGCGGCATCGAGAAATCTCCCGGCGTCCCTCCTCGCAGGGCGGCATCCCGTTGAACCGAAACGTCCATCTATCCGCTCACAGCAAAGGTCCCCGATATCGACCCAACTCACCCCGGCAAAGGCCCAGCGGTCGAGCGCACCGATAACAGGGACCTTCGATACCGGGAACCCGGCCCGCGCGGCCGGCTCCGCCGATCCGGCACACGGCGCAACCTTGGAAAGTATCGGTTGTTCCCGTGGTCCGAGCGTCACAAACAGCAATTGCGCCGAATTAGATACGTTTAGAAATCGAATCTTAATTATTTGGTGTTGTTCTCACCCCCGCTCTCACAATTCTTTTGCAGAGGACGCTTAGATCATGAAAACAGACTTTTGCGTCGGTCGGCGCGCAAATCCGGCCGATAACCACTCCAGCCTGCGCCCGGCCAATCGGCGGACCTTCTGCGGTTTCGCTGCCAAGTTGATGGGCGGCCTCGTACTGTTCTCCATGCTGCAGGGCATTCCGTCCGCCGATGCCAAGGTCACTTTGGTTTTCGGCGTCTACACGTCGGAGAAGCCTTCGGCCATGGTCAAGCAGATGCGCCCCAGCCTGAAAGCGCTCTCCAAGGCGGCCACCGAGGTGCTCGGCGAGGAGGTCGAAATCAAGCTGGACGTGGTCAAGACCTATCTCGAGGGGCGGGCGGGGCTCCTTTCGGGCCGGTTCGACTTCATGCGGTTGGGTCCGGCATCCTACGTCCTGGCCAAGAACGAGAAGCCCGGACTGCGGCTGCTGGCCATCGAGAACAAGAAAGGTTCGAAGACGACCAACGGAATCATCTGCGTCAAGGCCGACAGCCACATTACGAATCTCGATCAGCTCCGGGGCAGGCTCTTCGCTTTCGGCAACAAGCGCTCGACCCTGGGCCGCTATGTCGCCCAGCAGGCGCTGGTGGATGCGGGTATCGTGGCCCGCGGCTTGGCGCGCTACGAGTACCTCGGCCGGCATGACAAGGTGGGCCGCGCGGTAGCGGCCGGGACCTTCGACGCCGGGGCGCTCTCGGAGTCGACCTTCAAGAAGCTGATCAAAAAGGGCGTGCAGATTCGCGCGATCGCCAAGTTCCCGGCCCCGACCAAGCCCTGGGTCGCGCGCGAAGGCATGTCGCCCCGGATCGCGCAGGCCCTGACCCAGGCCCTTCTCAGCCTCGACGACCCCAAGGCCCTCAAGGCGCTTCGGGCCAACGGTTTCATGGCGATCACCGACCGGGAGTTCGACGGGGTCCGCAAGGCGATTCGGGATAATCAACGTTTCTTCGAGGGGATCGGCTGACCAGCCGGCCCGTCGGGGATACGAGGCGAAGAGAAAAGGAACCATTGAAATGACTGAAGTCAGACTGGCCGGCCACCAGGGACGGGGCGTGCTCTCGGTACTGCCCTTCTGGGGCTTCCTCCTGGCGGTCCTCGTCGTTGCGGTTGTTGCGGGCCTGATCCTGAAAGGTCAGGAGTCCGGCTTTCTGAACGCAATGACGGCAGATCAAAGCGAGAAGAGGATCGAGCTGCTGATCTCCGCATCGACGGAGGACATCATCAGCGAGGACGTGCCGCGTCTCGAGACCATATTGGAGCAGGTCATGCTGACCGACCCGGACGTCCATTCGATCCGCGTCACGGATGAAGACGGCAAGGTTC
Source organism: uncultured Kiloniellales bacterium (assembly GCA_947258885.1). Classification (GTDB taxonomy): domain Bacteria; phylum Pseudomonadota; class Alphaproteobacteria; order Kiloniellales; family JAKSDN01; genus CAMYKD01. Next base: position 17,936 of record CAMYKD010000023.1, on the reverse strand, counting down.
TCTTGTCCCAAAGCAAGTCGGCCGCCCCGCAGACCGTACAGATCCTGCCCATGATCGAGCATGAGTTCCCGCTTCAACGGTTCGTCATGCCCGTCCGCGTCGAAGGCGATCCCTACGGCAGGATGATCGTCGAGTGGAACCCGTCGCGTACCGGCGCGCAGATCGAGCGGCACGCCTACTTCCTCGCTGGTGCAATGGCCATCGTGGGCATACTGTTTGGTCTGCTCGGGTACAAGTTCGGACGTTCGCGGGGGTGACGGAGCGGGTGGCCGCGGCCCTGCCGGCCGGAACCGGGCGGCAGGCTTCGCCGGTCCGGTCCAGGAGACCGGGCCGGACCTGACCGAACCGCCCGGCGGGCCTTTGGCCGCAAAGAGAGAAACGGAGCACCAGCGATCGTTGGCGCTCCGTTTCCCTGTCCGGCCGTTCTTGTTCGACGGTGCGCCCGTTATCCCTTGCAGGCCGCCCGCCAGTCCGAGGGAACCATCTCCGCGGCCAGCTTGGCAAAGGTTTCGAAGGCGCAGGCCGGCCCGCCGCAGCCGGGTACCGATATGGTCTGCTCTTCGCCATGGGAATTGAACTTCAGGCGCACCTCGAAGGATCCCTTCGTCGGCTCGTGCAACTCGAAGAGGTAGTAGGTCGCCGGCGGCGGGACGCGCCCGCTGAACAGCGGTCCCTTGGTCCGAGCCGTCTCGATGCCCAGCGCGGCCTCGACGCCCAGGACGGTTCTCTGGTGGCCGGCGTAGAGCGAGAACTTGCGGGCCCTGGGATCTTCCTTCGTTTCGGCCGTGAAGTTGGCAGTCAGCTCGGCCAGAAACCCGCCGCCCATGAGCTTGCCGACATCTTTCCCGAGGAACTGGTTGTGATAGTTCCAGTCCGACAGCGCCTTGATCATCTGGAGTTGCTGGTCGGAAATTTCCGGGGGAATCGGAAAGTTGTGCTGAACGCTGGCGGAGAGCACTTCGTAGATCTCGTTGATCGAATACAGGATCTTGCTGGCCTTTTCGCCCTCGTACATGCCCGTGGCCGAAGACGCCAAATTCAGGAGGTCCTTATATTTCCGGCCCTGTTTCCGGTACAATTCCGTTTTTGGGAGCGATTTCACGAACTTCTTGTATTTCTTGCAGTTCGCCTTCCCCGTATAGGGGCGAAGCACCCGGTCGTTCTCCAGTGCCACCGAGTGAACCGGCACCGGATTGAACGCTTGGCCGGGCGCCGGAGCCGCTTCCAGGGAGGTGTCGTAGACGGCCGGGTCCGGCCCCGTGCCGAGCGGGAACAGCCCGAGCATGAGCAGCTGCGCGCTTTGCAGGGATCGATCCGTGTTGCTGGCGCGGACGTATATCTCCCGGGGCATGTAGCTGCCCGATATGAAGCCGAGTTCGTCGACGTACTTGCGCCGCAGGGCTTGGCCCGTCTGGTACATCTCGATGATGCCGAGGGCCGTGAGCTGCCTCAAACCCATGGGCCACTCGGCCTTGGCCTTGGGCGCGATGTATTTGGGCGAGACGATGCTGTGGCGGAACAACAGTGTCGCCGCGCGTAGGGTGTCCGCATCGGTCTTCTGCGTCCCGGACCATGCCGGGCCCGCGGCGCCGCAGATACCCAAGACGATCAAGGCGACCGTTGCGGCCTTTCGCATCTCTTGTTTTTTCACGATGTTCACGGCTTCAGCCTCCCAAACTTGCCGTTACGACCAAATGAAGAACGCGATCCCGATAGCGCCGAGGCCCTTCAGGCCAGAAACTTGTGCGCGAGGATTTCGTCATGCGTCCGTTCCACCGAGATGGCGAACTTGGAGAATGTCTCCTGCTGCATGCCCAGACTGTTGAAGCGCTGGAGCAGCATCCGCGGGACCTTGTTGTTGTACTTCAATTCCACGATCAGCTGGTCCGCCGGCAGGGCATAGAGGAATGCATCCTGCGGGTTGCCCAGCGTGGTCTGCCTGCTGCACTGGATCGCCCGGTCGAACGTGACCCTGACGTTGGGATAGAAGGCCCCGAAAAAGGCTTTCCGGTGGTAAAGGACGGTAACGCAGGGGGCCAACTGGAAGCGATGGGCCAGGTAGTTGAACTCGCGGACCGCCGAGGACTCCATGTCCGAACCGTCGAGCTCCGTCAGGCCGTTGGACAGCAGGCGTTCGGCAAGGTCGAGTCCGATCGGGGCGCGGCGCTTTGCCACGATTCGGTCGTATCGCCCCTTGAGCTCCAGGAAAACGGCACCAGGCTCGGCTTCCGGAGACGCCCGGTAAAGCCGGATGCGCGGCTTGATGCGCACCAGGTCGCCTTCGCGCTTCTCGCGATAGAAAAAGTAGTCCGGCGAATCGAAGTAGATCGAGTAGTTGAAATACCCATTGAAATCGCCGCCGTTTTGGTCGGGCACCAGGAAATCGCGCAGCCCTCTTTCGATCTCCGGCAGCGCGCGCGCGTGGACGAGGTATTTGACCTCGTAGCGGTTTGTGTAGGTGGCCGAGGTCATGTTGCGAGACCGCCCTCAGGCGCCGCAAACCGCCTCATGGCCTCGCGCCTGCCGGCTGCGGGCGCGAACTGCTCAGACATCGACGCTCCCCTCTTCCCCGGATCTAGATCGGCCGCCTCGCAGATGTGCCTGGCCGCCGCACAATAGGCGACGCGCATTCGAGTTGGTAGGGTCTTGGCGGACCGGCAACTTCTGCGCCATCTGGACTCTTGCTCCGCCACATCCTTGCCGCCAATAGAAGATCACCATCAGACTCGCCCGTCGCGCGATACGTTCTGGCAATAATCTTACAATTGTGTGTAGTGATTTGCCAAGTGGTTAAATGTTTTCGAGTGTAATGTTGTTCGCATGCCGATACACGCGGGCATCCAGGGCCGACCGGCACAGGGGTCAAGCCAACAGGCCCGGCGATCCGGTTTGGATCTGCAGGCGCATTGCGAGTGGATGGAAGTGTTGCCCCGGTGCGGCGCCGGAAGCCGGGCCTATCTGAAATAGCCCGCCATGTGGTGGGACCACCATTGCGGACGTTTCCGCCCCAGCTCGGCGTGCTCGCCCGCCGGGGCCGGCGGCAGCGCGTGGCGGGCGATCACTTCGTCGCCCAGGCGGTCCGAGGCGAGCGTGACGAGGCGTTGCGCCACCGTCACCGGGAGCCGGGCGCGTCCAACCATGGCCCGATGCACCTGTTCGCTGTCGGGCAGGAGGTCCAGGCATTTCAAGAGCAACCGCTCGGTGATCTCGATCGAGCGATTGCTTAACAGGGCCGCGATGACCTCGGCGTCGCCGGTCTCGACCAGCGCCTCCACCAAGCCGGTGGACATCGAGGCCTGTTCCGCCACGGCCTTGCGTTGCGCCGTCGTCCCGGAGCGGACGGTCTCCATCGAATCCCGGCCGGTCGCGGCCCCACCGCTTGCGTCGGGGTCCTGGTTCGAGAGCGAATCGGCGGCCATCGGGTCTCCAATCGAACAACGGGCTTGGCGGGAGCAGGGCAGGGCGCCGCCTTTACGGGTCTCCTGCTCGTGGCTCGCCAGTATCGGAGAATTTGGTAAAGGAGCCGCAAACGCGTCCCGCCGATTTCGCGAAAGGCTTTTCCTGCTTCCAAAGGGCACGATCCGGGCGTCGGCGCGGGCGTCGGCTCGGGCGTCGGCTTGACCGGTCCCACGGGCCGCCCTAAAAACCCTCATGTTCGGTTTCTCGCTGCAAAAACTGCTCGTGCTGGCCGCCATCGTCGGCGCCGTCTGGTACGGCTTCAAGCTGGTGTCGCGCCTGCAGGCGGCCAGGAAGCTCGAAGAGACCGCCCGCGGCGGCAAGCCAAATCGGGCCGCGCAGAGCGGCGCCGGCGGCGCCAAGAGCCCGGCCGAGGGGGCGGAGGACATGGTGCAATGCCCGGTCTGCCGGATCTATGTGGCCGCCCGCGCGGCGGGAAACTGCGGACGCTCTGACTGCCCCTATTAGGTCAGGCATCGCCGGGCCCCCGGGGTATCGAGGTGCCGGAATTAGGGCGGCTGGAAAGGTTGGCCCTGGAGATGCGTCAAGCGTCCATGATAATATCTTACTAATCTTTACAATCTAGTCTTACCCAACCCGGCTGTCCGGTTGTCGGCCCCATCGCCTTTGCGAGCCGACCTCCTGTTCGCGCCGGTGCAGCCGAGCGGCCCAGTTCGAGGCGGGGCAAGAGGACCACCATGGATCTGACCGGTACCATCGAACAGGCGGCGGAATACGCCGATTCGGCGCGGAGATCGATGGCGGAGCGCGAGATCCCGGCCACGCCGGCGAACTTCACGGTTTGGTATGCTCATCATTCCGGCCAGGTTCCCGGGCTGACCCGGGCCCTGGAAGTCCTGATCAGCAACAAGGTCGAATTCACGCTCGAGCGCAACCAGGAGATCTACGACAAATACTTCGGCTTCGACGGGGAAGGCCGCGAAATCCGCGAGACCAGCGTCCGGGTCCAGGCGGCGGTTACCGAGGTGCTCGAACACCTCGGCGAGGCGGGCCGCGACCAAAGCGCCTATGGCGACAAATTGGCCGGTTTCTCGGGCGAGCTGGCCGAGGGCTCCAATTCCGAGCATATCGCCGACCTGGTTCGCGGGATCCTGAGCGAGACCCGGCAGATCGTCGAAAAGAGCGAGGCCCTGGAAAACCGCCTGGGCCAGTCTTCCCAGCAGATCGGCGAGCTCCGCCAACACCTGGAGGAGGTCCGGCGCGAAGCCATGACGGACTCGCTGACCGGCATCGCGAACCGCAAGTATTTCGACTCGACCCTCCGGGGGGCGGCCGCCGATGTGATGGAGTCGGGCGGGGATCTTTGTCTCCTGCTGATCGATATCGACCACTTCAAGAAGTTCAACGACACCTATGGCCATCTGATCGGCGACGAAGTCCTGAGGGTGGTCGCCCGCAAGCTGACGGAGGGGGTCAAGGGCCGGGATACCCCGGCGCGCTTCGGCGGCGAGGAGTTTGTCGTGATTCTGCCGCAGACCGACCTGAAGGACGCCATTACCGTGGCCGAGCAGATACGCAAATCCCTGGCCTCCCGGAAGGTGCAGAACAAGAAGACGGCCAAGAGCTACGGCACCGTGACGGTCTCGATCGGCGTCGCGAAATTCCGGCTGGGCGAGCCGCTGGACGCCTTGGTGCAGCGCGCCGACCACGCGCTCTATTGCGCCAAGGGCCAGGGCCGCAACCGCGTCGTCGCGGAGACGGTTCTCGACAGCCTGATCGAAGTGGCCGAGTAACCAGGCCGCCGCCGGCGCACCGCCGGCGCTTGATTCGCCCGGACCCGGCGGCTAATCTCACGGCGCTTTTTGCAGTGCGAAAAAGACCGGCCGCTCCATGCCTTCTGTGACCTCCTCCTCCGGTGCGAGCAAGCCCCGGGCCGCCGATCCCAACACCTGTTTTCAACGTTTGATCCTGAATCTGCAGGACTATTGGGCGCGCCAGGGCTGCGTCGTCCTGCAGCCCTACGATCTGGAGGTGGGGGCGGGCACTTTCCACCCGGCGACCACGCTGCGCGCGCTCGGCCCCGGGGCCTGGCGGGCCGCCTACGTGCAGCCCTCGCGCCGGCCGACCGACGGCCGCTATGGCGAGAACCCGAACCGCCTGCAGCACTACTACCAGTTCCAGGTGATCCTGAAGCCCTCGCCGCCGGATTCGCAGGCCCTCTACCTGGGCTCGCTCGAGGAGATCGGCATCGACCCGCTGGCCCACGACATCCGCTTCGTCGAGGACGACTGGGAGAGCCCGACCCTGGGCGCCTGGGGCCTCGGCTGGGAGGTCTGGTGCGACGGCATGGAGGTGACCCAGTTCACCTATTTCCAGCAGGTCGGCGGCATCGACTGCGACCCGGTCTCGGTCGAGCTGACCTACGGCCTGGAGCGCCTGGCCATGTACGTGCAGGGCGTCGAGAACGTCTACGACCTGGACTGGGACGGCATCGACAAGAACCAGGGCGGCAAGACCTACGGCGACGTATTCCTCCAGGCCGAGCGGGAGTTCTCGGCCTACAACTTCGAGCACGCGAGCCCCGAGATGCTGTTTCGCCACTTCCAGGACGCCGCCGAGGAGTGCAGGCAGCTGCTCGCCCAGGACCGTCCCCTCGCCCTGCCGGCCTATGACCAGTGCATGAAGGCCAGCCACATCTTCAACCTGCTGGACGCGCGCGGCGTGATCTCGGTGACCGAGCGCCAAGCCTACATCGGCCGCGTGCGCGAGCTGGCCAAGGGCTGCTGCGAGGCCTGGGTCGCGAGCCAGGAGAGGGCGGCCTGAAATGGCCGAGCTGCTGCTCGAACTGCTGTCCGAGGAGATCCCGGCGCGGATGCAGGCGCGCGCCGCCGAGGACCTGCGGCGCCTGGTCACGGAGAGGCTGAAGGCGGCCGGACTGGACTACACGGAGGCCCGGGCCTACGCCACGCCGCGCCGCCTCGCGCTCGTGGTCGACGGCCTGCCGGAGAAGCAGCCGGACGTCACCGAAGAGAAGAAGGGCCCCAAGGTCGGCGCCCCCGAGCAGGCGCTCCAGGGCTTCATGAAGGCCAACGGCCTCAAGTCGGTCGACCAGGCCGAGGTCCGGGAGACCGACAAGGGCGCGTTCTACTTCGCGGTCCGGCACGTGACGGGGCGGCCGACGGCCGACATCCTGCCGGGCAGCGTTCAGCAGGCCGTACAGGCCCTAACCTGGCCAAAATCCATGCGCTGGGCCGACGGCGATTTCCGCTGGGTGCGGCCGCTTCATTCCATCCTGGCGGTCTTCGCCGGACAGGCGTTCGGCGGCCGCTTCGAGGCCGATGGGGGTACGAAAGTGATTGTCGGCAATCGCACCCTCGGCCACCGTTTTCTGGCCCCGGAGACCTTTGCGGTCACGTCCTTCGCCGACTACGAGAAGAAGCTGTATGCGGCCAAGGTCATCCTCGACCGCGAGGAACGCAAGTCCATCATCGTGGAAGGGGCAACGAGGCTCGCCCAGGCGGAGGGCCTGACGGTCAAGGACGATCCGGCCCTGCTGGACGAGGTCGCCGGACTTGTGGAATGGCCTGTGCCCTTGATCGGCTCCATCGACGAGGCCTTTATGGACCTGCCGGCCGAAGTGCTGACGACCGCGATGCGCCATCACCAGAAATACTTCTCGACCCTTGACGACGAAGGTCATCTGGCCGGGCGTTTCATCGTCGTCGCCAACATGGAGGCGGCGGAAGGCGGCAAGGCAATCGTCGCCGGAAACGAGCGCGTGCTGCGCGCGCGCCTGGCCGACGCCCGCTTCTTCTGGGACCAGGACCGCAAGGAGCCTCTGGCCGAACGCGTGCCGGCGCTGAAGGAGATCGTGTTCCACGCAAAGCTCGGCAGCTTGGCCGAGAAGGTCTCGCGTCTGCAGACCCTGGCCGTCGAGATCGCGAAATACGTGCCGGGCGCCGACCGCGACCGGGTGCGTTCGGCGGCGCGTCTGGCCAAGGCGGACCTGGTCACCGGGATGGTCGGCGAGTTTCCGGAACTTCAGGGCGTCATGGGCCGCTATTACGCACTGAACGACGGCGAGCACACCGAGGTCGCCGAGGCGGTCGCCGAGCACTATTCGCCGCTCGGGCCGAACGACCGCTGCCCGAACACCCCCGTTTCGATCGCCGTCGCCCTGGCCGACAAGACCGACACCCTTGTCGGCATGTTCGCGATCGGCGAGACGCCGACCGGATCGAAGGACCCCTACGCGCTGCGCCGCGCCGCGCTCGGCGTGATCCGCCTGATCGTCGAGAACAAGTTGCGTCTTCCGCTCGGGGAGGTTTTTCGGACAGCCCAGCAGACCTTCCGCGGCCTCGACGGTGTTGCGGCGGTCACCCCTCTGCTCGACTTCTTCGCCGAGCGCCTCAAGGTGGCGTTGCGCGAGAAGGGCCTGCGCCATGACCTGATCTCCGCGGTCTTCGCGCTGGGCGGCGAGGACGACCTGGTGCGGCTGCTCGACCGGGTGCGGGCGCTGGAGGACTTCCTCGGCAGCGAGGACGGCGCCAACCTGCTGGTCGCCTACCGGCGCGCCGCCAACATCGTGCGCATCGAGTCCAAGAAGGACAAAGCGGACTACAATGGCGGGTCCGACGCCGGGCGCTTCGTCCAGGCCGAGGAACACGCGTTGTACGAGGCGCTGGACGAGGCCGCCCAGAGCGCCGGGCCGGCGCTGGACCGGGAAGACTTTACCGGTGCCATGACGGCGCTGGCCAGCTTGCGCCAGCCGGTCGATGCGTTTTTCGACGAGGTCACCGTGAATGCGGACGATAGGGCGTTGCGCGAAAACCGGCTCAACCTGCTGGCGCGGATCGGCGCCACCCTGGGCCGGGTCGCGGACTTCTCCAAGATCGAAGGCTAGGAAAGAAGGACGAGCACGGGGCCATGAGCAAGTGGGTATACAACTTCGGAGACGGCAAGGCCGAGGGCCGGGCCGACATGAAGGGCCTGCTGGGCGGCAAGGGCGCGAACCTGGCCGAGATGTCGGCCCTCGGCTTGCCGGTGCCGCCGGGATTTACCGTCACCACGGAGGTCTGCACCTACTACTACGCCCACGACAAGGGCTATCCGGACGACCTGGATAAGCAGGTGAGCGCGGCGCTCGGCCGGATGGAGGGACTGGTCGGCGCCAAGTTCGGCGATCCCGGCAATCCGTTGCTGGTCTCGGTGCGCTCCGGCTCGCGGGCCTCCATGCCGGGCATGATGGACACGGTCCTGAACCTCGGCCTCAACGACGCGACGGTCGAGGGTCTCGCCCGCCACGCCGGCGACCGGCGCTTCGCCTACGACAGCTACCGGCGCTTCATCCAGATGTTCGGCAACGTGGTGCTGGGCGTCGACCACCACCATTTCGAGGAGATCCTCGAACTGCACAAGGACGACCGCGGCGTCGGCCTCGACACCGAGCTCTCGGCCGAGGACTGGCAGGAGGTCATCGCCCAGTACAAGCAGAAGGTGCTCGACGATACCGGCCGGCCCTTCCCGCAGGATCCCGAAGAGCAGGCCTGGGCGGCGATCGGCGCGGTCTTCGGCTCGTGGATGAACCAGCGCGCCATCACCTACCGCCGGCTGCACCACATCCCGGGCGACTGGGGCACGGCGGTCAGCGTGCAGGCCATGGTGTTCGGGAACATGGGCGAGGACTGCGCGACCGGCGTGGCCTTCACGCGCGACCCGGCGACCGGCGAGAACGCGTTCTACGGCGAATACCTGGTCAATGCCCAGGGCGAGGACGTGGTCGCCGGCATCCGCACGCCGCAGCACCTGACGCTCGCGAGCAAGGTGCGCAACGCCTCGAAACTACCGGCCATGGAAGAGGTCATGCCCGAGGTCTTCGACCGGCTCATGGACGTTCGCGCGCGCCTCGAGACCCACTACCGCGACATGCAGGACATCGAGTTCACCGTGCAGCGCGGCACGCTCTATATGCTGCAGACCCGCGGCGGCAAGCGCACCGCCTCGGCGGCGATCAAGATCGCGGCCGAGATGGTCGCGGAGGGCCTGATCACGGAGGAGGAGGCGGTCGGCCGGATCGAGCCGGGTTCGCTCGACCAGTTGCTGCACCCGACCCTTGACCCCGAGGCCGAACGCCGGGTGATCGCCCGCGGCCTGCCGGCCTCGCCGGGCGCCGCCGCGGGGCGGATCGTGTTCACCGCCGACAAGGCCGAGGCCGACGCCGCCACCGGCGCCAAGGTCATTCTGTGCCGGATCGAGACCAGCCCCGAGGATATCCACGGCATGCACGCCGCCCGGGGCATCTTGACCACCCGCGGCGGCATGACCAGCCACGCCGCCGTGGTGGCGCGCGGCATGGGCCGTGCCTGCGTGGCCGGGGCGGGCGAGCTCAGGATCGACCCCAAGCTCGGCGTAATGCGGGTGCGCGATCTGGAGCTGAAGGAGGGCGACCTGATCACGATCGACGGCGCCACCGGCGAGGTCATGCTGGGCGAGGTGCCGACCATTCAGCCCGAGCTGTCCGGCGACTTCGCCGTGCTGATGGGCTGGGCCGACCGAATGCGCACCATGGGCGTGCGGGCCAACGCGGACACGCCGGTGGATTCCCGCACGGCGGTCAAGTTCGGCGCCGAGGGCATCGGTCTGTGCCGCACCGAGCACATGTTCTTCGAGGCCGAGCGCATCGTCGCCGTGCGCGAGATGATCCTGGCCAACACCGAGAGCGGGCGGCGCAAGGCGCTCGACAAGATTCTGCCCATGCAGCGCCAGGACTTCGTCGAGATCTTCCGGATCATGAAGGGTATGCCGGTCACGATCCGCCTGCTCGACCCGCCCTTGAACGAGTTCCTGCCGCACGGCGAGGCCGAGCTGGCCGACGTCGCCGAGGCCGCCGGCGTCCCGCTCGACGAGCTGCGGGACCGGGCGATCAAGCTGGACGAATCCAACCCCATGCTGGGCCACCGGGGCTGCCGCCTGGGCATCACCTATCCGGAGATCTACGAGATGCAGGCCCGCGCCATCTTCGAGGCGGCGGCCGAGGTCGCGAAGCAGGGCGGCGAGACCGTCGAGCCCGAGGTCATGATCCCGTTGGTCGCCGTGCGCGAGGAGCTCGAGGTCCTCAAGGCCCTGGTCGAACGGGTGGCCGGCGAGGTCATGGCCGCGAGTGGCGTGAAGCTCGGCTACCTGGTCGGCACCATGATCGAACTGCCGCGCGCCGCGCTGCGCGCCGCCGACATCGCGGAGAAAGCCGACTTCTTCAGTTTCGGCACCAACGACCTGACCCAGACGACGTTCGGCTTGTCGCGGGACGATTCGGCCAACTTCCTGGGCATCTACGAGCAGCAGGGCATCCTGAAGCAGGACCCCTTCATCTCGCTCGACGTGGAGGGAGTCGGCGAGCTGGTGCGGATCGGCGCCGAGCGCGGCCGGGCGGCTCGGCCCGGCCTCAAGCTCGGCATCTGCGGCGAGCACGGCGGCGACCCCGCCTCGATCCGCTTCTGCCAGGGCGCCGGGCTGGACTACGTCTCCTGCTCGCCCTACCGGGTCCCGATCGCGCGCCTCGCCGCGGCCCAGGCCGCGCTGGCCGAGAAGGGCTGAAATTCGCGAGGAAAGCGCCGTTGCATTGAGCACGAAGGGCGATATACTTTCAGACTAACACAATACATTTATAACGAATTCGAACAGTGCAGCTTCACTATTTCTCGTCGAGAAAGCGCGCGCCGTACCGGTCGGCGCACGAGCCCGAGCTGGAAGAGGTCCTGGATCCCGACGGCATCGGGTCGATCGACCTCGACCCGGCCGGGATCGACGAAAGAAGACTGCGCCAGCTCTTCGATCACTGGGAGGGCGCCCGCCAGGGCCGGCCCTGGCTGAGCCGCGCGGACTTTCGCCCCGAACTCTGCCCCTCGGCCCTGCCGCACCTCGCCCTGATCGACCGGCGGCGCGAGGCGGTCCCCGCGCTCCAGATCCGCCTGACCGGCGAGGAGATCGCCAACCCCGGCTTCGGCTTCGTCAAGGGGCGCTACATAGAACGCATCCAGCCGGACTGGTATCGCGATCACCTGCTGGCGACCTGCCTGACCGCCCTGACGAGCGGCGAGGCGCACTATCAGCTGGTGCGCGCGGTCTACGACTACCGGATGGTCCTCTACCGGCGGCTGATCCTGCCGGTCACTGTCGAAGGCCAGTCCGTCGACATGCTGCTGATCGCCTCGGTCCGTACCCGGCGGCTCGCCGATCTCATCGCCGCGGGGCGGGAACTCGGCTGATACGCGGCCCGGGCAGGGCGCTGGTCGCGCGGGCCGGCGGCAACGTGGCACACTCCCGCCCGAGAACATGCCTGCATGACGAACGAAGTCGTATCGTCCCATGCCACGCCGCTCCGCGATCTCGAACGCCGTTCTCTGCCTGTCGGTTGCGCTTTGCATCCTGGTGGGCACCGACGGGCGGGCGGAGGATAGGCCCGCCGTTGCCCGGGCCGCGATCGAGAAGTACCTCTTCCTGCCCGAGTCCGACACCTATCTGACCGGCGACCGGATCGCCAAGTAGGACTCGGACATCGCGGTGATCCTCTACCGCGAGGGCGAGCGGGCGCTGGTCGAGGAGATCGTGGCCGAGATCCACGGCGGCAAGGCGCTGGGCCGGCACCGGATCCGCCTGTTGCCGCCGATCGAGCGGCTCCGCGGTCACGGCGTGCCCCGGCCCAACTTCACGCTCGGCGTGAACAGCGCGTTCGTCGAGTTCATGATGGCGCCGGGGGGCTTGAGGGGCCTCGAGGCCTACCAGGCCCGCGCCAAGGCGGCCGGCTGCTACGCCCAGCCGGCGGTGCGCCTGATCGCGCGCAACTACGTGACAACCGGCGCCCAGATCATGACCCGCGACGACCTGGGCGCTGCGGCCTGGCATGACCCGCGCGGCCCTCTACGCCGTGCTGGAAGCCGAAGGGCTGATCGGCCGCTGAGCGGACGGCTTGCCGAGCGGGCCGGGCATTGCGACAATGCGCCTGCGTGAACCACAGGGAGGCCGGCCATGGCGCGTGATCCGGACTGTATCTTCTGCAAGATCGCCGCGAGCGAGATCCCCTGCATCAAGCTGTTCGAGGACGAGGAGACGCTCGCCTTCATGGACATCAACCCGGTCCAGCCGGGCCATACGCTGATCATCCCCAAGGAGCACTTCTCGGACCTCTACACCGTCGCCGACGAGGCGATCTCGGCGACCGCGCGCACGGCGCGCCGGGTCGCGACGGCGGTGCGCGCGACGCTTCTGCCCGGGGGCCTCAACCTGCTGCAATGCAACGGCAAGGCCGCCGCGCAGTCGGTGTTCCACTTCCACATGCACGTCATACCCAGGGCAACGGGAGACGGGCTCGCCATGAACTGGGAGATCACGCCGGGCGACACGGCCGCGATCGGCGAGCTGGCCGAAAGGATCAAGGCGGAGCTTGTGTGAAGGGCTTATGCCGCGCCGCCGCCGTCAGAAGCAGTACTGCATCTCCGTGAACCCGCTCCGCAGCGACGCCACACTGTCCTGCCAGAAGCCCGCCGGCTTGTCCTCGCCGTCCCTTAGGATCTCCGCCACGAGACCGGCCAGCGCGCGGAAATCGTCCGGCTTCATGCCGTAGCGGGTCATCTCCTGCGCGCCCATCCGCACGCCGCTGGCCGCGGCGAAGCTCGGATCGTCGTGGAAGGCCTGCGGATTCGTGATGATGTTGTTCGCCTCCAGGCGGTCGGCGATCACCTCGCCTTTGGCGCGCGCGGTCCTCAGCAGGACCTGGTGGGTCTCGGTGAAGTCGCAGGCCGGGTCGCCCTCGATCTCGAGGCCCTGGTCGTGCAGGGCCCGGGCGAAGGCCTTGGCGTTCTCGATCACCTGCTTCGGATAGTCGTCCTTGAAGCGCAGCATCTCGTAGGTCGCGCCCAAGAGGCCGAGCAGGGTGCCCAGGTGGTGGTTACTCACGTGGCCGGGAAAGGCGCGCGACTCGATGAAGCCCCAGAGCTCCTCGAAGGCGGAGCCGGGCTCGATGTTGCTCAGGATGACGCCGCGCTGCGGGCCGAAGAAGGTCTTGTGCGTCGAGCCGGTGACGATGTCCGCGCCCTCCTCGAGCGGGGCCTGGAAGCGCGGGCCGAGCAGGCCGAGGACATGGGCGCCGTCGTACAGGATGAAGGGGCGCCGCGGGTTGTCCCGGCCGAACTCGTCGAAGATGAACTCGGCGATTTCGCGGACCGGCTCCGTCTGGATGATGACGCTGCGCCCGAAGACCAGAAGCTCGGGCCGCGTCTTGGCGATCAGCTGCTTGGTCGCCTCGATGTCGATCCGGTGCGGGTTGTCGCCGCGGATCGGGAAGTGCTCGACCGCGGGGTGCCCGGTCTCGGGGTCGTTGGCGACGTAGTTCTTCAAGGCGCCGGTGGTCTGCGCGCTGAGGTGCCCGCCCTTGTTGAGGTCGTGCACCAGGACCCGGCCGATCAGGGCGGGCGCGCGGCTTCTTTCGCGCCGGTTCTTGAACTGCTTGAAGGCGTCGTAGACCGTGTCGTTGGCCATCTGGCCGCTGATCACCCTGGGCTCGACCTGGGTGCAGCCGAAGAAGCCGCGCAGCGCGGCCTTGAGCTCCTCCTCCTTGTCCATGATGAAGGCGGTGCCCTTGTAGTAGCGCACGTCGGGCGCGCCGGGGCCGAGCGCCTTCAGGCGGTTGTGCTCGTTGTAGCGCCCGGCGGGGTCGGCCGTGCTGAGCGCGTCGACGTAGCGCGAGGTCGGCTGCTCCGAGGGAATGAGGTTGATGCAATCCTCGCGTCTCCATTTCGTGTTGCGCTCCGCGTCCTGCCGTAACCCGGACGCCAGCCCGGCGACCTTGTCGACCACGATCCCCTCTTTCTTCACGGGCGCCTGGAACCCGGTGTAGGGCTTGGTGTAGGGCGCCGTCGGCCACAAGTTCCTCTCGACCAGCTCCGCCTCGATGGCTTTGCCCCTGTCGTCCAGCACTTGGAGTGTGACGGGCCGGTCCGTGCGGTAGCGCAGGTCCGACCGGATCAGCGCCAGGCCGATCGGCCGCAGATCGTGCTCGTCGCTCGGCACGGCGGTGATGCCCTCGCCGTAGAAGCGGGAGTAGGGCACGCTGGTTCCCGAGGTCACGACGCCGGCCGGCGCGTCCTCGTACGTGACCTTGAACCCCGCCCTGAGCGGCCGCCGGTCGGCGAAGACGGCGACCGGCTCGACCAGGCGGGTCAGCACGCGCCTCTCCGCGGGGGTTTCGATCTCGCCCCGTTTGATCCGCGTGAACTCCGCGCGTTGACGGTCGAGCGCCGCCTTGCCGAGGTAATCGCCGTCGCCGGTGGCCCGGACGGCGAAGGCCGCCATCGCGTTGGCGAAGATCGGGATCTCGCGGCCCTCCGGGTCCTCGCCCAGCTCGTGGCCGTAGAGCGGCAGGCCGGCCTCGAGGCGCAGCGAGTCGCGGGCGCCCAGGCCCGCGGGGACGGCCCCGCGCGCCACCAGCCGTTCCCAAAGCGCCACCGTCTGGGCCTGTTCCGGGAACAGCTCGAAGCCGACCGCCTCGCCGGTGTAGCCGGTGCGCGCGACGATCACCTCGTGCCCCTCCACCGTGGCGCGGCTCAAGCGGTTCCGTTTGTTCTCGGGCAGCTCCGCCTTGTCGACGATCTGCTCCAGAATGGCCGAGGCGTGCGGACCTTGAAGCGAGACCATCCCGAGGTCCTCGCTGATGTCGGCCATCTCCAGATCGGCGGCGCCCTTGTGCCCTTCGAGCCAGCGCCAATCCTTTTCGCGGTTGGCGGCGTTGACGACCAGCAGGAAGTCGTCGTCCGCCAGCTTGTAGAGGTAGGCGTCGTCGACCGCGCCGCCGGCCTCGTTGGCGATGAAGGTGTAGTGGGCCTGATGCGCGGCGAGCGCCTTGGCGTTATTGGTCAGGGCGGACAGCAGGAAGCCCTCGGCGCCCGACCCCCTGAACGCGAAGCGTCCCATGTGGGAGACGTCGAACAGGCCGGCGTGCCGCCGCGTGGCCAAATGCTCCCGGATGGTCCCGGTCTTGTACTGGACGGGCATGTCCCAGCCGCCGAACCCGACCATCTTGGCGCCGCTGCCGGCGTGCCAGTCGTGAAGAACGGTCTTTCTGAGCGCGCTCTGGTCTTCCTGCACCATCGAGTACCACCCGGCTAGCTGTTGTTTCGGCCGATTCTGGGCCATTCCCGGGCCCGATCTTACCCGGCGGGCGCGATCAGGGCCAGAACTCGCACTGGGCAGGCTCTGGAAGAATGACTAGATAGACTGGGGAGACGAACCGCCCTGTAGCTGCGGAGGTGCCGACCATGGCGGAGCAGACCGTTTCACCGCGCATCGCGCGGCTCTCCTGGGGGCGCCTGGAGGTCGAGGGCGAAGGGACGTTCAAGGACGCCAAGCTGTTTCCCGGTGGCGCGCGGGCCTGGGACTGGCGCGAGACCGGCACCCGCCACGAGCCCGGGATCCAGCCCACCGACGTGGCGGAGCTCCTGGAGCGGGGCGCCACGGCCGTCGTGCTGTCGAAGGGCATCCTGGGGCGCCTCCAGGTCTGTCCCGAGACCCTGGAGCTGCTGGAGGGCCGGGGCGTTGCCGCCCACGTGCTCCAGAGCGAGCAGGCGGTCCTGCGCTACAACGAGCTGCGCGAGACCGAACGCGTCGCCGGCCTGTTCCACTCGACCTGCTGAGCACGGCGGCGGCTCCCGAGAACCGCCGCCGCTTCAGCCGTGCTGGACCGGAATCAGCCTCCCAGATTTGTCCTGAGAAAGGCGCTGAACGCGTCCCAGGACTGCTTGTCCGCCGTCTTGCGGTAACGGTTGGAGCCGAAGACGGTGAAGGCGTGCGGCGCGCCCGAATAGACCTGGATCTCGTACGGAACGCCGGCGGATTCCAGCTCGTTCGACAGGGCGGCGACGTCGTCCATGGTGATCGCCGTGTCGGCGCCGCCATGCGCGATCAGCAGCGGTGGCGTGCGCTTCGGGTAGCTCTGACCTTGCGGCGTCGACAGGCCGCCATGGAAGGTCGCATAGCCGGCAATATCCCCGGCCTTACCGGAGCGGGCGAGCTCGAGCGTTGCCGCGCCGCCGAAGCAGTAGCCCATCACCACGGCCTTGCCGGCGCTGGCCTTGCGGGCTTCCTCGAGGCCGCCGAGGATCAGCGCCCGCATACGCTCGCGGTCCTTGTACAGCTTGCCCGTCTCGGCCTTCTTGGCGCCCGTCTCCACCGGCCGGTTGCCCTTGCCGTAAAGGTCGACGGCGAAGGCGTCGTAGCCCATTCCAGCCAGCATCTCGGCGCGCTTGACCTCGTAGTCGGTCAGGCCGTCCCAGTCGTGGATGATCAAGACCAACCCCTTCGAGGCGCCGTCGTAGGCCGTCGCGCGGTAGCCCTGGAACGCCTCGCTGCCAACGCTGTATTCGACCGCTTCGCCCGCCCATGCCGATGACGGAATGAGAGCGGCCGCCAGAATCAAAAGAAGCCTCTTCATCGATTTCTTTCCTCCCGGTTACGCAATTCCGAGCAGCGGTCGTACGGCGGTTCGACCGCCGCGGCACCGCGCCCGGAAACAATAGAGTTAGGACGAGGGGCGATCACCTCAAGCGGTATTTTCAGAGCAAGAGCACGGATCCCTGGAACGATTTTCGGAGTCGATCGCCGCGCCGGAACGATGACCGGTCTCGGAGGGTGGGCGGACACGAAAGTTCGTTTCAGCCCTCGGCACCTGCAAATGCAGGGCGAGAGACGACCGGGCGCGTTCGCGCATTGCGCGGCGCTTCGCGCTGTGCTTCGATGACGGGTGCCGCCGGGACGCCGCGGCGTCCGTCGAGCGCGGATCGGTGAGCGGACAGATGGCCGAATCGGAAGCACCGGACTATGCCGCCGAACGCCGGGCGATGGTGGAGATGATCGCCGCCTATGTGCTCCTCAGCGCCGATCAGATCGACCGGGCCCGGCTGGACGACCGGGTCATGGCGGCGATGGCCAAGGTGCGGCGTCACGATTTCGTTCCCTTCGAGCTGCGGCCCGTCGCCTACGCCAACACGCCCCTGCCGATCGGCTGCGGCAAGACCATTTCCCAGCCCTTCATCGTCGCCCTCATGACCGACCTTCTCGGGATCGAAGAGGGCGACAGGGTCTTGGAGATCGGCACCGGGCTGGGCTATCAAGCGGCCATCGCCGCCGAGCTGGCCGGGCAGGTCTACACCGTCGAGCTGCTCGAGGAGCTGGCGCAGGAGGGGCGCGGCCGGCTGATCGCCGCGGGGTACGAGAACATCCAGTTTCGCGTCGGCGACGGCTCGCTCGGCTGGCCGCAGCACGCGCCCTACGACAAGGTGATCGTCGCGGCTGCCCCGGAGCTGATCCCGCCCGCGCTGATCCAGCAGCTCAAGCCCGGCGGCCGGATGGTGATCCCCGCCGGCCTCGAGGACGAGCAGCAGTTGATGTGCGTCGACAAGGACGACAGCGGCCGGCTGCACACCAGGGAGATCATCCCGGTCCGCTTCGCCCGCCTGATCACCAGCCATTAA
>CAMYKD010000022.1:75696-77312 GCA_947258885.1 uncultured Kiloniellales bacterium | reverse complement strand
TCCTCTCCT
The DNA here is from genome assembly GCA_947258885.1 of uncultured Kiloniellales bacterium. Lineage (GTDB taxonomy): Bacteria > Pseudomonadota > Alphaproteobacteria > Kiloniellales > JAKSDN01 > CAMYKD01. The sequence continues at coordinate 77,303 of CAMYKD010000022.1, read as the reverse complement.
CCTTCTTCGTCGAGCACTACGTGTCCTCGATGACCGGCGCGGTGAAGGAATAGCATCGGCTCAAGCCGCTGCGCGGCCCCTGCCCTATTGGTCGAACCTACGGCTCGTAGAGCCGGGCGACGGCCGAGAAGTCTTCGCTGCCCAAGTTCTCCTCCTCAGCTATCGTGAAGGTCTCGACGATCTGATCGAGCAACGGCGTGTCGGCGGTGGCGCTACGGGCCAAGCCTTGGGTGAGCATGATGTCCTTGGTCATCAGGCTCAGCGTGAAGAGCGGCGTGAAGTCGCCCGCGCGCATGCGCGGAACGCGCTTCTCGAAATATCGGGAATAGGCGAATCCGCCGCCGCCGCAGACGACATCGTAGAAGGAGTCGAGATCGGTCCCCGTGGCCAGGCAGAGCGCGACGGCTTCCGCGACGGCCACGGCGTTGACGGCCACGAGCATCTGGTGGATCAGCTTGATCTGATGACCGGAGCCCGTCGGGCCGGCGTACTTGCGGAACCGCCCCAGGATGTCCAGGAGCGGCGCGATCTCTTCGAAGGCGTTTGGGTCCCCGCCCACGACAAAGCCGATCTCGCCGGCCTCGGCCTGCGGAAGCGAGCCCAGCATCGCCGCATCCATGTGGCGTACGCCCGCCTCGGCCAGGGCCGCGTGGACCGCGCGGGTGACGGCGGGACTGACGGTCGAGCAGTCGACCGTGATCGCGCCGGAGGTCAGCGCCTCGGCAATCCCGTTCTCGCCGAGATAGACCTCGCGGACGATCCGGTCGTTCGGCAGGCAGGTGAACAGAACACCGGTCCCGGCGGCGATCTCGGAAAGCGAGCGAGCGACCCGCACGCCCGCTATCAGCTCGGCGCGCTCGCAGGTGGCCCAGTCGGCGTCATAGGCCAAGACGGAGACCCCATGCTCGGCGAGAACCTTGGTCATGGGAAATCCCATCGTTCCAAGTCCGACAAAACCCACCTTGCCCTGCATGGCATCCCCTCCCTGCCGAAGCCCCGCGGCCGACGTGGCGCGATTTCATGCTTACGTTATATCTCCGGGATTCTAAACTGAATACACGCGGAACGGAGCGGGACAGGGTCGATCGCCGTCCGGCTTCAAAGGGCATCGGGCCGGCGATGAGCATCGCGGGCCTGCAGACAGGCATTTTGGGGAGGTCCGCTTGGCCAAGCGACAGAACTTTCATATCGCCGTGCTGCCCGGCGACGGGATCGGCAGCGAGGTCATGGCGGCCTGCGTTCGAGTGCTCGATGCGTTGAGCCCGAGCCTCGACGGCATCGAACTCGCCACCGAGACCCTGGAGGCCGGCGCCGAGCTCTACCGGCGCTGCGGCGAGGCCTTCCCGGAGGCCACCTTCGAGCGGGCCAGGCAGGCGGACGCCATCCTGCTAGGCGCCATGGGACTGCCGGACGTGCGGGGTCCCGACGGCCGGGAACTGGCGCCGCAGCTGGACCTGCGCGAACGTCTCGAGCTCTTCGCCGGCCTGCGGCCGATACGCACCCTGCCCGGCCTGGCGCTACCCTTGGCCGACCCCCGGGCCGGCGCACTCGACCTCATGCTGGTCCGGGAATCGACGGAGGGCCTTTTCGCAAGCCGCGCCAGCGGC
>CAMYKD010000022.1:8430-75656 GCA_947258885.1 uncultured Kiloniellales bacterium | reverse complement strand
CGCGATACCCTGACGATCACGCGAAGCGCCTCGGAGCGCCTGTTCGACTACACCTTCGAACTCGCGCGCCGGCGCAAGGCGGCCGGCCGGCCCGGCCGAGTCACCTGCGTCGACAAGGCGAATGTGCTGCGCTCCTTCGGCTTCTTCCGGGGGATCTTCGACGAGCGCGCCCGGCTCTTTCCCGATATTCAGGCCGAGCACTGCTACGTCGACGCCATGGCGCTCAATCTGGTCCGGCAGCCCTGGAGCTACGACGTGATCGTCACCGAGAACATGTTCGGCGACATCCTCTCGGACTTGGGCGCGGGCCTCATGGGCGGCATGGGCATGGCGCCCTCGGCCGACATCGGCGAAAGCCACGCGGTGTTCCAACCGTGCCACGGCAGCGCGCCGGACATCGCCGGCCAAGGCAAGGCCAATCCGACCGCCATGCTCCTTTCGGCAGCCATGATGCTCGAATGGCTCGGCGAAAGACACGAGGTCGCGGCCTGCCGGCGGGCGGGACAGCGCCTGTCCGCGGCCGTCGCCGCCGCCTTCGCCGAGGGCTCGTTGCGGCCCTTCGAACTTGGCGGCCACGACGGTACGGCCGAGATCACCGAGGCCGTCCTGCACGCCCTGGAGCAGACACCGGCGCCGGGAGGGACGCCTTGACCGCCGGCCTGCGGATAGCGGTGGCGGGCAGCGGCTACTTCAGCCGGTTCCACTACGACGCCTGGAGCCGGATCGCCGAGGCCAGGGTCGTGGCGCTGGCCTCCCCGGACCGGGAGAGCGCGGCCGCGCAGGCCGAAGCCTTCGGGGTCCCGAAGACCTACGGCGAGGTGGGCGAGATGCTCGACCGGGAGCGGCCGGATCTTCTCGATATCGTCACGCCGCCCGAGACCCATCTCGCCCTGGTGCGGGCGGCCGCCGAGCGGGGTGTCGTGGCGATCTGCCAGAAGCCCCTGGCGCCCTCCCTGGCCGAGGCCGAAGACCTAGTGGCGGCGGCCGAGCGCGCAGGGATCGTCCTGGCGGTGCACGAGAACTTTCGCTTCATGCCCTGGTTCCGCCACGCCAGGAGTCTGATCGAGGCCGGGCGGCTGGGCGCTCTCCACGGGGTGCAGTTCCGGCTCAGACCGGGCGACGGCCAGGGACCGGAGGCCTATCTGTCGCGCCAGCCCTATTTCCAGACGATGGAGCGCTTCCTGATCCACGAGACCGGGGTTCACTTCATCGACGTCTTCCGCTTTCTCCTGGGTGAGGTCACGGCGGTCACGGCGCGGCTCAGGCGGATCAATCCGGCGATCGCCGGCGAAGACGCCGGATACGCGATCTTCGAGTTCGAAAGCGGCGCCACCGGCCTGTTCGACGCCAATCGCCTCAACGACCACGTGGCCGAGGACTGCCGTCTCACCATGGGCGAGATGCACCTCGAGGGCGCCGCCGGAGTGCTGCGCCTGGACGGCCGGGGCCGGTTGTGGTGGAAGCCGCACGGCGGGGCCGAGGCCGAGGAGCCCTACGCCTGGCAAGAGCGCGGCTTCGCCGGCGACTGCGTGCACAGCCTGCAGCAGCATGTCGTGGACCATCTGCTGCACGCCGGGCCGCTCGCCAACACCGGGCGCGACTATCTGGTCAATCTCCGCATCGAGGAAGCGATCTACGAATCGCACCGCACCGGGAGTCGGGTCGAAGTCTCAACGACTCAGTAAGTCGCCCGTCCGCCGGAGATGTCGAAGACGGCGCCGGTCGCGAACGAGCAGTCCTCCGAGGCCAGCCAGGCGATCAGGGCGGCGATCTCCTGGACCGTGACGAAGCGGCCGCGCGGGATCTTGGACAGCATGTAGTCGATATGCTCCTGGCTGATCTGCTCGAAGATGCTGGTCTTGGCGGCGGCCGGGGTGACACAGTTGACCGCGATCTCGTAGCCGGCCAGCTCCTTGCCCAGCGACTTGGTGAGCGCGATCACCCCGGCCTTGGCCGCGCTGTAGGCGGAGGCGTTGGGGTTGCCCTCCTTGCCGGCGATCGAGGCGACGTTCACGATGCGCCCATAGTTCCGCTCGATCATTCCCGGCACCACCGCACGGCAGCAGAGGAATACGCCGGTCAGGTCGGTCTCCAGCACCCTTTGCCATTCATCCACCGGGTAATGCCAAGTCACCGTGGTCACCCCCGCGATGCCGGCATTGTTGATCAGGATGTCGATCGGACCCATGGCCGCCCGCGTGCCCTCGACCGCCGCCTCCAGGGCCTCGGGATCGGTCACGTCCGCCTCGATGGCGTGCACTTGGCCCCATTCCGAGAGCTGGGCCCGGGCGAGCTCGAGCAGCTTGGCGTCCCGGTCCCACAGGCAGACCTTGGCGCCGCTCTTCACGAAGCGCTGCGCCACCGCCTGGCCGATGCCCTGGGCCGCGCCGGTCACCACCGCGCAGCGGCCACCCAAATCGATCTTGTTCATGCCGTCTCCCGTCGCACCTCGGGTATTCTCTTCAACTGCCCGAGCACACCCCCATCGGTCAAGGCGATCGGTCAAGGCCATAGCCTCCGGCCTCGTGTCAGGTGAGTCGGGACGGACGACCATGACCGTCTCGAGATAGTCGTTCGCCGGGAGGCTGTGGCGGACCCGCCGTAGGCCCGAGGCCGGCGCCGCCATGCGGTTCTCCATGCCGATGACGAGGCCGGTGACGAGCGAAAATTGCCTTGTTTGCACCGTCGTGTCACGCCACCATGATTCGACGGACAAGAGGATGCTACCCGCGGAACGTCGGATAGAGAATGCCTGTGATGCAACAGCCGCCCTTCGGTTCCGGTGCCCGGGGTTTCCGGCCGTCCGTGCTGGTGCGGCCGGCGGACTGGTATCGGAACATGGTCGCGCGCGGCCGGATCAACGGCCTGTCGGTGTTCGCCGTCACGACTGCAGGCGTCTTCGCGTTGTTTTGCGTTTCTAACCTTTTTTTGTTTCGAACGGTCGTTTACCTGGACTACGATTTCGCGGCAGACGCGATCCTCACTCAAAAGGCCGAGGATTTCACCCTGCTGACAGGCCATTATTCATGGTCGAGGTTCAACCATCCGGGCCCGTTTTTCTTCTACGTTCGCGGCCTTTTCGGTTTCTTGCTAGGCGATATACTTCCGACACACGGCAATGCGTATCTTATCGGCGCGTTGTTTACCTCGGCACTCTTCGTCGGCGTTACGGCATTCCTCGCCTACGGGCTCGTCGACTCGAGGCGCGGGGCGATATTGGCGCTCGTCGCCACAATGCAGGTTCTCTGGGCTTTCGATCGTGTACTGCCCAACCCATGGATACCGATTCAGCTCGTCGCGCCATTCATTGCGTATCAATTGGCCCTGCTGCATCTCGTCCTCGGACGACAGCCCTGGGCGGCAGGGCTGGCCGCGTTCTGCGGTGCGGTCCTGGTTCACGGTCATATCACCCTGACGCTCTTCGTCATACCGACCTTCGCCTTGGCGTTCGTCTATGGCATTGTGAAGCACAAGGACAGACGGGCCGTTTACCTCCTCTCCGCGGGCTCGGTCGTTGGTGTCTTCGTCCTGCCCGTCGTGCTCGACCTGATAAGCGCCGATCCCGACAATCTTGACAAAGTCCTCTTGTCGACGGCGAGACTTGCCTCCGGCCCAACGGTCGGTCTGGCAGGTGCCGGTCGCTTGGCCCTGCGTCACCTCGGGTCCATCGATGCAGCGATCTACGCGGTGGCCGCCGTGCTCGTCATAGCGGTGATCGAGCGCCGCCACATGATGCGGGAGATCGCGGCGGCGGCTGTCATCTTCCTGCTCATGTGCGGCCTCTTCGTCGCCGCGGCGAGCGGATTGCCGAAGGCGATCCCCTGGCATCCAGCCATCATCTTTCGCGGCATCGTGCTGGGTTTCCTCATCGTAATCACCTGCGCCGGGACGGATGTCTTGGCGAAAGCGAAACCCTTTACCACCCTGGCAGTCTGCGGTGCGCTCCTGTTGGCCATAGTCAACGTCGGTTCCTTCACCAGCCCCTACAAGGGCAATCCGACCGTCAAGCAGTTCGCCGATTTCATAGAACAACAAAACCCCAATACTATCATAGTCCATAGGCAAGAGGGGCGTAACACGTCCTGGCGAATGGCCATAGGAACCGTTTTCGAACTGAGGCGACGCGGTCGCGATGTCTGCTTCTTCGAGAAGAGACTGGCCTTCATGTTCACGGACCCTTATATCTGTCCGCCCGATCAGCGCGGCCATTCCTTCCTTGTTTCCATGACGGAGGATTGCAAGACCCTTGAACAGCCTTGCGTCATTACGGGTGGGCGGTTCGCGTTGATTCGCCTGCCCCCGGGATCCCGGTAAGCCGACGAAAGCCCGCCGAGATCCCGCCCGTGCCACTGTCCAGCTCTTTGCTGTCCCGAGTATTGCAAGACCCAGACAATCTCCGCTTCCCGACTAACGACGATGGGCAGGAAACCGACTAGACCGGATGGCCCCCTTGATGCATACGTCCCAAAATCTAGGCTAATCACCACATGAACGCCAAGGCGGTCCTCTCTTTGATGCGACCCAAGCAGTGGGCCAAGAACGCGTTCGTCGCAGCCCCCCTGTTCTTTACTCCCGCGGCCCTTACTCTGGTGAACGTCAAAACCGCCGCCGGCGGCATCGCGAGCTTCTGCGCCTTGGCCAGCGCGCTCTATATCCTGAACGACTTCGCCGACCGCAGGCATCCAACCTAGCGCCATCGGCCGTTGGCGGCCGGAACGGTCTCGGTGCCGGTGGCCTTCGTCTTGTTCCTGGTGCTGCTCGTGGTGGGCTTGGGCCTCGCGATCGCGCTGCCCCGGGGGTGTCCTCACGGTGATCGGCCTGTACTTCGCCGCAACAACGCAGAATACAGAACCCAAACCGCAAACTGGAGTCATGCCATCGGATGGGTGCAAAGGAGATGCAGTTCCCTTGGCGGCGGGACCGCAGTTCGATTTCCACGAATTCGGATGTCATCTCGGGAATGTCGGCTAAGAGTCCGACTCGAAACTCTATGAGGCATGACAATACCTTGCGAGGCGTCGGGTGACGAGGCGGATGTGAGCGATGGTGATCCATGCCTGTACGCTTGCGATGGTCTTCTCGAAGTCCTTGGCGAGACGCCGGCATCGCCCGAGCCATGCGAAGGTGCGCTCGACGACCCAGCGCCAGGGTAGAACCTCGAAACCCTTGGCGCCGTCGGAGCGCTTGATGATTTCGATGGCCCACTCACCGATCTTCTCCACGGCTCCCTTGAGCTTGGGGCCGGCATAGGCGGCGTCGGCGAAGACATGACGCAGCCAGGGGAAGGCATGGCGGATGGCCTTGAGGACCGCCGGCGCGCCGTCGCGGTCTTGCACATCGGCGCCATGGACGACCAGTCCGATCAGCAGATCCAGCGTATCGGTGACGATGTGGCGCTTGCGGCCCTTGATTTTCTTGCCCGCGTCATAGCCTCGTATGCTGCCGCTTTCCGTGGTTTTCACCGATTGGCTGTCGATCACGCCGGCCGTCGGGCTGGCCGCGCGGCCCTCGAGCTCGCGCGCCGCCACGACGAGATGATGGTTGATCGTCGCCAAAAGGCCGCTGTCGTGCCAGTCGTAGAAATAGCGCTGTACCGTCGAGGGCGGCGGAAAATCTTTGGGGATCATCGCCCACTGGCAACCCGCCGCGGCCATGTAGAGGATCGCATCCACCACGTCGCGAAACTCCGTCGTGCGGGGCCGGCCCGCGCGCTTGCGCGCCGGCATGAAAGGCGCGATCAGCGCCCACTTCGCGTTCGTCGTATCGCTTGCGTAACGCCGGCCGCGCCGCTCATACTCGCGGCGAGTGGTTTCAGTCCAGGGCATCGTGACCTCCGTTCAGTCTCACAACCGAACAGAAACACAACCCGCTGAAACCACTCAAATAGTTTCGGGTTGGGCTCTTAGGTAATCGACGGTCGTTGCATATGAAATTAGAAACCGCCCCTCTATGAGGATAGGAGCGAGTATGACAGGCAATCCGAGCGACAACAGGTCGGACTCGTCCAAGCTGGAAAGCTTCTTTTCTGGCGCATTGGAGTCTCGAAATATTCTTACGGTTGTCTTAACTGTTCTTGGCGTATGGGCTATCTCCTTTATTGGGCGGACAATCGTTTGGATCGACGGGGACCCTTACTTCTCTCTTTTTGACGACGCGATGATTTCCATGCGTTATGCTCTTAATTTTGTAAATGGCTACGGCCTAGTTTGGAACGAGGGCGAAGCCGTTGAGGGGTATTCAAATCCGCTTTGGACACTCTGGATGGCAGCAGCAATAGCTGTCTTAGGTAAGGCCAATGCGCCACTAGCCATTCAAGTGACGGGACTATCCCTATTGCTGTTGACAGTCGCAATCTCGTCTCGCGCAGCTTACGAGTACTGGGGTAAATCGGGATTACACAATTCACGCCCGCGCACGGCGGCTTTTTTGACAACACTGATGCTCGTGGCAACACTCTATCCTCTACACTATTGGTCGCTTATGGGAATGGAGGTATCTTTGCTAGCGACAATGGCCGCAGCTAGCGTACTTGTACTGGTGCGAGTAAGTACAAGTCGATTGCAGGCTGTTCGGGGACTCTTGGCAATTGTAACCGCGGCTGCAATTTCATACTTCACGAGGCCAGATGGTTTTCTCGTGTTATTACCCCTGATTGTCATATGTTTATTTTATTCACTGAAGCAGTCACCGCGGCAGACGATCATCGCTCTCACATGGTTTTCTATCTTTTTGGCAGTATTGGTGGCGGCCCACTTGCTGTGGCGGTACCAGTTTTATGGGTCTTTGGTGCCCAATACTTACTTCCTCAAGGTTGAAGGATACGACATCGGCCTTCGTGTATCAAATGGGGTTGGTTTCATGATGGAAGGGTTTATACAAAGCTACGGGATAGCCTTCTTGTTAACTGTAGTTTTGGTTGTTACTTATCTGCGAGACAATCTATTGGTGGCAGGGCTTGTTTTCTCATTCATTATTTCCGTATCGTATCAAATATATGTCGGAGGAGATCCGTGGACCTACTGGCGGCAGCTCGTGCCGGGCTTGGTCCTGCTCTTTGTCGGCTTAGGTATCGCTGCTGGCACATGTCTTCGAAACGTTGGGCAGAACAGGAAGGGGATATTGTTCTCCGCGCTACTAAGTGGGGTTTTTTTGCTTTGTGGCTTTATGAACGCTATGAACGCTCGATTCGTAAAAGAGATCGTAGGGCTGAAGCAACCATACACGATTGACTCAAACGAGGAGAATTTATCCGCTGCGTTGGCACTCCGTCAGGTGCTGGAGCCCAAGGCGACGGTATTGGCATTCTGGGCAGGAACGATACCTTACTACTGGGGAGGCAAAGCAATTGATCCATTGGGAAAATCAGATGGCTATATAGCTCGCCTGGCCGTAGACCAGTCTGTGGCCTGGAATGGGATGAAAGGAGTTCCAGGGCACGCGAAATACGACTTTCGTCATTCAGTTGTCGAAGCGAAGCCGGATTATGTTCAATTCCCGTCTTATGGGGGGCAGAAAATTATTTCGGAAGATTATGTTTCAGTGAGCTACAAGGGGCTTACTCTCTGCCTTCGAAAGAAGTCGTCGCTGGTTAGATGGTCGATGGTGAATGTGGGGGGTGAATGTGAGTAGCGCGTCAATCTGGGTGAAACCGGTTTACATAGCTACTGTTGCCTCACCCGAGCGAAACTCCGCCGCAGGCTTGCCGGAACCCAGATGAATCTCAAGGCGATCCTTTCCCTGATCCGCCCCAAGCAGTGGGCGAAGAACGCCTTCGTCGCCGCCCCCCTGTTCTTCACGCCCACTGCCGTGACAGCCATGAACGTCAAAACCGTCGCCGGCGGCATCGCGAGCTTCTGCGCCTTGGCCAGCGCGCTCTATATTCTGAACGACTTCGCCGACCGCGAGGCCGACCGCAGGCATCCGACCAAGCGCCATCGGCCGCTGGCGGCCGGAACGGTCCCGCTGCCGGTGGCCGCGGTTCTGTTCCTGGTACTGCTCGCGGCGGGCTTGGGCCTGGCGGTCGCCCTACCCGGCGGTGTCATCACGGTCGTCGGCCTCTATGCCGCCCTGACCATCGCCTACTCGCTCGGCCTCAAACGCTTCGCGATCCTAGACGTCATGATCATCGCCTTCGGCTTCGTGCTGCGGGTGGAGGCCGGTGCCGTCCTGATCGACGTGCAACCGAGCGCCTGGATCCTGATCATCACCGGCCTGCTGGCCCTGTTCCTGGCGCTCGCCAAGCGACGCGACGATCTCAGTATCGAGGTCGACGGCGAGCATCGGCAAAGCCTTAGCGGCTACTCGAAGCCGTTCCTCGACGTGGCCGTATCCGCGGTCCTGGGCGCGCTGCTCGTCGCCTATCTGATCTATACGACCGACCCCGCCGTGATGGAGCGACTGGGCACCGACCAGATCTTCTATACCGCACCCTTCGTCGTGATGGGTATCCTCCGCTATCTGCAAGTCACGCTGGTCGAGGAGCGCTCCGGATCGCCGACCGCGATCCTATTCACCGATCCCTTCACGATCCTCGCGGTTCTCGGCTGGATCTTGACTTTCGGCTGGTTGATCTATGTCTGATCGCGCCCGGATCGTTAGAAAGGGTCCGCGCGCATGACCTGGAAGGACATGGAGCTGACCGGCTGGGGCAGATCGCACCACGCGACCTGCCAAGCGGCGCGGCCGGAACGCCGGCGCGATGCCGTGGCCGCCATTTCACAAAGCGATGCGACAGGCGTGCTCGGCTTCGGCGCGGGACGCAGCTACGGCGATACCGGGCTCAACGACGGCGGCCGCGCCGTGCTGAGCGAGCGGCTGAACCGAATTCTCGCCTTTGACCAAACCTCGGGCGAAATCGTGGTCGAGCCGGGCGTAACCTTTCGCGACCTGCTCGAGGTATTTCTGCCGCGCGGTTTTCTGGCCCCGGTCAGTCCTGGAACCGCCTTCGCAACCATCGCCGGCGCCGTCGCCAACGACGTGCACGGCAAGAACCACGAGGCGGTCGGCAGCTTCGGTCATCATGTCCGCTGGGTCGAGTTGCTCCTGCCGTCCGGCGATATCGTCCGGGCCTCGCCCGAAGAGCACCCGGACCTTTTCGCCGCGACGATCGGCGGAATCGGCCTGACCGGGATCCTCCTGGCGATCTGTTTCCCGATGACCCGCGTGTCCTCCAATGCCGTGGCGCTGCGCGAGCAGCGCGTGCGCGATCTGGATGCTTTCCTCGATGCCCTGAAGAACGAGGGCGAGAAGGCACACTATTCGGTCGGATGGATCGACGCCCTGGCCGGCGGCCGCTCGCTCGGCCGGGGCATTTTGGAGACGGCGGAGCCATTGAACGAAGACATCGCCGAGCGTCGAAAGAAGACCCGTGCCGTGCCTGTAGACTGCCCGGGTTTTCTGCTCAACCGCTGGTCGGTCAGAGCCTTCAACACCCTCTACTACCGCCGGTTCGTGCGCCGGGAACGCCGGCGCCGGCTCGCCTACGAGCAGTTTCTCTATCCGCTCGACGCCCTGTTGGACTGGAACCGCCTCTATGGGGTCCGCGGCTTTCACCAGTTCCAGTGCGTCGTCCCCTTCGAAGCTGGCGCGACCGCACTTCGTCACCTGCTCGACGCGGTCCGGACCGGAAGGAACGCCTCTCCCCTCGCGGTCCTCAAGACCCTCGGAAAGGCGGGCGTGGGGCATTTGTCATTTCCAATCCCCGGCTATACGCTCGCCGTGGACCTGCCGCGCAAGCAGGGCGTCGAAAACCTCCTGGCGAAACTCGAAGCGATCACCCTCGATCACGGAGGCCGCATCTACCTGGCAAAGGACAGCTGCCTCTCGGCCGAGGGCTTCGCCAAGATGTATCCCAAACTGGGACAGTTCCGCGCCGTTCTGGCCGAGATCGACCCCGACGGGCGCATGGCCTCGGACATGGCGCGGCGTCTGCGAATCCGAGATGGCTCATGACCGGTGACACCTGGCTGATCCTCGGGGGCTCCTCCTCGGTCGCCCGGGCCTTCGCCTTCGAGGTGGCCCGGCTGGGAGCGGACGTGCTGCTTGCGGGCCGCGACACGGAGGACCTAGCACGCACGGCCGCCGACCTGAACATCCGCACGGGACGCAAGGCGACGGCCCTCGAATTCGACGCGAGCGCATACGACACCCATGCGAACTTCATCGAGACCTGTCGCGGCATGGCGGAACGGCTCAACATCTTCCTGGCCTTCGGCATCATGCCGAGCCAGGAGCAGACGGACCGGGATTTTGGCCTCGCCAAGACGATGATCGAGACGAACTATCTGGGCGCCGTCTCGATCCTCGACCGGCTCGCCCCGGCGATGGAGGCCCAGGGCGGCGGACACGTGGTAGTTCTCGGCTCGGTCGCGGGCGACCGCGGGCGTCTGCGGAACTACCTCTACGGCTCGACGAAGGCGGCCCTGCACACCTACGTGGAAGGCCTGCGCGCCCGCCTCTACCGATCGGGGGTCCAGGTGCTCACGATCAAGCCCGGCGTCCTCGATACCGCCATGACCTGGGGCTTGCCCCGCCTGCCCTTTCCCGCGACGCCCGAGGCCTTCGCGCGCGCGACGCTGGCCCATATCAAGCGCGGCCGCGAGATCGCCTACGTGCCGGGCATCTGGCGCGTGATCATGCTCGTCATCCGCTCGATACCCGAGCGGCTCTTCAAGAGGACCGATATTTGAGGATATCCAGCAGGCGTTTTCATTCACCGGTTCCCGCTGCGCGACGGCCGGCGCTGCCGGTCGGCGGCCCCTGCCTAGGCAGTACTGCATCCCGACAACGGAATCATAAACTGTTGACATTGCTTCGATTTGGCGTCAGTGACTCTGAGGCACGGGGGCCGACGATTCTATGCTATCCTCAAAATCGAACTTGCTTGGGAAGCGGCGGTAATGCGGTTCAAGTTCTATGCTGGCGTGTTTTGTCTGACCTCTTCCACCTTGATGCTGGAATTGGTACAGACTCGAATCCTATCCGTCATCGCCTGGTACTATTTGGCTTTCTTCGTCATCAGCATCGCAATGTTCGGGCTGAGCGCGGGTGCCGTCTGGGTCTACCTGCGCGGAAACCGCTTCACAGAAAAGACCCTGTCCGTGGATCTCGGCTATTTCTCGGCCGCCTTCGCGGCCTCGACAGTACTCTCTCTCGCCGTCCAGATGACTTTGATGCCGGTCATGATTCGAACCGTGACCTCCGTGGTCATCTGGGCCGAATTGGCCGTGATCATGGCGATCCCGTTCTTCTTCTCCGGCGTTGCGGTGAGCTTGGCGCTCACACGCAGCCCCTATCCAATCGGACTGGTCTACGGCGTGGACCTGATCGGGGCGGCCGTGGGTTGTCTGGGCATTCTGCTGCTTCTGAACGTTACCGACGGCCCCTCGGCGATGCTCTGGGTAGCCGCCACTGCCGCGGTTGCCGCCCTGTTCTTCGTTCGATCGGGCGTGGGAGAACGCTGGTCGTCCCCGCCTCCCGGGCAAATGATCCTCGGCAGGCCCGCGGTTCTGGCCTCCGTGCTCGCCGTTCTCGCTATCGCCAACAGTCTTACCAGTTACGGCCTGCGCCCGATTGCGGTCAAGGGGAAGATCGAAAATCCGGGTCGGGACATTCTATTCGAGGAATGGAATTCCTTTTCCCGGGTCGCCGTCTTCAAGAATCGGGGCAAACGGCCGCACATGTGGGGCGCGTCTCCCAAGACCCCATTCAAGAACTGGCCGGTCAACCAGGTCCGGCTCAACATCGACGGAGCGGCAGCGACGACGCTCTATCGGGTCGGCGGCGACCTGAGCAAGCTTGGCTTTCTCAAATACGACGTCACCAACTTGGCCTACTACCTACCGGATCTTAAGCGCGCCGCGGTTATCGGCGTCGGTGGCGGACGAGATGTCTTGGCCGCCTGGACCTTCGGGTTGCGGGAGGTCACGGGCGTGGAGATCAATCCGATCTTCATCAAGATTCTGACTGAAGAGCTGCCTTACGCGAACTTCACCAAGATTCATCGCCTGAAGGGAGTGGACCTCGTGGTCGACGAGGCGCGGAGCTGGTTCGCCCGCAGCGAGCAGTCGTTCGTTCTTATTCAGATGAGCCTCGTCGATACCTGGGCGGCGACCGGCGCGGGCGCCTTCACACGGAGCGAGAACGGCCTCTATACGACCCAGGCGTGGCGTATCTTCCTCGAGCGGCTGACGCCCAACGGTAGCTTCACGGTCAGCCGCTGGTACAACCCGGGGGATATCAACGAAACCGGACGAATGGTCAGTCTCGCCGTCGCCGCGCTCATGGAGCTAGGCGCAGCCCAACCCTCACGCCACATCTTTCTTGCATCCACGGGACGCGTCGCAACGCTCATCGTTTCCCGCTCGCCCTTCTCGCAGGAAAGTGTCGAGGCGCTCGAATCGGCCGCAACCAAACTGGGTTTCGACCTGCGATTGTCGCCAGGCACGGGGCCCGCTTCGGAGGTGCCCAGGCACAGAGTCCTCTTCGGAGGTGCTGCGCAACATCGCAAGCGCGGATAGCCGCGCCGCGCTCGAGCACTATACCGCCGGCCTGAAGCTCGATTTGACACCTCCTACGGACGACAGGCCGTTCTTCTTCAACCAGTTGCCGCTCTATGACCCTGTACAGGTTTACAAGATCGCGCGGACCCTGGGCGCCGGCATCGGCGGCGTCATAAAAGGCAATCTTCTCGCCACGGCTACGCTGTTTGTGCTGCTGTTCGTGTCCCTTCTGCTGGTCGTCGCGACCATCGTCGTTCCGCTTTCTTCCGCGATCCGAGATGTAGGCCGCAAGCTGGCAATCGGCGGCACAGCCTACTTCTTCCTGATCGGCGTCGGCTTCATGATGATCGAGATCGGCCTGCTACAGCGCATGAGCGTGTTTCTCGGCCACCCGATCTACTCCCTCAGCGTGGTATTGTTCACGGTCATCTTGAGCACCGGCGTGGGCAGCCTGATCTCCGACCGATTACCGGTCGACAGGCTGCGCATCTTCGTGCTCTGGGCCGTCGCCACGAGCGGGTATGTTCTCGCCATGACGTTCTGGCTGTCGGGGGTTCTGCTGGCGTTCGACAGCGAGAGTCTGTTCGTGCGGGCGGCGATTTGCGTGATCACGATGGCGCCCGCAGGTCTGCTGTTGGGGGTCGGCTTCCCTACCGGGATGCGGCTGATTTCGGCGGTCGACCGCAAACCCACGCCTTGGTTCTGGGGCATCAACGGCGGAGCGGGGGTACTCGCCTCGATCAGCGCCGTGGCCACGAGTCTTGCTCTCGGGATCAACGTCACGCTTTGGATCGGCGCGCTTTGCTACCTGCTTCTCGTGCCGACGGCGGCGACTATCGGCTTTCGGCCCATTACCAAGTAAGCCGTCCTTGTTGGCGCTTGCATGGTTGCGCATCGAATCCGCAAAGGGTTAGGCCGGGTCGACCACATCATGAGACAAGGCTGCTGAATGCGCCCGTCATCAAGGCCGGTCATCCAGATAGCCGTACCATTGGAAGATCATGCGCTGTGCGAAGCGCCGGAAGGCGCCGAAGGGGATGCGCGGCAGCGGCCTGTCGAGCAGCGGGATAACCTCGGCTCCGCCGCCGATCCTCTCGGCCAGGCGACGGCCGGCGTGCAACCCGGCGGCGACGCCGCTGCCGCAATAGCCGAGCGCGTAGTGCACCGAGGGGTCGCCCTCGGCGTGGTGGACATGGGGCATGAGGTCCCGGGTGACCGCCACCCAGCCGCCCCAGAAGTAGTCGGCCGTGATGTTCTTTAGCGGCGGGAACTTGCGCTTCAGGTTGGCGAGCAGCACGTCGCGGTGCGCCGCAAGGATAGCGGGATCGGCGGTGATCGGCCCACGGTTGCCGAGCAGCATGCGGTCGTCGGGCAGGCGCCGGTAGTAGTTCAGCATGCGGCGCGTGTCGAACATCACGTCCGTGGTGACGAGGTTGCAGGCCCCCTTCTCCTCGCTGGTCATGGGTCGGGTCACGACGATGTTGGAGAGCACCGGCAGGAGGCGGCTGCGCAGGACCGGATGCAGGTGCTCGGGCCCATAGCCGTTGGTCGCCAGCACCACGGTCCCGGCCCGAACCTCGCCGCCGGGCGTCTTCAGGACGTGGCGGACGCCGTCTTTCCGCCAGGCGGTGACCGGGCTGCCGCCGTGAACGACGGCGTCGGCGGCGCGCGCCATTTCGAGCAGCCCCCGGACCAGCTTCAGGGGGTGCAGCGCGAAGGAGTCCGGCAGGCGCAGGGCGGCAAATGCCTCCTCGCCCTTGAAATGGCGGGCTTCGAGGCCGCCGCCGTCGAGCAGTTCGGCCGGGTAGCCGAAGGTCTCGACCAGCACCCGGTGGTCCCGCTCCAGCGCCGCTACGGCGCCCGGCCGGTGGGCGATCTTCAGGCTACCGTCGGGCTGGACGTCGCACGCGATCGCGCCGTCGCGGATCAGGCTGCGCACGGTGCCGAGCGCCTCCAGGGACTCGGCGAAGAGCGTGCGCGCCCTGGCCCTGCCCCACTTCTCGATCCAGTCCGTGTACTTCAGGCGGCCGAGGGCGGGCCGGGCGAAGCTGCCGTTGCGCCCGCTGCAGCCCCAGCCGCAGCGATTTGCCTCGAGGACCACGGGCCGGGCCCCGAAGTTCCGCGCCAGATGATAGGCGCAGCTCAGGCCCGTGTAGCCGCCGCCAATGATCGCGATGTCCGCGTCCCGGTCGCCGGCGACCGGGCCGTCGTCGCCGGGCTCCGCCCCGGCCGTAGCGGTCCAATAGCTCTCCTCGTGCGCCAGCCCTTGGCCCGGATGGGGCGCCTTCAAGGGGTCGTAGATCACGGGTAGACCCTCCCTCCCCTCGGCGGACAGGGTACAAAATCTCGACGGGAATACTACGGAATTGTTCTTGATTTGATGGGTCTTTTACCGGATTCTTTCATAGGGGCTACAGACTGCCGTGTATGAGGGAGGCTTAGGTGTTCTCTACTGATAGATCCGTGGCCCCGGGTGGACTCGTCGTCCAT
The DNA here is from genome assembly GCA_947258885.1 of uncultured Kiloniellales bacterium. Classification (GTDB taxonomy): domain Bacteria; phylum Pseudomonadota; class Alphaproteobacteria; order Kiloniellales; family JAKSDN01; genus CAMYKD01. The sequence continues at coordinate 60,666 of CAMYKD010000022.1, read as the reverse complement.
GCACCCTGGGACAAGCGATTGGCGCGCGCGCTGGTGCGGCCCCTGGTGGGGACGCCGGTTACGCCCAACCACATCACTGCCTCGAGCCTGGTCATCGGCCTGGCGGGCGCCTTGCTGATCGCCAAGGGCGGAACGGCAATGCACTGGGGCGCGCTGCTGTTCATGGTTTCGGCCCTGCTCGATCACGCCGACGGCGAGCTGGCTCGCATGACCGGCCAGACCTCCCGCTTCGGCCAGATCTTCGACGTCCTGACGGGCGGCATCGTCCACGTGGCGCTGTTCTGCGGCATCGGCTACGGGCTGAGGGACAGCCTCCTGCACTCCTGGGCGCTGCCCATGGGCATCGTGGCGGGTCTCGCGGTCGCGGTGATCTTCGTCCTGGTGTTCGAGCTGGAGCGCCGGGTCGACAGGGAGGCGATCAGCCAGCGGAGCGTCGCCGGCTTCGAGATCGAGGATGTCATGTACCTGGTCGGCCCGATCGTCTGGTTGGGCGGGCTGGTGCCCTTCCTCGCCCTGGCCAGCGTCGGCGCTCCGGTCTTCCTGGCCTATCAGATCCGGGAGTTCCGCCGGCGCTGCCCCTGAAGCAGCGCGCGTGCCGGGAGAACCCTGCCCCGTCTTGTGCTAGCCTTGCCCCGAGTCCTCCCCGTTTTCACGCGAGAGGTCCCGGAATGCCCAAGCGCGAGACGTCCCTGACCTATGCCGAGCACCTCCAGCTCGAGCGCCTTCTGTCCTGCCAAGTCCGGCAGAGCGAAAAGCACGGCCGGCCGGCGCACGACGAGATGCTCTTCATCGTCGTGCATCAGGCCTACGAGCTCTGGTTCAAGCAGATCCTGTTCGAGCTCGAGCGGGTGCAGGCGACCTTTTCGGGCCCGGAGGTCGACGACCGCAGCCTCGGCAAAGTGGTGCAGGGCCTCGGCCGCGTTGTAGAGATCCAGAAGCTGCTGCTTCAGCAGCTCGACGTGCTGGAGACCATGACGCCGCTCGATTTCCTCGACTTCCGCGACCTCCTGTTCCCGGCCTCGGGCTTCCAGAGCGTGCAGTTCCGCCTGCTGGAGACCTGTCTCGGCCTGCGCCGGGCGGACCGCCTGAGCCTGGACGAACGCCCCTACGACGCCCGCCTGCCGGGCGCGGACCGGCAGCGCCTGCGCGACGCGGAAGGACGGCCCTCGCTCTCCGACCAGATCGAGGGCTGGCTCGAGCGCACGCCCTTCGTCTCGGTGGCCGGTTACGATTTCCGGGAGGTCTACCGGCAGGCGGTGACGGAGATGCTGGAAAGCGAGGCCGCCCTCGTCGGCTCGAACCGGGCGCTCGGCGATACCGAGAAAGCCGCCGAGATCGACGCGCTGAAGGCCGCGCGCGCGCGCTTCGAATCGATCTTCGACGAAGAGCGGCACCGCGCCCTGCGCGCGCAAGGCCAGTGGCATCTGTCCTGGCAGGCGCTCCAGGCCGCGCTGTTCATCAACCTCTACCGGGACGAGCCCGCCTTGCAGCTGCCCTTCGCCCTGCTCAGCCGGCTGATGGACATCGACGAAACGATGACCAGCTGGCGCTACCGCCACGCGCTCCTGGTCCAGCGCATGATCGGCCGCAAGGTCGGCACCGGCGGCTCCTCGGGCCACGACTACCTGCGCCGCACGGCCGAGCAGCACCGGGTCTTCGCCGACCTCTTCGCGCTCTCCACCTTCTTCATCCCGCGCTCCCAGCTGCCGGCGCTGCCGGAGGAGCTTCGCCAGGCGATGGGCTACCGCTACAGCGGATCCGGGGCGTGAGTCTCAAGGCGTATTTCAGCCGCTTCCTGGCGGCGGATCCGGAGCGGCTGCACTTCGCGGCACACAGCCATCACCTCTGGCCCGACGTGACCTTCGAGGCGCAGCAGCTTTGCTGGTACGACGCCGCGCGGCTGGCCGACGGCAAGTGGCAGACGGTCTTCGGCGAGGTCTATCCCGCCGCGCAGGGCCACGTCGCCCGCGTGCTCGGCCTGACGCGGCCCGAAACCATCGCCTTCGGGCCCAACACCCACGGTTTCGTCCTGCGCATCCTGTCCTGCCTGCCGGCCGGGCATACGGTCCGCGTACTGACCACCGACAGCGAGTTCCACAGCTTCGCCCGCCAGATGCGCCGCCTGGAAGAGGACGGACTCGCCGAGGTCACGCGCGTCGCGGCCGAGCCCTTCGCGAGCTTCGCCGAGCGCTTCGCCGAAGAGGCCGGGCGCGGCGGCCACGACCTGATCTACTTCAGCCAAGTGTTTTATAACTCAGGTTACGCGGTCCCGGATCTCGCGGCCCTGGTCGGCGCCGTCGCGGACGAAGAGGCTCTGGTGGCCATCGACGGCTACCACGGGTTTCTCGCCCTGCCGACCGATCTCTCGAAGATCGAGGACCGCGCTTTCTACCTAGCCGGTGGCTACAAGTACGCCATGGCCGGCGAAGGCGCTGCCTTCCTGCACGCGCCGCCCGGCATCGCGGCGCGGCCGCGCGACACCGGCTGGTTCGCCGCCTTCGGCGCGCTGCAAGAGGGCGAAGACGGCGCTGTCGCCTATGGTCCGGAGGGCGCGCGCTTCCTCGGTGCGACCTTCGATCCGGTCGGGCTCTACCGATTGAACGCGGTTCAGACCTGGCTTCAGGAGCTGGACGTGACGGTGGACGCCATCCACGCTCGGGGCGTGGCGCTGCAGGAGGCCTTCATAGAACGGCTGGCCGGGCTGGGGCTCGACATGCTGCGGCCCGACCATTTGGTGGTGCCGCTTTCGGAGCCGGACCGCGGTAACTTTCTCACCTTCCGAACCGAGCAGGCCAGCGCGATTTACCGCCGGCTGCTGGAGGCAAAGGTCATCACGGACCATCGCGGCGACCGGCTGCGCTTCGGCTTCGGCCTCTACCACGACCCGGAGGACATCGAGCGGCTTGTTCGCGTGCTCGCCCGGGTACTGGCCTGAGCGCGGTCACACTGACGCCCCTACCTCCGCAAGAGCAATCGCTTCCTTCACCTCGGCGAGCGCCACCGGGGGCACCGAGAGCGCCCGCACGCCGGTCTTCAACAGCGCGGGTATGCACTCCGGGCGGCTCGCCGCCTCGCCGCAGAGACTGACCTCCCGGCCCAGCGCCCGGCCCCGCGCGCAGACACGCGCGATCAACTCCAGGACCGCCGGGTTCAGCGGATCCAGCAGCTCGGCCACAGCCGGGTTGTCCCGGCCGGCCGCCAGGACAAATTGGACGAGATCGTTGGTCCCGATCGAATAGAAATCCGCGTCGAACTCGGCAATGTTGAGCGCCGCCGCCGGCGTCTCTACCATCATGCCGAATTCCGGCAGCACTGCGCCGATACCCGCCTTCTCGAGCGCCGAAACCTCCTCCGCCAGCAGCGCGCGGGCGTGGTCGAACTCCCCCGGCAGGGTGACCAGGGGAACCATCACCTTGAGCGGCCCATGCGCGGCGGCGCGGGCCAGCGCGCGCAACTGGCCCCGAAACACCTCGGGCCGGGCGAGCGATAGCCGCAGCCCGCGCAGGCCCAGCACCGGATTGGCCTCGTCCTTCGGCGTCAGGCCCGCCACCGGCTTGTCGCCGCCGACGTCCAGGGTTCGCAGGGTCACGGGCAGGCCGCCGGCCCAGGTCAGCAGGGCCCGGTAGACGCGGTACTGCCGTTCCTCGTCCGGCAGGCCGTCCTCTTCCGGGAACAGGAACTCGCTGCGGACCAGTCCGATACCATCGCAATGGGCCGGGTCGATACCCTCGAGCAGCGCCGGGTCGTCGACGTTAAGGTAGACGCGAACCGTCATTCCATCCGCCGTCACGGCCGGCCGGGACAGCCAGCGTTCCTTCCGGTCCCGCTCGTGTCGGCGTTGGGCGATGCGCCGGTCGTAGTCCCGGCTGGTCGCTGGGCTCGGCATGAGAACCAGACATCCGGCCTCCGCGTCGAGAACCGCGTCCCGACCGGGTTCGAGCTCGGCCAGGTCGATGTCCGGCCGGATCAGCAGGGGCACGCCCCGGGCCCGCGCCAACAGCGCCACGTGGCTGGCCGGGCTGCCCGCCAGCAAAACGGCGCCGCAAGCGCGACGCCAGTCCACCTCCAGGAAGCGCGAGACGGTCAACGCCTCGGCGACCACGATAGCGCCAGCCGGAAGCTCTCCCGGCCCTTCCGCTTCCCCGCCTAGCAGACAGCGGAGCACCCGGTCCCGCAGGTCGGCCAAGTCCTCGGCGCGGGCCTGAGGACTTGCGGTCCGGCGTTCGGCAATCGCAAGACCCACCGCGTCGCGGAAGGCCGACCAGGCGGGCTCGCCGCCCTCGATCGCCTCCAAGACCGGACCGATCAACTCCGACTCCGACAGGACTGCGATCTGACCGGCCAGGATATCGGCCGCCCTCGGGCGGGCCTTCCGGGCCAATTCCGACAGCTGCTCGGCCGCTCCGGCGATCGCCTGTTCGAGAGCCTCGCGTTCCTCATCCGGCGTTCCAGCCACGCGGGCAGCGGTACAGCAGCCGGTTCCCGCCAGGACATGCAATGCCCCATGCGCCAGACCGGGGGAGGCGATGTCGGCGGTGAAACGCCTTTCCAGAGGCCGGCTCATCGATAGGTCCAGGCTCCACGACAGCGAGAGGTGCGACCCTCATCCCGCCAGTTCCGAGGACAGCGGTCAATGATTGATCGGTTCTCGCCCTCCGGCCGGTAGCCCCGAGCGGTTCACCACCGATACGCCCCTTGCCGCGAGGAACATGCCTTGTTCGGAAAAATTTCCTTATAATAGATAGTTCACATCTTTTTCTAATATCGCAGATGAAGTTTAGTCCAGGATCACTCCGCGGTCGCGCGCGTAGTGACGGAGCCGTTCGCGGACGCTGTGACAGGTCTGCCCAGCCAGGAAGTCGATGTAAGCCGCGAGCGGCCCGACCTCGAGGCCGCGTAGCATGTTCTTGACGCGCGGTATGTTGGCGGGCGGCATCGACAGGGTCCGGAAACCGCAGCCGAGCAGCGCCATGGCCTCGAGCGGTTGGCCGGCGTGCTCGCCGCACAGCGATATCGGTTTGCCAGCGCGCTCCGCTTCGGCCACCAGTCCCTTGAAGAGCCTCAGAGCCGTCGGGCAGAGGATGTCGTAGCGTCGCGCCAGATCCGGGCTGCCCCGGTCGACCGCGAAGAGGAACTGCATCAGGTCGTTGCTGCCCACCGAGACGAAGTCGACCCTCTCGAAGACCGCCGGCAGCTGCCAGAGCAGGGCCGGCACCTCGATCATGATCCCGATGCACAGAGGGTCCGGCAGTGTCCGGCCCTCGGCCCGGGCCAGCTTCAGCTCCAGGTTCAGGATCGACCGGCAGCGGTCGAGCTCGGCCACCTCGCTCACCATGGGGAACATGACGTCAAGGGGGCGGCCCTCGGAGGCGCGAATTAAGGCACGCAACTGCTCGCGCAGCAGCACCGGCCGGTCCAGACCAATGCGGACCGCCCGCCACCCCATGGCCGGGTTCTCCTCGGCCACCTCGTTCCAATAGGGCAGAATCTTGTCGCCGCCGACGTCGAGCGTGCGAAACACGACGGGTTTGCCGTCACTGCCCTCGAGCACGCGGCGATAGAGCCGGGTTTGGGTATCAACGTCCGGAAAGGCGTCACGCACCATAAAAGGGACCTCGGTGCGATACAGCCCGATTCCCTCGGCCCCACAGTCCCGGACCTGCGGCAGGTCGATCAACAGCCCGGCATTGGCGTTCAGCGACACCTCGACGCCGTCCGCGGTGACCGCCGGCAGATCGCGGATGACGGCGAGATCCTGCTTCCGGCGTCTGCGGGCCTCCAGGCTCTCGGCCAAGGTCTCCCGGACCGCGTGTCCGGGACGCGCCAGAACCTGGCCGTGGTCGGCGTCGACGACCAGGAAATCGCCCGGCCAGATGCGGGTGAGCGCCTGGGAGCATCGGCCAACCATCGGCAATTCGAGCGCGCGCGCGACGATCGCCACGTGGGCGTTCGGCGAACCCTCCGCCAGAACCACCGCCTTGAGGCGGGCCGGGTCGTAGTCCAGCAGCTCCGCGGGCCCCAGGTTACGGGCGATCAGAACGGCCTCCGGGGGCAGCCGCGCCGCCGCGGCGCGGCCGTCGTCGCCGAGCAGGTGACGCAGCAGGCCGTAACCCAGATCCTCGAGGTCGACGAGGCGCTCGCGCAGGTAGGGATCGACGATCTGCTCCATGCGCGCCCGGGTATCGCTCTGCACCTTCTGCACCGCCGCCTCGGCGGTCAGACCGCTTCGAATGGCGTCCTGGATGCGGTTCAACCAGCCCCGGTCCCGGGCGAACAGCTGGAAAGTCTCGAGCACCTCGCGGGTCTCGCCCGGACCGGATTGTTCCACGTACGACTCCAGGGACGCCTGCATGGCCGCCAGGGAGTCGGCCAGCCTGTCCAACTCCTGCTCGGGGTCCTCTGCGACGATCCTGGCGATCACGATCCCGCGCTGGTGCATAACGGCGACGCCCAAGCCCAGGCCCTCGGTCAGCGGCGCGGCGGGCAGACGTGCCGGCTGCAGGCTCGGGCCGCTTTCGGTCGGTCCGGCAAGGTCGCCGCCGGCCATCCCCTCCGCCAGCACCATCGCGACGGTCTCCAGGGCCTCGATCTCCTCGGCCGCGTAATCCCGCCGCTGTACGTTTTGCACGGCGATGACCCCCAGGACCCGCCCGTCACGCAGGATCGGGACACCCATGAGGGAGCGGTACATGTCCTCTCCGGTCTCTGGCCGGTAGGCGAAACTGGGGTGGGCCTGGGCGTCGGCCAGAGCGAGCGGCCGGGCCCGGGCGGCGATATCGCCGACAAGGCCCTCGCCGAGCCGGAGCCGCGTCAAATGCACGGCTTCGGGCTTGAGGCCCTTGGTCGCGAACAGCTCGAGGACGTCGCCGGGGCGCAATAGGTAGAGCGAGCAGACCTCGGCCGCCGTCTGCCCGGCGATCAGCCCGACGATGCGGTCGAGACGCTGCTCGTCGCTCGCCCGCCCCTTCATGAGGTCGCGCAGCTGACGCAGCAGATGGCGCGATCCGCTCCATCCTTCCTTTGCCGCGTTCTCGGTCATGGGCGATTCGCTGTTTCCGATGTCCCCAATGGCTCGATCGATGAAGCGTTACAAGAACCATGCCAGACAGCATAGCGTGTTCAAGGCGGCGAATTTCCGGGCGCGAGTGCCACCTTCGATGCCGGACCATGGCCGATCGCCGAGCCGGAGCGCACAAAATTTATGCAGGTGCCGCGCGGCAGGCGGTTTCCTGCCGGGCTGGCGTGACGTTCTCTCGCTTAGAACCAGCGCAGCCAGAGGAGATAGACCAGGACGAGCAGGATCGCGTCCCAGAATATGACCTCGCCGATCCGGAACCAGCGCTTTCGCCGGTTGAGCCGGTGGAGGCCGTACCAGCCGAGCGCCGCCACCGCGACGGGGACGAGGCCGAGCAGTCCGCTCATGGCCGGCGCAGGCCGGTCTCGGCGTCGAAGAAGTGGAGCCGGTCCCGCGGCAGCTCGAGATAGACCTCGGCGCCGTCGTCGAGGTTGGCTAGGTCCGCCTTGCTGCGCACGACCAGCGACAGCGGGCCACTGCTCAAGAACAGCAGGATATCGGGCTCGACAAGCTCCTTCACGTCCAGATGGAACGGCTGCATGCCATCACGCGGGCTTCGATGCAGTAGGATGTGCTCCGGCCGAATGCCGAGTGCCGCCGTCCCGTCGGAGCGGTCCGGCACGGCGAGATCGAGGCCCTCGGCGCGGAACACGCCTCCGGCGACGCTTCCCTCGATTATGTTCATGGCCGGGCGGCCGATGAACTCGGCGACGAAGCGGCTGGCCGGGCGGTGGTAGATCTCCCGGGGCGTGTCGAACTGCACCAGCCGGCCGTCCTTCAGCACGGCGATGCGGTTGCCGAGCGTCATCGCCTCCTCCTGGTCGTGAGTGACGAAGACGAAAGTGGTCTTGAGCTCGGCGTGCAGGCGCTTCAGCTCGGTGCGGGTCTGCAGGCGCAGGATCGCATCGAGGTTGCTCAGCGGCTCGTCCATCAGGCAGATCTCGGGCTGCCACACCAGGGCGCGGGCCACGGCTACGCGCTGGGCCTGGCCGCCCGACAGCTGGCCCGGCCGGCGGCCCATCAGCTCGTCGATCTGGAGAAGCCGGGCAGTGTCGCGCACCCTGCCTTCGATCCTCTGCTTGGGCACGCCGCGCACGCGCAACGGATAAGCGATGTTGTCGTACACGCTCTTGTGCGCATAGAGCGCGTAGTTCTGGAACACCATGCTCATGCCGCGCTCCCGCGGCGGCAAATCCGTGATGTCGCGGCCGCCGACCTCGATGCGGCCCGAGGTCGCCGGCTCGAGGCCGGCCAAGATGCGGCAAGCCGTCGTCTTGCCGCTGCCCGACGGCCCGAGCAGGACCACGAACTCGCCGGTTTCGAAGTCGAGGTTGAAGCCGTCGAGCGCGACGGTTCCGTCGGGAAACACCTTGGTGACGTTTCGGAACGCGACGGCCACGGACGCCCTACCCCTTTACCGCGCCGAAAGTGAGCCCGCGCACCAGGTGCCGCTGGACGAGGAAGGTGAAGACCACGATCGGCAGGGTCGCGACCATGGCGACCGCCGCGACCTGGCCCCACAAGGTGCCGTGCGGCGTCACCAGGCCAGGGATGCCGACGGTCAGCGTGCGCGACTCGAAGGCAACGAGAATAAGCGCGTAGAGGAACTCGTTCCAGCTGAGGATGAAGCAGAGCACGGCGGTGGCCGCCATGCCCGGGGCGGCCAAGGGCAGCAGCACGCGCAGGAACATGCCGGCGCGGGTATGCCCGTCCATCTGCGCCGCCTCGTCGATCTCGCGCGGGATGTCGGCGAAGAAGCCGCGCATCATCCACACGACCAGCGACAGGTTGAAGGTCGAATGGGCCAGGATCACCGAGGTCCGCGTATCGATCAGCCCGACGTAGCCGAAGAACAGGAACATCGGTACGACCACCGAGATCGGCGGCGCCATGCGGGTCGTCAGGAAGAAGAAGAAGAGGTCCTCCTTGCCGGCGAAATCGTGCCGCGCGAAGACATAGGCGGCCGGAACGCCGATCGCCAGGGACAGCGCCGTGGTCACGCCGGCAACGATCAGGCTGTTGCCCACCATCGGCAGGTACCCCTTGTCGAGGAAGACCATGGGGTAGTGCTCGAAGGTCGGCGTGAACAGCCAGACCGGCGCGTCGGCCAGCGCGTCGAGACGCGTCTTGAACGAGGTCATGAACAGCCAGAGGTAAGGCGTCAGCGAGATCACCAGGACCGCGACCAGGGTGGCCAGCGCTGCCATGCGCCACGGCTTCCTCACTTCACGGCCCTCCCCTCGGTCCAGTAGATGGCCTTGTAGGAGACGGCGCAGAGGATCAGCACCACGAGGTAGACCATGAACGCGCAGACCGCGCCGTACCCCAGATCCCAGTTGCGGAAGTTGACCCGCCAGGCGTAGATGCTGATCAACTCGGTCGCCGTCCCGGGCCCGCCGCCGGTCAAGATGAACACCTTGTCGAATTCCTTGAAGGCGTCGATCCCCCGAAGCAGCAGCACCAGGGCGATGATCGGCCGCAGCAGCGGCACGGTGATATCGCGGAAGACCTGCCATGGCCGGGCCCCGTCCATGACCGCCGCCTCGAAGGGCTCGCGCGGCAGGCTGAGCAGGCCGGCCAGGAAGACCAGCGTGACGAAGGGTGTCCACTCCCACACGTCGACCAGCATCACCGTGGGCAGCACGAGATCGTGATTGCCGAGTAGCGCGGTCTGGGGGTCCAGCAGCCCGAGCTCCCTTAGGTAATGGGTCAGCATGCCGAACTCGCCGTGAAGCATGAGCTTCCACATCAGGCCAACCGCGACCGGCGCCAGCATCATCGGGATCAGCAATAGCGTCAGAACGAAGCGGCGGCGCTGTACATGGTAGAACAGCAAGAGAGCCAGCGCGAAACCGAGGCCGAACTCGACCGACACGACGCCAAATACGAAGACCAGCGTGGTGCCGAAGCTCTGCCAGAACACCGGGTCCTCGCGCATCAGCCGCCGGTAGTTCTCGAAACCGACGAAGTTGCCGTCGTGGCCCGGCAGCGCGAAGCTCAGGTCGGTAAAGCTGACGCCGACCATGTAGAGGAAGGGCCCGACCAGAAGAACGACGAGCATCAGGAGAGCGGGCACCAGGAACAGCGGGCCGACGCCCCGGTCCAGAACGCCGCCCAGAATGCCGTTCCCCACCCTCGGAAAGTTCACCGATGCTGCCTCGCGGTCGAAAGCTCCGTCCGCGTCACTTTACCGGGAATTTCAAAGGCGCACAGTCCCCGAGCAGCTTGTTCATGGCTACCGCCGCGTCGTCGAGCCCCTCTTGGGACGTCTTCTTGCCGGCCAGGACGTTGCTCAGCTCGAGCACCAGGATCTCCGTCAGATCGGGCGATTCGGGAATCGTCGGCTTGGCGATGGCGACCGCGTTGGTGTCCATGGAGGCCTTGGAATACGTGATCTTCTTCACGTCGGGGTTGGCGTAGACGTCGGGCCGCGACGAGGCGCCGCCGTTCATGTGCTGCTCGAGCTGCTGGTCGAACGCCATCATCCACTGGATGAACAGGTAGGCCGCCTCTTTGTTCTTGGCGTAGGCCGGGATCAGGTAGGTCCAGCCCTCGACCTGACCGACCTTGCCGCCCTTGCCCTGGGGTATCAGGTCGAAGCCCATCTTGCCGGACACCGTGCTCTGTGACGGGTCCTCGACCGCATAGGTCGCGTCGTTCCACATGATCATCTCGAAGGCCTTGCCCTGCTGCATGGCGACCATGACGTCGTCCCAGAAGTAGTTGAGCGTGTCCGATGGCGAATAAGCGACCAGGCCCTTGTAGTAGTCGAGGGATTCGACCGCCTCCGGGCTGTTGACGATGATCGGGCCGCACTCGCTGCCGGACTTCGCCTCCATCATGTCGCCGCCGAAGCTGTAGAGGAAGTTGAGCCACTCGTACCACAGCGCCTCGTGGCGCTTGCCCTGGATGGCGGTGCCGTAGAAGCCCTCGTCGGGCCGCGTGAACCACTCGGCGAGATCGCGGTACTGGCCCCAGGTGGCGGGCACCTGCATGTCGTAGCCGTACTTGGCCTTGAAGCCGGCTTGCTCCTTGGGATCCTCGAGCAGATCCTTGCGGTACCACAGGTACATGGTGAGCGCCGTGAAGGGGTAGCCGTAGGCCTTGCCCTCGTACCAGGAGATCTCTTTCCAAAGTCCCTGGTACAGCACCTCCTCGGGCTTGAAGGCCGGATCGCGCAGCTTGGGGTCGTTCATGAACCGCTCGATCGGCGCGAGATGGCCGTTGGCCACGAAACGCCCCAGCTCGCGGTGCGGCTGCAGAATGAAGTCGTAGCGCCCGCGCTTCGAATTCAGGTCGAGCATCACCTTGTTGACCGCCTCGGAGTGCTCGTACTGCTCGATGACGACCGTGATGCCGGTGCGTTCCTCGAACTTGTGCTTCAGCTTGTCCATCGCCTCCAGCGGCGGCAGCGACTCGCCGATGGTGCGAATCGTCGTGCCCTTGTAGGGCGCGGCCGCCTCCTCGAGGCTCCAGGCGCCCGCCTCCGCGGCATACGCGAGCGTCAACGAAACGCTGCCGGCCGCAGCGCCCAAGCGCAACACCTTGCCGAAACGAGATTTCGTGTGTTCTGTCATGTCGCCTGTCCTCCCATTCAGGTCCTCGAAACCAAGAACGGCCTTGCGAGGCTCGCCCGCGGGGCCGCTCCGCGGCTCTCTCCTCGCCATCTTGGCGACACTACGTCAAACGCGGCGGCAAAGACGAGCCCAGCAAGGCCGTTTTGCGGCAAACTCTAACACGGACAGGAACACAATTCTACGTGCGTTGTTGGACCTGCCAACCATTTTGCAATATGTTGCAAGCGATAGGTCGGCAAGGGAGGCCCGAAGGTGGACTTCATCTTCATGCTCACGCGGGACGATCAGACAGTCGAAGACTGCTTGGATGTCTTTGATACCATTCGTGAAACAAGTGTCTGGCATATTGGTTTCAAGGATATCGGCGTCGAGCAGGACACGCTTGCCGCGCTCAACGCGAGGATCAAATCGCTCGAAGCCATCAGCTATATGGAAGTGGTAAGTACCACACCAGAGGCCTGTCTGAATTCAGCGCGCACCGCACTCGAGATCGGCGTCGACCGGCTTTTGGGCGGGACCGAGGTCGCGGCTACGCTCGATATCCTTCAGGGCAGCGGCATCGCCTACTATCCTTTTCCGGGCCGGCCCCAGGGCCACCCTACGCGCCTGCACGGCGACCCCGCCGATGTCGCGGCCGATTGCCGCCGGGCGGAGGCGCTGGGCTGCGCGGGGGTCGACCTCTTGGCCTATCGCGCCGCAGACGCGGAGCCGCTCGACCTGGTCCGCGCCGCGCGCGACGCGCTTTCGGGCGAGTTGATCGTCGCCGGCAGCATCGATACGCCGGAGCGGATCCACGCGCTTGCCGCCGCCGGGGTCGATGCCTTCACGATCGGCACGGCGGCCTTCGACGGGTCGTTCTCGCCACGCAAGGGGTCGCTGCGCTCGCAACTCCGCGATATCCTCGCCGCCTGCGCCTGAACCCGGGCGCATCGAAATCGAAGGAGAGCCCCTATCGCCATTGTCGGCGTCGATATCGGCACGCAAAGCCTCAAGGCGGTCGTCGTGGACGACCGCCTGCGCCTGCTGGGCGAGGCCGCCACGGCCTACGAGCCGGACTACCCGCGCCCCGGCTGGGCCGAGCAGTCGCCGGCGCTCTGGGAGGACGCGCTCGGCCTGACGATCGCCAAGGCGCTCGCCGCAGCCGGGCGCGTTGCGGCCGAGGTGCGGGCCCTCGGCATCGCCGGCCAGCTCGACGGCTGCGTCGCCGTGGACGCGGAGGGCCGGGCGCTCGGCCCCTGCATTATCTGGATGGACCGCCGCGCCGAGATGCAGGCGAAGGTGGTCGACCCCGACGAGCTGCGCCGGATCACCGGCCTTACGCGCGACGCCACGCACATGGCCGCCAAGATCCGCTGGCTCAAGCAGGAGACTCCCGGGGCGGCCCGCTTCCATCAGCCGGTCTCCTACCTGGTCGCGCGGCTGACCGGCGCGCAGGTCTTCGACCGCGGGCTCGCCTCGACCACTATGCTCTATTCCCTGGAAGAGCACGGCTATGTCCCCGAGCTGCTCACGGCCTTCGGCATCGACGAGGACGAGCTGCCGGCGATCGCAGAAGCGCACGAGCCGGCCGGCCGGCTCACGGCCGAGGGCGCGGCGCTCTCAGGCCTGCCTCAGGGGACCGTGGTCGCCGTCGGCACCGGCGACGATTTTTCGACTCCGCTCGGCGCAGGCCTCGTCACGCCGGGGCGCGTGGCCTGCGTGCTGGGCACCGCCGAGGTGGTCGGCGCGCTGGACGACGTGGCGAAGATCGATTCCGCCGGCCTGGTCGAGACCCACCGCTACGCCGGCGGCCGCTTCTACATCGAGAACCCGGGCTGGCTCTCGGGCGGCGCGCTGGCCTGGCTGCGCGGCCTGCTGCGCCCGGTCGGCTTCGCCGAGCTCGACCGCCTCGCGGCCGAGGTCCCACCGGGCGCCGGGGGCGTCACGTTCTTGCCCGCGATGAGCGGCGCCATGGCACCGGAGTGGATCGCCTCGGCGCGCGGCTGCTTCTACGGCCTGACCCCGGCGCACGGCCCGGGCCACTTGGCGCGCGCGGTGCTGGAAGGCTGCGCGTTCGCCATGCGCGACGTGGTCGAACGGCTGGGCGAGATGGACGTGGCGACGGAGGCGCTTTTGCTTCTGGGCGGCGGCGCCAGGAGCCGGCTCTGGGCGCAAATACGGGCCGACTGCACCGGCCTTCCGGCCCAGATCCCGGTGGTGCGCGACACCTCGCCGCTGGGCGCGGCGATCTGCGCGGCCGTGGCCGGGGGCCTGCAGCCGGATCTCGTCGGCTGCGCCGGACTGGTCGGCAAGCTTGCCGAGACGGTCGCGCCCGAGGCCGGCGCGCGCGCCGCCTACGACGAGGCCTACGCGGCCTACCGCCGTTTGTTCGACAGCCTGCGTCCAATGTTCGGCGCAGAGGGCTGAGGCCATGACGGGCGATCCGCTGGACAGTCTGCTGCGCGGCACCTTCGCGGATCCGGACGGCGGGCCGCCGCTCGCGGTGCCGACGCGCTCGGTGGCGATCGCCGATACACTGGCCGGCGACGAGGCCGGGCTGGTTGAGGGGCTCGACCTGGGCCGCAAGCTGGCGCTGGTCAGCGACGACAATACGCGCCGGGTGCTGGGCGCCCGGATCGCGGCGGCCTTGGCCCCGATCGCGCAAGTTACGGAAATACCCTTGCCTGGGCGGCCGCACGCGGACAGCGAGACCGCCGAGGCGGTCCGCCGCGACAGCGCCGGCTGCGACGCCTTGATCGCCGTCGGCTCGGGCACGATCAACGACCTCTGCAAGTACGCCGCGGCCCGGGACGGCAAGCCCTACGCGGTCTTCGCCACCGCGCCCTCGATGAACGGCTACACCTCGGTCAACGCGGCGATCACCGTCGCGGGCCACAAGAAGTCGCTGCCGGCGGTCGCGGCCGCGGGCGTTTTCCTGGACCTGGAGGTCCTGTCGCAGGCGCCGGCGCGCATGATCCGCTCCGGCCTGGGCGACAGCCTCTGCCGGCCGACGGCACAGGCGGACTGGCTGCTTGCCCACCTGCTGCTCGACCGCCCCTACCGCGAGGCGCCCTTCGCCCTCCTCGCCGAAGACGAGCCCGCGCTCTTCGCGAAATCGGAGGCGCTGATGCTGGGCGACCTCGAGGCCATGAGGCTGCTCGCCCGCACCCTGGTGCTCTCGGGCCTCGGCATGACGCTTTGCGGCGGCAGCCAACCGGCCAGCCAGGGCGAGCATCTGATCAGCCACCACGTCGAGATGATGCCGCCCGCCGGCTGCCCCGAGGCCTTCCACGGCGAGCAGATTGGCGTGACCACGCTGACCATGGCGCGGCTGCAGGAACGCATGCTGGCGGAGGGGCCGCCCCGCCTGCGCGCGAGTACACCGAGCGAGGCTACCGTGACGGCGCATTTCGGCGCCGGGCTGGGAGCGGCCTGCTGGCGGGAGTTCGCCGCCAAGCGCCTGGACGAAACGGCCGCCGAGGCGCTCAACGCACGGCTCGAGGCCCGCTGGGAGGAGTTCGGCAGGCGGCTCGCCGCGGTGACGCGGCCGGCCGCGGAGCTCGAGACGGTGCTGCGGAACGCCGGCGCTCCAACGTCGCCCGAAGCGCTCGGCTGGCCGCGCACTTACTACCGCGGCGCCCTGCGCCATGCCCGCGAGATTCGCGACCGCTACACCTTTCTCGACCTCGCCGGCGACAGCGGCCTGTTGGAACGGCTCGACCTCTCATGAGCGCGCGGCTCAAGCGGAGCGAGCGTTTCGAGCGTATCGTCGCCGAACTGCGCGCCAGTCCCGCCGTGCGGATCTCGGCGCTGGCCGAGGCCTTCGAGGTCTCGACCGAGACCGTGCGCCGCGATCTCGACGAGCTGAGCCGACGCGGCCTCGTCGCGCGCACCTACGGCGGCGCCGCCGTGCGCCCCATGGCGCGCGAGCCCGCCGTCAACGAGCGCTACCGCCAGCTCGTCGAGGAGCGCTCGCGGATCGGCGCGCGGGCCGCGGCTTTCGCCGAGCCGGGCGACGTGCTGATGATCGATTCCGGCTCGACGACCAGCCATTTCGCCCGGTGGCTCGCGGCGGCGTCTCAGCCCCTCACGATCCTGACCAACAGCATCAACGTCGCCGCCGCCCTGGGCCAGAACCCGAAGCTGCGCGTGATCCTCTGCCCGGGCGATTACAACCCGCGCGAGGCCGGCGTCTATGGGCCGGAGACCGCGGCCTTCCTGCGCCGCCACCACGCGACCAAGGCCTTCATCGGGGCGAGCGGCCTGACCGCCGAGGGGCCGGTCGACATGGATACGGCGGCCTGCGGCGTCAAGCGCGCGATGATCGAGCGCGCCGAGCGCCGGCTGCTGCTGGTCGACCAGGGCAAGTTCGGGATCCGCTCGCTCCAGCTCGTGTGCCCGCTCGCCGAGCTCGACGACGTGATCGCCGACGCCACGCCCGAGCCCGCGCTGCGCAAGGCGCTGGCGGCGGCCGACGTCGTATTCCACCTCGCCGGCAGTTAGTCTCGGTTCGAGATCCTGCCGAAACAAAGCCCGGAACGTCCGCCTTCTCGGCAGACTGCCAAAGGCGCCGAAGTCGTCACGAAAATTGTCGCCATGTGGAATGTCGTCGCCGCTACAATGCCGGCATGCGCCAGGCGTTGAAACTTCATCGGGACTCGCGTTGCAGTGCAGCGGCACAGATCGAAGTGGACGTCGCGCGGCCACGCCCCGGCAATTTGGTGCTGCACTATGTCGTGACCGGCAAGACGGGTAATCTGCGCATGCCGCCCGTGACGGCTCCCGCGCGCGGCGATGAGCTTTGGCGGCACACCTGCTTCGAGGCCTTCGTCCGTGCAGCGCCAAGCGCCGCATACTACGAGTTCAACTTTGCGCCCTCGATGCAATGGGCGGCCTATCGCTTCAGCGGCTACCGAAGCGGGATGAGCGTTGCGAGCGAGATCGGCGCGCCGCGCGTCGAGGTGCAATCGAACGGCGCGTGCTACGAATTGCAGGCCTCGCTGGCGCTGGATCGCTTGCCGGGCTTGCCGAGCGATGCGGCATGGCGTCTCGGTCTCTCGGCGGTGATCGAGGAAACCAGCGGCCGTAAATCGTACTGGGCCTTGGCGCATCCGCCGGGCATGGCGGATTTTCATCATTCCGATTGCTTCGCGCAGGAACTTCCAGCACCGGTGCGGCCATGAAATTTGCGAAATTCGGCATCGACCGGCTTCTCGCCGAACCCGCCTTGCGCGCGCCGCTGAAAGGCAGGCGCGTGGCATTGCTCGCGCACCCCGCTTCGGTCACGCGGGACCTGACGCATTCCCTCGACGCCCTGGCCGCCTGCGGCGACATAAGGCTCGCCGCCGCCTTCGGCCCGCAGCACGGCCTGCGCGGCGACAAGCAGGACAACATGATCGAGTCGCCGGACTTCGACGATCCAGTGCACGGCGTCCCGGTCTTCAGCCTGTATGGAGACGTGCGCCGGCCGACGGACGCGATGATGGATACCTTCGATGTCCTCCTGGTCGACCTGCAGGATCTGGGCTGCCGCATCTATACCTTCGTCACGACGCTGCGCTACCTCCTGGAAGCGGCGGCGGAGCGCGGCAAAGCCGTGTGGGTGCTGGATCGCCCCAATCCCGTTGGCCGGCCCGTCGAAGGCCTGCGGCTGCAAAGCGGCTGGGAAAGTTTTGTCGGCGCCGGGCCCTTGCCGATGCGCCATGGGCTTACGCTCGGCGAGCTGGGCCTGTGGTTCATCGAAACGCTCGGGCTCGATGTCGAGTATCGGGTCGTAGAGATGCGAGGCTGGCGGCCCGATGCGGCGCCGGGATTCGGCTGGCCGCTTGCCGAGCGCATCTGGATCAATCCCAGCCCCAACGCGCCGAATCTATGGATGGCGCGCGCCTATGCGGGCACGGTGATGCTCGAGGGCACGACACTCTCCGAGGGCCGCGGCACCACCCGGCCGCTCGAAGTCTTCGGCGCGCCCGACATCGATGCGAGGCGTGTCATGGAGGAAATGCACGCGCTAGCGCCGCAGTGGCTGGGCGGGTGCCACCTGCGCGATTGCTGGTTCGAGCCCACGTTTCACAAGCACGCGGGCGCGCTTTGCAACGGCGTGCAGATTCACAGCGAGGATCCCGGCTACGATCACCGGGCGTTCAAGCCCTGGCGGCTCCAAGCGCTCGCCTTCAAGGCGATTCGCCGTTTGTATCCGGACTATCCGCTGTGGCGCGATTTTCCCTACGAGTACGAGCACGGCAAACTCGCGATAGATGTCATCAACGGCGGTCCGTTGCTGCGGGAATGGGTCGACGATGCGGCTGCGACGCCGCAAGACCTGGATGCCCTGGCCAGTGCGGACGAGCAGGCCTGGCTGAGCGAGCGCCAAGCACACCTGCGCTACTGAAGGACGGCGGACGCGAACAGGACGCGCCGCCGCTGCTGCGACCACGGTGCCGGTCGGCAAGCCCGACGCCGGCCCCGGCGACCGGGTTGTTCTTGCTCTGGAACTCGAGCTGTCCCTGGAACTCCGCCGAGGGGCCGGTCGACATGGACACGGCGGCCTGCGGCGTCAAGCGCGCGATGATCGAACACGCCGAGCGCCGGCTGCTGCTGGTCGACCGGGGCAAGTTCGAGGTCCGCTCTCTCCAGCTCGTCTGCGCGCTCGGCGCGTTCGACGACGTGATCGCCGATGCCGAGCCCGGGCCGGCGCTGGCGGCGGCCGATGTCGGCTGAATGAACCACCTACCGTCAGTTAAGTTGCGGCGCGCGCTCCAGCCGCACGGCGCAAACCTTGAATTCCGGGATTCCTGCTGTCGGGTCGGACGCTGGGTTCGTGAGAACGTTGGCCGCCGCCTCCCAGAAGTGGAACGGGATGAAGAGGACACCCGTATCCACCCTGCTCCCCACCTTGGCAGGAAGGACTATAGAGCCGCGGCGTGAGGACACCTTCACGCGATCACCATCCTTCACGCGTATTTTCTTTGCGTCGGCGCCGTTTACCTCGACGAACGGCCCGGGGACGAGACCGTTCAGGCCATCGCTCCGCCGCGTCATCGTGCCCGTGTGGTAGTGCTCCAGCATCCGACCCGTGGTCAGCACGATCGGGAATGACGCGTCGGTTTCTTCCGCCGCGGGTCGGTACTCGACCGGGTGGAACTGGCCGAGGCCGCGCGCAAACTTGTCGCGGTGCAGGATCGGCGTTCCCGGGTGGTCCTCCGCAGGGCAGGGCCAGTGAAGCTGTGCCCCCGCCTCGAGCCGCGCATGGGAGATACCCGCGTAGGACGGCGTGAGTCCTCTCATCTCGTCACTGATCTCCGCCGTCGACGCGTAGGTCATCGGATACCCGACGGCGGCGGCGAGGTCGCAGATGATTTCCCAGTCCCGCCGCGCCTGCCCTGGCGGGGGCACGATCGACTTGGTGAGCTGTACCCTGCGCTCGGTATTGGTGTAAGTGCCGTCGCGCTCGGCGTAAGAAGAGGCCGGCAACACGACATGGGCAAGCTTCGCCGTTTCGGTGAGGAAAATATCCTGCACGACGAGGAACTCGAGCTTCCCGAGCGCCTCCACGACGTGGGTGACGTCGGCGTCGGAGAGCACGGGGTTCTCGCCCATGACATAGAGCGCCTTGACCTTTCCCTCGAGGGCCGCGGGGAGCATCTGCGTCACCGTCAGGCCGGGAGTGCCGGAGAGTTCGACGTTCCACGCTTTCTCGAACTTGGCGCGGGTCTCGGCATCGGCGACCTGCTGGTAACCGGGATAGAAGTTGGGCAAGGCGCCCATGTCGCAAGCACCCTGGACATTGCTCTGGCCGCGCAGCGGATTGACGCCGGTGCCAGACCGACCGATCTGCCCGGTGATCATCGCCAGGTTGGCGAGCGATCGGACGTTGTCGACGCCGGTCGTGTGTTGGGTTATGCCCATCGAATAGACGATGGACGCCCGCTCCGCCGTGGCGTAGACGCGGGCCGCCTCCACGATGAGTTCGGCTGGGACCCCGGTGATCTCCGACACCCGCTCCGGCGTATAGGCGGCCACGAGCTTTTCGACCTCCTCGATCCCCTGGGTGCGGGACTCGATGAACTCGGTCTTCATCAGGCCGTCACGGACTATGACGTGCATGAGCCCGTTGATCCAGGCCACGTCCGTGCCGGGTCTCTGCCGCGCCCAGACCGTGGCGATCTGGCTCAACTGGATTTGGCGCGGGTCGAAGAGCAGAAGCTTCGCGCCGCGCGCAACCGCCTCGCGGATCTTGAGCCCGATGATCGGATGGTTCTCGGTGGTGTTCGACCCGGTCACGAGGATGACGTCGGCCTTCAAGAGGTCGTCCGCGGTGTTCGTCATCGCCCCTGAACCGAACGACAGCCTCAGCCCCGCGACGGTGGAGGAGTGGCACAGGCGCGCGCAGTGGTCGACGTTGTTCGTCCCCATGGCGGCGCGCACGAACTTCTGGAACACGTAGTTGTCTTCGTTCGTGACCTTGGCCGAGGACAGTCCCCCGAATGCGTCGCCACGGTACGTCTTCAGTTGGCTGGCGACGAGGGCCAGCGCCTCTTCCCAGGACGCCTCGCGAAAGCCGTCGGCGGTCCGTATGAGCGGGGTCTCGAGGCGGTCGGGATGGGAAACGAATTCGAACGATCCGAATCGTCCCTTCACGCAGAGACGCCCGCGCGATACCGGGGCGTCCATGTCGCCGCGAGCGCTCACGACGGTGTCTCCCCGGGCGCCCAGGACAATCCGACAGCCGGTGCCGCAATAGGGGCACACGGTGGAGACTTCGCGTTCGGGCCGGAGGTGCTGCCGCGGTGTGAGCGCCCCGGTGGGGCAGCGCTCCACGCACTCGCCGCAGGTCTCGCAGATGGAGTCCATGATCGGGCCGCCGCCGAACGGTTCGACCGCGCTTGCGTAGCCGCGCTTTACCAGGTCGATGGCCCCGAGGTGCTGTATCTCTTCGCAGGCGCGGACGCAGAGGCCGCAGAGAATGCATCTGCGCATGTCGATGGCGTAGCAGGCGTTCGAGTCGTCGATTTTCGCCTCGCGCACCATCGGCTGCAGGACGCGTTCGCGAATCCCCAGATGCGCGGCGACTTCTTGCAGCCCGCAGGCCCCGCACTGGGCGCAGGTCAGGCAATCGAGCGGATGGTCGGCGAGCAGAAGCTGCGCCGTCCACCGGCGCACGTCCAGAATCTCGGGGTCCTCGGTCGTGACCTTCATGCCGTCGGCGGCAGGCGTGGTGCAGGCAGTGGGCAGGCCGCGCAGACCGTCAACCTTGACGATGCACAGGCGGCACGCGCCGTAGGGCTCGAGTTCGGGGTCGTCGCAGAGCGTCGGCACGTAGACCTCGGCGCTGCGGCAGGCGTCGAGCACCGTCCTTCCGTCCTCGACCGTGACCGCGCGCCCGTTGATCGTCAGGTTCGGCATGGTTACTCCTCCTCCCGCAAAACGACCGTTCTGCCGAAATCGCACCTCAGACAGCGGCCCGCCTCGCGGCAGGCCTCTTCGGCGCAGAGCGTCAGCTCCACCTCGTCGAAAGAGGTTCGCCGCTCCAGCGGCGACAGCTTGGGCGTCTGGAGGCGCGTCGCCGTCGACGGCTCTGCAGCGGGATCGAATGCCGTATCGAGCTCGCGCGGGGCATTCCACGGAAACCGCGCAGACTTGCTCGGGTGCAGGTAGCGCTCGATAGCCTCCGCCGCGCGACGTCCGTGCGCGATCGCCTCCACCGCCGTCGCCGGACCGAGCACGGCATCGCCGCCGGCAAATACACCGTCGAGCTCCGTCGCGAGCGAGAGTTGATCCACGTTGACCGTTCCGCGCTTCGAAACCGGCGGTCCGCCGGTTGGGACGATCGGTTTCTGGCCGATCGCCCGGATGATGTGCGCCGCCGGGAGCTCGATGAACTCACCCTCTATCGGCATCGGCCGTCTGCGGCCGCTGTCGTCGAAATCCCCCAGGCGCATCCGCTGCAGCTTGATCGCCACCGGCGACTTGCCGCCGTTGCGGATGACCTCGACCGGCGCGACGAGGAACTCGAACTTCACGTCCTCCTCCAGAGCCTCGACGATCTCCTCGGGCTGAACCGGCATTTCCTCGCGGGTCCTGCGGTAGACGACCGTGACACTCTGCGCGCCCAACCGCAGCGCGGTGCGCGCTGCATCGATCGCGGTATTCCCGCCGCCCACCACAACGGCGTCACCGCTGATCCGGTCGACCGGGCCGAGCTCCACCTTCTTGAGGAACTCGATCCCCGAGGCGACGCCCCGCCCTTCCTCGCCCGGGACGCCCATCGTCACGTCCGACCAGGCGCCGCTGCCGACGAAGACGGCATCGTGCTCCTTGCGCAGCTTTGCGATGGACAACTTCTTGCCGATGGCGGCGCCGCAGACGATCTTCACGCCCATGCTCGTGATCCGCTCTATGTCGCGCTCGAGCTCCTCGCGCGGCAGCCGGTAGGAGGGGATCCCATAGCGCAGCATCCCTCCGGGCTCGGGCATCGTCTCGTATACGGTAACCTCGTGCCCGAGGCGCCGCAGGAAGTAGGCCGCGGTCAGCCCAGCCGGCCCTGCGCCGACGACCGCCGTGCGCCGCCGCTCCTCGGGCGGCCGGTCCATCACCGGCACGCTGACGTTCGTCGCGTCGTCGACCATGAAGCGCTTCACCGCGCGAATCGCCACCGGCCTGTCCAAGGTCTCGCGCCGGCAGCGATCCTCGCATGGGTGCGGGCAGACGCGCGCGCACACTGACGGGAAGGGGTTCCGCTCCATGTGGCTTCGGAGCGCCTCTTCGTTGCGGCCTTCCGCCACAAGGGAGAGGTAAGCCGGAATGTCCACCTCGCTCGGACAACGGTTGGAGCAGGTCGCGACGAAGAGCGACTCGCAGACGCCGGCGGGACAGCGCTTCTCGCGCACGTGCGCCAGGTACTCGTCGCGGAAGTACTTGATCGTCGTGAGCACCGGATTCGGCGCGGTCTGGCCAAGGCCGCAAAGCGAGCCCTTGCCGACAGCCTCGCCGAGGGCTTCGAGTTGCGCGATGCTCTGCTCCGTGCCGCGCCCCTCGCAGATATCGTCGAGGATCATCCGCATTTGCCGCGTGCCGAGGCGACACGGGACACACTTCCCGCACGACTCGTTCTCCGTGAACGTCACGAAGTAGCGCGCCAGATCGACCATGCAGGTGGTCTCGTCCATGACGACAAGGCCGCCCGAGCCCATGATCGACCCGGCCTGCGCGAGCGACTCGTAGTCGATCGGCAGGTGCATCATATGCGCGGGGATGCAGCCGCCCGAGGGGCCGCCCGACTGCACCGCTTTGAGCGCGCGACCGCCCTTGATCCCGCCGCCGACCTCGTAGACGAGCTGGCGCAGCGTCATCCCCATCGGCACCTCGACGAGGCCCGTGTTGTTGACCTGCCCGACGAGCGAGAAGATCTTGGTCCCCTTGCTCGACTCGGTTCCGCGAGCCGCGTACTCGTCCGCACCACCGGTGATGATGTGCGGAACGTTCGCCCACGTTTCGACGTTGTTGATATTGGTGGGCTTGCCGAAGAGCCCCTTGACGGCGGGGAACGGCGGGCGTGCCATCGGCATCCCGCGGCGCCCCTCGATGCTGGCGATGAGCGCGGTCTCCTCGCCGCAGACGAAGGCGCCTGCCCCCTCCTTGATGACAATATCGAACGAGAAATCCGATCCGAGGATATTCTCGCCGAGTAGACTCCGCTCGCGCATCTGATCGATCGCGATCCGTAGCCGCTCGTTCGCGAGCGGATACTCCGCGCGAATATAGATATACCCCTGCGACGAGCCGATCGCGCGGGCGCCGATCGCCATCCCCTCGAGCACGGCGTGCGGGTTCCCTTCCAGTAGCGAGCGATCCATGAATGCGCCCGGGTCGCCCTCGTCGGCGTTGCATATGACGTACTTGGTATCCCCATCCGCGGCGCGGCAAAATTCCCACTTCTGCCCGGTGGGGAAGCCGCCGCCGCCCCGCCCACGGAGCCCCGCGCGCTGCACCTCGTCGATGATCCGATCCGGACTCATCTCGAACAACGCCTTGGCGAGCCCCGCGTAGCCCCCCTCTCGGATATAGTCCTCGATCTTCGACGGGTCGATCCGATCGTTCATTCCGAGCACGATGCGCATCTGGTGCTGGTAGAACGGGATCGCTTGCTCGGCGGAGATCCGCCGCCCCGTCGGTTCGGCGACGGCACCCGGCATCTCATAGAGCAGCCGCTCGATCACCTCGCCGCGCGCGACCGTTTTCTCGACGATATCGAAGATGTCGTCCGGGCTGACACGGCAGTATAGCGTTCCGGGAGGGTGCACCGCCACGAGCGCGCCGTTCTCGCAGAGGCCGCAACCCCCGGTCATCACCACCTCGACCTGGTCGTGAAGCTTTGCCCGCTTCAGCGCCTTCTCGATGCCGCCGAGCAGGTCGTCCGCGCCGCATGCCTTGCATCCGGTGCCATTGCACACGAAGACGCGGCGCTTGTCAGGGTCGAACGACGCGGCGAGCTGGGCACGTAACGCGTCGAGGTCGGCACGGAGCGCGAGTTCCGTCATTTGCGCGCTCCTCGGGCGCCGGGGGAGGCAGCGGGGGAAGAGCGCATGCCGCGCGACCTGCCCTTCGATGGACCGGAGGAAATGTCCTGTACGACCTTCTTCATCGATTCGCTGGTTTGCTGGCGCAGAACCTTGTCGTCGAGGACCACGACGGGGGCGAGCGCACAGGCACCGAAGCAGGAGACCGATTCCAGCGATACGGCACCGTCGGCCGTGGTCTCGCCCGACCCGATCTCGAGGTCCGCCTGTATGTCGTCCAAAAGCTTCCCGCTCCCGCGGACGTAGCAGGCAGTGCCGGTGCAAACCGTGACGCGGTGCCTGCCGGGCTTGTTGAAGCGGAACTGCGCGTAGAAACTGGCCACGCCCTCGACCAGCGCCGGGGGCACGACGAGGTGGCGCGCGATGGCCCGCATCGCATCGCGCGGCAGGTACCCGAGCGCCGCCTGCGCCGCCTGGAGCATCGGGATGATCGATGACCGCGACGATGGAAAAGCAACCCCCGCAGTGGCGAACCACCGCTCGATTTCGGGGTCGAGCCGCCCCCCCGGTCCTGCCGAGCCGCGGGCGTTCGGAGCGCCGCCTTTGGGCATGCGCCCGGCCTTCTTGGACGAAACGTGGCTTCCAGGCTTCTTCATTGAACCACTCTTCGATCTTTGTTCTGCGACAGAAAACCGGAGGTGTCTTCTGATCTCGATGGATTTACCGGACGTCTTGCGGCGTCAGGCGGGCGTTTCAGCCCAACCGACAGGCTAAGTTCCGTCCAGGATGGGAAAACCATTTCTCCTCCCGCCGGGAGGTCGGGGAAGAGACGTGGCTATCGAGCAACTCCTGAAGCCTCATGGGGTATGCCAGTACGGCTGTTATCCTCTAGTACTATGTCGCCGGAGTTAACGTCCGACACATTGACATAGATCAAAAAAAACCGCCTCTACCCGATGGCATTGCATTATCGAGGTTCCCCTTGTGAAACCCTCCCAGTGGCTTGATCGTGGCATAAGCTCGTTGGGGAGACAACGGTGGTAGCTCTTGGCGGCCACCGTCGCACCGAGGCCACCGAATTGAGCTGTAGAGGGGGCATTGTCGCCTTCACCCGCGCGGGCCACATTCATCGCTGGGATACCGACCTCCAGCACCACAGGCATTCAATCCGCTCCAATCACGGCTGGATCAGGTCGCGCAAATACGATAGTCTTTCTGTTGCGCTGGTACAGCAAATCCGTCAGGCCATGAACTCCTAAAAACACGGATTTTTCGGAGGATCAGATGAGCCAGTTTGTGGAGAATCCCACCGACTTCTCCGCAGAATGCGTGCGGCAAAATGGACGATGCATCGTCGTTCGAGACAACATTCTTTTCCTAGACGACGGAAAAGAGCTTGCCGCTGTCGATCACCTGCAATCGAAATGCGGGTATGTCGTGATCATTCCCGATATGTCCTACAAAGGGAAGGCATTGCTCTACCACACCAGCTGTCAGCGGATGACCGATGTGGTCGAGCAGATATTTCAGGATTGTCTGGAAGCGCCTGTGAGCTTGCCGCAACACGCGTCGGAAATGACGCTTGGTGAACTGCACCGCCGCTGTGTCACCATTTCCTATGATGATTGCAGGGCACGGGTAGAAGGTTTCGGTTTTCAGGGCGCGTCTGAAGGATAATTCCGGCCACGCAAGACACTGCCCGCTGGCGAGGGTGTTCGACGCCGCTTCGTATTCAGAGCGGCGCCAGCTCCGTCAGCTCGCGCTTGAACGGCGGGCCGTCGCCGGGCTCCGGGCCGTCGAGCTCCCGCGCGTAGCGGTGGCCGGCATAGACGGCGGCGGCGATGGTCGCGGGGGCGAGCGCGTCGCCGATGGTCTTGATCGATAGGATCCCGCTGTCCTTCCAGGCGGCGCGCTGCGCGTTCAAGTCGCGATAGAGCGATTCGTTCGGCAGACGCGCGGTGACGAGGACGACGGAGTCGCAGGCGATTTCCGCCTTGCGTCCGGTGAACACGCAGGCGGTCTCGACGCCGCCGGCCCGGACCGCGGTGACCGCGCGATGCGGTTCGATGGCGATGCCCAGCTCCAGGAGGCGGGTCTGAATGCGGCCCTGCTCGAGCGTATTGTGGGTCCAATTGGAGACGTCGGACGCCGGGGTGACCAGCGTGACCTCGCGGCCCTGCGCGGCCAGGAGCTCGGCCAGCACGCCGCCCATGTAGTAGTGATCGTCGTCGTAGAGCACGACGCGCCGTCCCGACGGTCCCTTGCCGCCCATGAGGTCGTCGGGGGTCAGGACCTCGGCGCCCTCCTCCACTGCGATCGGCCGCAGGAGAAAGCGGGCGACACCGTCGCGCCGCCAGACCGCCCCGGTCGCAACCGCGACATGCTGAAAGCCGAGTTCGAGGACCTGCTCCGCCGTCAACCGGCTGCCGAGGTAGGTCTCGACGTTAGTCATGGTCCGCATTTGCTGGACGCGGTGGTCGCGCACCCGGCCCCAGGCGGAGAGGCCCGGCAGGCGGCACTCCCTCGCGACCCGGCCGCCGAGCTCGGTCGCCGCCTCGGCGAGCGCGACCTCGTAGCCGCGCGCGCCCAGGGCCCGGGCGCATTCCAGGCCTGCGGGACCGGCCCCGACGACGAGCACCTTGGCGTCGGATGCCTTGGGGGCGATGCGCTCCGGGTGCCAGCCCCGCCGCCATTCCTCGCCCTTGGTCGGGTTCTGCGTGCAGCGGATCGGCGACATGGTCATGTCGCCCGAGACGCAGATATTGCAGCCGATGCATTCGCGTATGTCGTCGATCCGCCCCTCCTCGACCTTCCGAGGCAGGAACGGATCGGCGATCGACGGCCGCGCCGCGCCGATCAGGTCGAGCACGCCGCGCTTGATCTGCGCGGCCATCGCGTCGGGCGAGGTGAAGCGGCCGACGCCGACCACGGGCTTGCTGGTCAAGCCCTTGATGCCAGCGACGAAGGGTTCCTGCGCCCCTTCGTCGCCGAAGCGCGAGGTCTCGGAGTCGTTCGCCCAATCTGAGAGAGTGATGTCCCAAAGGTCTGGCAAATCTGCCAAAATCCCAATCATGTCGTGGGCTTCTTCGCGGTGGAGTCCCTCCGGGCCGAGTAGCTCGTCGACCGAGAGGCGGATGGCCACCGCGCAGCGGTCGCCGACCGCCTCCTTGGCATCCTGGGTCAGCTCGCGGACGATCCGGACGCGGTTCTCGAGGCTGCCGCCGTACTCGTCGCCGCGGTCGTTGTAGCGCCGCGACAGGAAGTGCTGAAGGCCGCTCAATGCATGGGCGGCGTAGACGTAGACGATATCGAACCCGGCGCGCTGGGCCCGCAGCGCCGCCGTCCTGTGCCAGCGGCGCAGATCGGCGATGTCCTGCTTGTCCATCGCACGCGCCTGTACGGGGTCGTTGGTGAAGGTCGCGACCGGCAGGTGCGACGGGCCCATCGGCGGTTCGCGGGTATAGAAGTTGGGTCCGTTCATGCCGTTGTAGGCGAGCTCGAGCCCGGCCAGCGCCCCGTGCGCATGGACCGCCTTTGCCACGCGTTCGAGCGCCGGGAGATCGCGCTCGTCCCACAGCCGCAGCTCTATGAAGGGCGTTATCTCGGAGCTGTAGTGGATCTCGCATTGCTCGGTACAGACGACGCCCCAACCGCCCTCGGCCTTGATCCCGCGCATGACGGTCATGGCGGCGGGGTCCCGGTAGCCCATGCCGTTGCAGTGCGGCACCTGATAGAAGCGGTTCGGCGCCGTGACGGGCCCGATCTTCACCGGTTCGAACAGAACGTCGTAGCGTGGATCACGGGGCATGGTTGCCTAAGGCCCGTCGCTCAGGCACGCTTGGAGGCCAGCACGCAGAGGTACTCCAACGCCAGGGTGGCCCCGGCCAGGGAGGTGATCTCGGCGCTGTCGTAGACCGGGGCGACCTCGACCAGATCCATGGCGACGAGGTCGAGCGCGGCGAGCCCGCGCAGAAGTCCCAGCGCCTGGGCGGTGGACAGACCGCCGCAGACCGGCGTGCCGGTGCCCGGCGCGAAGCTGGGATCCAGGCAGTCGATGTCGAAAGTCAGGTAAGCCTTGTTGCCGCCGACCACGCTCTGGATCTCGGCAACGGTTGCGGCCACACCCGTCTCGTGCACCCGCTCGGCGTGGAGGATGTTGAAGCCGTGGGTCTCCTCGTTGTAGGTGCGGATGCCGACCTGGACCGAGCGGCCGGGATCGACCAGCCCTTCCTTGGCCGCGTGGTAGAACATCGTGCCGTGATCCAGCCGCCTCTCGTCTTCGCGCCAGGAATCGGTATGGGCGTCGAAATGGATCAGCGAGAGCGGCCCATGGACCTCGTTATGGGCGCGCAACAGCGGGTAGGTGATGAAATGATCCCCACCCAGGGTCAACAGGGACACGCCGGCATCGAGAATCGTCTTGGCATGGGCCTCGATCGAGGCCACGAGCTCGTCCGGCTTGCCATGGTCGAAGCGGCAGTCGCCGTAGTCGATCACCGCCAGGCGCTCGAAGGGATCGAAGCCCCAGGGCCAGGGTCCGCCGTGCCAGGAGAGATGGGCGGAGGCGGCGCGAATGCCCGCCGGGCCGAAACGGGCCCCGGGCCGGTTGGTCGTGGCGAGGTCCAGCGGCACGCCGCTGACCGCCACGTCGACGCCGGCCAGATCGCGCGTATAGCGGCGGCGCATAAAGCTGAGCGCCCCGGCGTAGGTCGGCTCGCTGCCCATGCCGTAGTCGGTCTCGGCCGTGAAGGCCCGGTCGCCGGTCGCGGCTACGTCGTCAACCATCCTACAGTCCCCCTGACGAATCATGCTTAGTGCTTGGCAGGAATCCGCGGTCTCCGTCCAGCGGAAACTCGTCCAGCCGAACCCGGCCCCCTGCCCCGCGGGACCCGCGTCATTCCGCCGCCTCGGCCCTCCGCAGGGCCATCACGATCTTCTCCGGGGTGATCGGCAGGTCGAAGACGCGCACGCCGATGGCGTCCGCGACCGCGTTGGCGATGGCCGGGGCGACCGGGGTCAGGGCCGGCTCGCCGATACCCTTGGCGCCGAAGGGCCCCAGGCCGCTGCGCGATTCTAGGATGATCGACTGATAGCGCGGCACGTCCATGGCGGTCGGGATCAGGTATTCGCTGAAGGACGGCGTGGTCAGCCGGCCCTCCTCGTAGCACAGCTCCTCGCTGAGCGCGTAGCCCTGGCCCATGGCGGCGCCGCCCTCGATCTGCCCGGCCACCGCGTCCGGGTTGATCGCCTGGCCGACATCGTGGGCGCCGACGCTCTTCAGCACCGTGACCTCGCCGGTCTCGGTATCCACCGCGACCTCGACCGCATGCGCGCCGTAGGCATAGTCCGGGTGCACCCGGCCCTGTCCGGTCTCCGGGTCGATCTGGCCGGTGAAGGGCGCCCGGAACATGACGAGTTCGGAGCGGTGCACGCCCTCGGAGGCGCAGAGCGCCACCAAGTCCTTGAAGGCCATGGACGTGTCCGGGCGGTCGACGAGGAAGGCCTTCGATTCGGCCAGGTCCACCTCGCCCGGCTCGACGCCGAACTCCCTGGCGGCGCGGGCCAGAAAGCGCCCGCGTATGGCCTCGGCGGCCAGCCGCACGGCGTTGCCGGTCATGTAGAGCCCGCGCGTCGCGGTCGTGGTCCCGGCCAGCGGCGTGACCGCCGAATCGCTGTTGTAGATGGTGACGTCGTCCAGGCCGACGCCGAGCAGCTCGGCGGCGATCTGGCCGAGCGCCGAAACCTGGCCCGCGCCGATGTCGGTGACGCCCGAGCGCACGACCACGGAGCCGTCGACCTCGACGCCGACCCAGGCCTCGGAGGTGTCGTGCAGCCAGGTGATGCGGCCATAGCTCTGCTGGTAGGTCGCGACGCCCCGGCCGACCTTGACGGGACCCGCATCCGGCGTGCGCTCGCCCAGGGCCTCCCAGGCCTTGATCATGCACTCGTCGGACCAGACCGCGCTCTCGATCGGATGGCCGGTGACAAGCTTGTCGCCGGTGCGCAGGAAGTTGCGCCGCCTGAGCTCCATCCGGTCGATGCCGAGCGCCTTGGCCGCCTCGTCCATCTGCGCCTCGTGGGCGACGCAGGCCTGGGCCGCGCCGAAGCCGCGGAACGCGCTGGTGAACATGTTGTTGGTGGCCGCGGCCACCGCATCGACGTGCACGTTGTCGACCCGGTAGGGCCCGGGGGCCGCCACGGTGGCGTAGAGCAGGACATAGGGGCTGAGAAACACGTAGGCCCCCGAATCGGCCGTGATCGTGACCTTCACCGCCGTGATCCTGCCGTCGTTGGTAAAGCCGGTGCGATGGGTGATCACGAAGGGATGGCGCTTGCCGTGGCCGAACATGGAGTCTTCGCGCGTATAGGCCAAGCGCACGGGCCGACCGGTGGCCTGGGCGAGCAGCGCCAGATAGATCTCGACGGTGACGTCCTCCTTGCCGCCGAACCCGCCGCCGACCAGGGCCCCCAGGATGCGCACCTTGTTGTGCGGCACGCCGACGGCCTCGGCGATGGGACGGAAGTGCTCGATGACCTGAGTCGCGACGCGGATGTTGATGACGTCGTTTTCGTCGACCCAGGCGAGCCCGACCTCCGGCTCGAGAAACGCGTGCTCGATGAACTGGGTCCGGAACGTGTTCTCGATGATCTCGTCGGCCTCGGCGAAGCCCTTCGCGATGTCGCCCTTTCGCACCTTGTGCTGGCCGACGACGTTGTCGGGGGCCGTAACTATGGGGGCGCCGGGCTTCATGGCCTCGAAGGGATCGTAGACTCCGGGCAGCGGCTCGAGCTCGAAATCGATCAGTTCAGCCGCCCGCTCGGCGATCGTCTGGGTTTCAGCGGCGACGAGCGCCAAGGGCTCGCCGTGGTAGCGCACCCGCTCCTTGACCAGGACCTGCTGATCGGTCGCGAGCTTCTTCTTGCCGGTCTGCCCCGGTATGTCGGTCGAGGCCTTGCGGTCCGGCAGGTCGGCGGCCGTCAGCACGCAGGCGACGCCGGGCAGCGCCCGGGCCTTGGACACGTCGATCCGGCGCAGCCGCGCACTGGCCTCGGGGCTGCGCAGCACCTTGGCGTGCAGCATGTTGGGCATGGTGTAGTCGCCCGCGTAACGGGTTCTGCCCGCGGCCTTGCCGGGCGCGTCGCTGCGCGCCAGCGGGCGTCCCACCTGGCGCAGGTTGACGTTCGCCCAGGATTCGGTCTCGGTCATGACGCCGACTCCTCTTCACGCAAAACTCGAGCTGCTTCCTGTA
Source organism: uncultured Kiloniellales bacterium (assembly GCA_947258885.1). Taxonomy (GTDB): domain Bacteria; phylum Pseudomonadota; class Alphaproteobacteria; order Kiloniellales; family JAKSDN01; genus CAMYKD01. The sequence continues at coordinate 29,267 of CAMYKD010000022.1, read as the reverse complement.
CTGCATCGAAAACTTTAGTATATCCCGTACACCGACAGAGGTTGCCGCTGAGGGCGAGGCGGATGTCCTCGTCGCTCGGCTCCGGCGTCTCGTTGAGCAGGGACTGCGCCGCCATGATCAGGCCCGGCGTGCAGTAGCCGCACTGTATGGACCCGAACTTCACGAAGGCCGCCTGCAGCGGATGCAGCTCCTCGCCGCGTTTCAGCCCGGCCACGGTCGTGATCGCCCGTCCCTCGAGCGTCCCGGTCAGGGTCAGGCAGCTGTCGACGGCCTCGCCGTCGACCAGCACGGCGCAGGCGCCGCAGTCGCCTTTCTCGCAGCCGCTCTTGACCTCGAAATAGCCGTGCTCGCGCAAGGTCTCGAGCAGGGTCTGATTGGGCGGCGCCGCGATCTCGCGCGTGCGCCCGTTGATTTCCAGGGTGGTCGTCTCGGTTTCGCGCATGGCGCTCAGCCTCCCACTGTTGCCGGGTCCCAGGCCTGCGTCAGCAGACGCCGGGTCAGGGCATGCACGCTATGGCGGCGGTAGTCGGCCGAGGCGCGGACGTCGTCGATCGGGCTCGACTCCTCGACCGCCTGCCGCGCCGCCACCTCGATCAGCTCCGGGGTCAGGGCCTCGCCTTCCAGCATGGCCTCGGCCTCCCTCGCCCGCTTGACCACGGGCGCGACGGCGCCCAGCGCGATGCGCGCCGTAGTGCACTTGCCCGCCTCCGCCGCGACCGTAACGGCGATGCCGACCACGGTAATGGCGTCGCCCTTGCGCCGCGCCAGCTTGTAGAAAAGGTTGGCCGAGTTCGGCTTCGGCGCGTCCCAGGCGATCTTCGTGACCAGCTCGTCCGGCCGGCGCTGGTCCTTCTGGTAGCCGAGGAAGAAATCGGCCAGGGGCACGACCCGGCTGCCGTCCCTGCCGGTGAGCGTCAGCTCCGCGTCCAGCGACAAGAGCGGCGGCACGGTATCGGCCGCGGGGGACCCACAGCAGACGTTGCCGGCGACCGTGGCGGTGTTGCGCACCATCTGTCCGGCGAAGACCCGCGCGGACTCCACCAGGGAAGGCGCGGCCTCCGCCATGCCGGGGTCGCGCAGGATGTCGCTCAGCGTAGTCCCGGCGCCGATGGCGACGCGGCCGTTGCTCCGTTCGATGCCGCGCAAAGCGGCGATCCGGCCCAGCCCGACCAACTTGTCGGCGCTGACGCGGCGGGCGCGCAGGTCGACCACCAGATTGGTGCCGCCGGCCAGCGGCAGAACGTCGAGACCGCCGTCACCGCCCGCCTCGGCGAGGATGTCCAGTGCCTCGTCGAGGCCGCTGGGCATGACGAGATCGAATTCCGCAAACATGGCTCCCTCCCCATCCGGCGCTCAAACGTCCCAGCCGCCGTCCACCGCGATTTCCTGACCCGTCATGTTGCGGCTGTCGTCGCTGGCCAGGAACAGCACCGCGTCGGCGATGTCCTGCGGCTCGGTCACGCGCTTCAGCGCCATGTCCTCGACATATTCCTGGTAAACTTGGTCGAATGTCCAGCCGCGCACCCGCGCCTTCTCCTCGCAGAGCTTGTCCATGCGCGGTGTGTGCACGATGCCGGGGCAGACCACGTTGACGTTGATGCCGTATTCCCCGGCATCGAGCGCGACGGTGCGGGTCAGCCCGCGCACACCCCACTTCGACGAGCTGTAGGCGGCGCGGTACTTGTAGCCGCGCAGGCCCGACGTGCCGCCGATATTGACGATCTTGCCGCTGCGTTGGGCGACCATCGTCGGAATCACGTACTTGATCGGCAGGAAGGTGCCGCGGATGTTGGCTTCGATGACGTGGCTGAAGTCCTCCGCCTCGATCTCCCAGGCCGGTGTCTCGATCGGCCCGGTGACCCCGGCCACGTTGACCAGGATGTCGATGCGCTCGTCGAAGAAGGCCTTGGCCTTTTCGGCCATGGCCTTGACCTGGGCGTCGTCGGTGACGTCGACCGCCACGACCTCCGCGCGCCGGCCCAGCTTCCGCACCTGCCCGGCAACCTCCTCCAGCGCCGCGGTGTCGCGGGCGGTCAGCAGAACGTCCGCCCCTTCGCGGGCCAGCGTCAGGGTAATCGCGGCCCCCATGCCCTTGGCGGCGCCGGTGACGATGGCGTTCTTGTTCTCCAGTTTCATGGAACGCTTTCCTCCTTTGCGTTGCCTGCGCCGTCCGGCGCCCCGTAGCCGCCGCCGCCGCAGCTTTCGACGATCACCCGGTCGCCTCGGCCGAGCCGCACGTTGGCCTTGCCGGGGAGCGTGTAGGTCTCGCCCGAAGCGGTGATGATCCGGACCCGGAACGGCGCCCCCGCCGCGCCGCCCTGCAGCCCGTAGGGCGGCACGACCGCGCGCTCGAACATGCTGGTGAGCGAAATGTCGTCGGCCAGCACGCGGTATTCCCGGTGCAGGCCGTCGCCGCCGCGGTGCGTACCGGCGCCGCCCGAGCCGCGCCTGAGCGCGTGGCGCTCGACGCGGATCGGATACTCGGCCTCGATGACCTCGGCCGGCGTGTTCATGACGTTGGACATGTGCACCCGAATCACTGGCATGCCGTCGCGGTCGCAGCGCGCGCCCTCGCCGCCGCCGTGAGTCTCATAGAGCGTGGTCCAGGCGCCGTCGTCGCGCCGCCCGCCGAACAGCAGCAGGCCGGACGTCGTCGGCCCGCCGGCGGTCAGCAGCTCGGGCACCGCCGGCTCGAGCGCGCGGAAGATCGCGTCGGCGACCCGCTGCGAGGTCTCGTGGTTGCCGCCGACCACCGGCCGCTCCGGTCCCGGCTCGAGGACCGAACCGGGCCGCGTAACCACCCGCAACGGACGGTAGCAGCCGCCGTTGGGCTGGATGTCGGGGCCGACCAGCGCCTTGACGGCATAGAACACCGAGGCCGCGGCGATGAAGGGCGTGGTGTTGACCGGGCCGCGCGCCGCGTCGCCGGAGCCCGAGAAGTCGAACACGGCGCGCTCGCCGGCCAGCTCGATGCGCACGCGGATCGGGATCGGATCGCCGCCGGCACCGTCGTCGTCGAGCCAGTCCTCGCCTTCGTAAGTGCCCTGGGGCAAGAGCGCCAGGGCCGCCCGCATCTGGCTTTCCGCCCGGTCGTGCAGCCCGGCGATCGCGTTCTGCACGGTCCCCGTGCCGTGACGCGCGAAGAGCTCGTGCAGGCGCTGCTCGGCGGCCCGCGAGGCCGCCATCTGGGCCAGGATGTCGCCCTCGCGCTCGTCGGCCCCGCGGACGTTGGCGAGCACCAGGTCGAGCTTCTCGCGCTCGGGGCCCTCGGCCGAGAACAGCCGCACCGGCGAGAGGCGCAGACCTTCCTGCCAGGCGTCGGTCGCGCTGGGCACGTAGCTGCCCGGCACCGCCCCGCCGATATCGGCCCAGTGCGCCAGGCTGACTGCAAAGGCCTGCAGCTCCTCTTCGGCGAACACCGGGCGGATCGCCTTGACGTCCGGCAGGTGGTTGCCGCCGATCTCCGGCAAATTGAGGAACCAGACGTCGCCCGGCTTGAGGCACGCGGCCGGCACCCGCTTCAGGAACTCCTTCACGGTGAAGCTCATGACGCCCATGTGCATGGGGATGTCGCGCCCCTGGGCGATCAGCTCGCCGGATGCGTCGGTCAGGGCCGAGGACAGGTCGCCGGCCTCGCGCAGCAGCGGCGAGCGCGCCGAGCGCATGACGACCAGCGACATCTCCTCGGCGACCGCCGAGAGCGCGTTGCGGATCACCTCCAGGGTGAAGGGATCGACGGTCGCGCTCATGCCGCTTCCCCCGCCTCGATATGGAGATGCCCGGTACGGTCGACTTCGAGCGTGGCGCCCGGCGGCACGACCACCGTCGACCACGCGTCCTCGACGATGGCCGGGCCGATCAATTGTCGTCCTTCGCCGAGCGTGTCGCGCTTGTAGCGCGGCGTCGGCACCGGTCTCCCGGCGTCGAACCAGCAGGGCGTCTCGCGCGCTGGGCGCGGCGCTTCGCCCTGGCAGGCTCCGGCCCCCTCGGGCCGGTGACCCCGCGGCGCCGAGAGGGAAAGGCGAAGCGCCACGAGCTCCCAGGGCTCCTCCGTCGCGAATCCGTAGAGCGCTTCGTGGCGGGCCCGGAACTGGTCGCCGAGCCGTTCCGGGTTCTCGAGCTCCGGATCGAAGACCTCGACGGCGTAGCTTTGCCCGCTGTAGCGGACCAGGGCAACCTCGGAGACCAGCAGGGCAACTTGTCCCGCGGCCTCGAAGGGCGCCGCGAGCTGCGCCGTCATGGCCGCGCGGATCCGGCCCAGCCGTTGTCCGTCCCATTCGGTGCTCGCCATGCGTTGGGTCTGCTGCCGGGAATAGCTCATCTCGGCGGTGAGGCATCCCAGCGCCGAGAACGCGCTGGAGTACTGCGGCACGACCACGTGGCGGATGCCGAAGGAGCGGGCCAGCTCGACGGCGTGCATGGGCCCGGCGCCGCCGAAGGCGAGGAGCGCGCAGTGCCGCCCGTCGATGCCGCGCTCTACCGTCACGCGGCGCAGGGCCCGGGCCATGCTGGCGTTGGCGACCCGGACGATGCCGAGGGCCAGTTCCCGACTGCCGACACCGATCTCCGTCGCGAGCGGCGCCAGGGCCCGTTCGGCCGCGCCGCGATCGAGGCGTATCGTCCCGCCGATGGGGCGGTCCGCATCCAGGTAGCCGAGCATCAGGTTGGCGTCGCTGACCGTCGCGGCCGTGCCGCCTCGGCCGTAACACGCCGGCCCCGGGTCGGCCCCGGCGCTGTCAGGACCTACGCGCAGCGTCCCCAGGTCCAGGCGCGCGATGGACCCGCCCCCGGCGCCGATCGAGTCCACCGCCACCATAGGCATACGCAGGGGACGCTCGCCCAGGCTGCGGTCGCTGCGGATCTCGGCGCGGCCCTCGACGATCAGGCAGACGTCGGTCGTGGTCCCGCCCATGTCGAAGCTGATCGCGTTGTCGATGCCGAGCTCCGCGGCGATCCGTCCGGCGGCCGCGACACCCGCGGCGGGGCCGGAGAAGGCGAGACCCAGCGGCAGGTCGCGCAAAACGTCGGGCGCGACCATGCCGCCGGCGGAATGGAACAAATGCAGGCGGCTTGCCGACGGCCGCCGCGCTTCCAGCCGGTCGAGGTAGCCGGCGGCCAGCGGCATCACGCCGGCGCTCAAGGCCGTGGTCGCGGTACGCTCGAACTCGCGGGCCTCCGGGTTGACCCGGTGCGACAGGGCCACGTAGGGCACGACCTCGCGCAGGCGCGCGCCCAACCTCTCCTCGTGATCGGGATTGGCGTAGGCGTGAAGCAGGGACACGGCGACGGACTGCACGCCGCTGGCGGCCACCTTGCGAACGGTGTCCTCGACCGCCTCCTCGCCCAGCTCGGTCAGGATCTCGCCGCGAGAGTCCAGCCTTTCGCGCAGCTCGAAGCGCAGGGCGTCGGGGATCTGCGGCGGCGGCTTGGGCGGCAGGTCGAGGCGGTAGAGGTGGCGCCGGTTCTGGCGCCCGATCGCGAGCGTGTCGGCAAAGCCCTCGGTGGCAACCAGCGCCGCCTCGCTCAGCCTTTTCTCGACGATCGCGTTCGTGATCATGGTCGTGCCGTGGACCAGATCGTCCACCTCTTCCCAGGCGACGCCGACCGACTCGAGCCCCGCCAAAAGTCCGGCCAGCGGGTCCTCGGGACAGCTTTGCACCTTCGCCATGCAAACGGCGCCGGTCCCGGGATGGAACGCGACGACGTCGGTGAAGGTACCGCCGATGTCGATGCCGATCTGCCAGCCGGTCGCCATCAGCCGCTTCGCTCCTCGCCAAGCGCCGGGACCTCGCCGATAACCGGCCGGTGGAGCCCGCTCGGCAGGCCCTTGGAAAACGCCTCCGCGGCGGCGCGCAGGGTGGCGACGACCTCGCTCCGCGGGTGATCCCCCAGGCGCCGCGACAGGCCGACGAGGCCGATGCTGTACAGCACCCCGGCACCCTCCAAGTGCACGGGACAGGCATAGCTGAGCACGCCGGGGTCCAGCTCCTCGTCGCAAAGCGCGAAGCCCTGCCGGCGCACCTGCTCCAGGTCGGCGCGCAGCTCGGCCTCCTCCACGCGCGTGTTCTCCGTATATCTCGTGCGCGGCCGGCTCAGCACCTCCTCGACCAGCGCCTCGTCCTGAAAGGCGAAGATCGCCTTGGCCGAGGCCGCCGCGTGGACCGGCATGACGCGCCCCGGCTGGACATAGGACTGGCCGTCGCTCCCGGGCACCACCATCGCCACCGACTGCACGTCGGCGCCGACCAGCTTGGCAACGAAGGCGGTTTCCTTGAAGCGCGTCACGAGTTTCTCGAGCATCGGCTGCACCAGCGACGAAACGGCGGCCGGCGCCACACCCAGATGAAGCAGCCGGAGCAGGCGCGGACCGAGCACGTAGATCTTCCGGCCGCCGCGCGGCGCGATGTAGCCTATGCCGCGCAGCGCGCCGAGGAGCCGGTGGACAGTGCCGCGCGGTAATCCGGTCGCCTGCACGACCTCCATCAGCGACAGGCCGTCCGGCGCCGCCGCAAGCGTCTCGAGCGTCATGGCATAGCGGGCGAGGATTCCGCCGTCCTTGCTCATCTTCGCGCGCCCTCCCCGGGTTCGCCGGCTTTTGAAAATTCCATTTAATAGAACTATATTCCGTATTTCGAACAGATTATCGAAATCCGTTTCGAAGGTCAAGGCAGGCTTTGCGGTCAGGCGGCGACGATCCGGCGCGGCTACACCCGTTCCAAGATCACGGCGATGCCCTGCCCGACCCCGATGCAGGCCGTGCACAGGGCGTAGCGGGCGTTCTTCTCGTGCAGTTCCTGCGTCGCGGTGGCGACCAGGCGCGCGCCGCTTGCTCCCAGCGGGTGGCCGAGGGCGATCGCGCCGCCGTTGGGATTGACCCGCGGGTCGTCGTCGGCGAGGCCGAGCAGGCGCAGCACCGCCAGTACCTGCGCGGCAAAGGCCTCGTTGATCTCGATCACCTCGATGTCCTCGAGCGCCAGCCCGGCCCGGGCCAGGGCCTTCTCCGAGGCCGGCGCCGGGCCGATGCCCATGACCCTCGGTTCCACGCCGGCGGCGGCCGCCGCGACGATGCGCGCCCTCGGCGTGAGGCCCTGGGCCGCGGCCGCTGCCTCCGAGGCCACGAGCATGGCCGCCGCGCCGTCGTTCACGCCCGAGGCGTTCCCCGCCGTCACCTTGCCGCCCTCCTTGCGGAACGGCGTGGGAAGCTTGGCGAGCATTTCGAGGGTCGTGTCCGGGCGCGGGTGCTCGTCCTGGGCGACCACGACCGGATCGCCCTTGCGCTGCTTGATCTCGACCGGGACGATCTCCTTGGCGAGGCGGCCGCGGTCTTGGGCCGCCGCGGCCTTCTGCTGGCTCAACAGGGCGAAGAGGTCCTGGTCCTCGCGCGAGATCTGGTAGTCCTCGGCGACGTTCTCCGCCGTTTCGGGCATGGAGTCGACGCCGTATTCCCGCTTCATGAGCGGGTTGACGAAGCGCCAGCCGATGGTCGTGTCGTAGACCTCGGCCTTGCGCGAAAAGGCCGTCTCGGCCTTGCCCATGACGAAGGGCGCCCGCGACATGCTCTCGACTCCGCCGGCAATTGCCATGTCGGCTTCGCCACAGCGAATCGCCCGTCCCGCCTGGGTCACGGCCTCCATACCCGAACCGCACAGCCGGTTGACCGTCGCGGCCGGCACGCCGGCGGGAATCCCGGCGAGCAGAGCCGCCATGCGGGCGACGTTGCGGTTGTCCTCGCCCGCCTGGTTGGCGCAGCCGTAGTAGATGTCGTCCAGCTTCGCCCAGTCGACCCGCTGGTTTCGCGCCATCAGTTCCGTGATCGGGCGGGCGGCAAGGTCGTCGGTGCGCACCGGGGACAAGGCCCCGCCGAAACGGCCGATCGGGGTTCGGATGGCGTCGCAGACAAAGGCCTCGGTCATGGCACTCCCCTTACTTCGATATCTTGGGGCCCTTGGCAGCCCCGTGCAGTTGCTCGATCGTCGTGTAGGCCGAGATCGCTTCCAGGCTGGCGCGGACGTCGACGATGACGGGACCGTCGGCCGCCAGCGCGGCCGCCACGGCCTCCTCGATGTCGTCCTCCGTCTCGACGACGAGACCGGTCGCGCCGAAGGCGCGGGCGAGCTCCGCGAAGTCGGGATTGGCGAGCTCGGTCGCGCTCACCCGGCCCGGATAATCGCGCTCCTGATGCAGGCGGATCGTCCCGTAGCTGCGGTTGTTGGAGACGAAGACCTTGAGCGCCAGGCCGTGCTGCATGGCGGTCGCCAGCTCGCCGCCGGTCATCAGCATGCCGCCGTCGCCCACGAAGCTCAGGACCTGCCGCTCCGGCAGGCGGAGCCCCGCGGCCACCGCGCCCGGCATGCCGAGCCCCATGGCGCCGCCGACCGTACCGAGGATCAGATTTTCCGGCCGCCACGGCCAGTGCCGGTGGACCCAGCTCGAGAAGTTTCCCGCGTCCATGACAATCACGGCGTCCGGCGCGGCCTTGCGGCCGAGGGCGTGGACCACGGCGCCGAAGTTCACGCCGTCGCTCTTGGCCTGTGGCGTGTAGGCCGCCAGCTTCCGCGCCCTCTCGTGAAGCGACGCGAGCCACGCCTTGCGGGCCGCCACGGCCGGCGCCGGCGGCTCGGCCAAGCGCTCCAGGAAGGTGACGGGATCGACCGGCAGGCCGATCGTCGTGCGGAACACCGCGCCGATCCTGGCCGGATCTGGATAGACGTGGACCAGCGGCTGGTCGGGCAGCGGAGCGTGTGGCAGCGTGTAGCCCTGTGTCGTGACGTCGGTCAGGCGCGTGCCGACCGCCAGGACGAGGTCCGCCTCGCCCAGGGCCTCGACCTGCGGGCGCGGGATCTTGAAGCCGAGGTAGCCCGCGAAGTTCGGGTGATCATTCGGAAAATGGTCCTGCCGCTTGAACGACAGCGCGACGGCCAGATCCTGCGCCTCGGCGGCCTTCAGCAGCGCGCTCCGGCCGGCCGGCGCGCCCAGCCTGCCGCCGGCGATCAGCAGCGGCCGTTCGGAGCGGGCCAACAGCTCCAGCACCGCCTCGACGTCTTCCGGGCCGGGCGCGGCCATGGCCACCGGGAGCTTCGGCACGACCTCGGCCGAGGCGGTATCCGAGAGCATGTCCTCCGGCAGCACGAGCACGACGGGCCCCGGGGTGTCGCTCTCGGCGACGTGGAAGGCGCGCGCCACGACCTCCGGCAGGCAGCCGGCGTCGCTCACCTCCCAAACCCCCTTGGCCATGTCGCTGAAGGTCTTGGCATAGTCGACCTCCTGAAACGCGCCCCGCCCCCGGTCGCGCCGCGCCACCTGGCCGATCAGCACGACGAGCGGCACGGCGTCCTGCTCGGAGGTGTGAATCGCGATCGAAACGTTGGTCGCCCCGGGCCCGCGGCTGACCGCGCAGAGGCCGGGCCGGCCGGTGATCTTGGCGTCCGCGACGGCCATGAACCCCGCGCCGCCCTCGTGCCGGCAGGTCACGACCTGGATCTCGGGCGCATCGTAGAGGGCGTCGAGCAGGGTCAGGTAGCTCTCGCCCGGCACGCAGAAGATCCGGTCCGCGCCCTGCGCGCGCAGGCAGTCGACCAGCAGCCCGGCGGCGCGGCGCGGCATCAGGTTCTCCCTCCGGGCTCCAGAGGGCCGGCGGCCTCCAGCTCCCGTTTCAGCTCGTGCTTCAGGATCTTGCCGGCCGCGGTGACCGGCAGGGTATTGCGGATCAGGAAGGCGGAAGGCCGCTTGTAGGGCGCCAGGCGCGCGGCGGCGAAGGCGGCGAGCGCCTCGGGGTCGGGCGCCGCGCCCGGCCGCGGCTGAACGAAGGCCACGACATCCTCGTTGCCGTCCCTCGCCCGGCCGACCACCGCGACCAGGGCGACGTCGGGATGGCCGGCGATCGCCCCTTCGACCTCCGCCGGGTAGACGTTGAAGCCGGAGCGGATGATGAGCTCCTTGAGGCGGCCCACGATGTAGAGGTTGCCGTCCTCCGAAAGGCGGGCCAGATCGCCGGTCTTGAGCCAGCCCTCGGGCGTCAGCACCTCGGCGGTGCGCGCGGGATCGCGGTAGTAGCCTTTCATGACCAGGCCGCCGCGCACCCAGAGCTCGCCGACCTCTCCCGCCGGCAGAGCCGCGCCGTTCCGGTCCACGATGCTCACGTCAACGTCGGCCAGCAGCGTGCCGGCGCTGTCGTCGTCGCGCGGGTCGTCGATGGCCGTGGTCGAGACGGTGGGCGAGGTCTCGGTCAGCCCGTAGCCGTTGTAGAGCGGGATGCCGAACATGGCCTCGACCTCCCGCTTCAAGGCGAGGTCCAGCGGGGCGCCGCCGACCGAGATGTAGCGCAGGCGGGGCGCGGCGAGCGGCGCGCCGCGCTGGGCGGCGAGCGCAACCAGGTGGGCATAGATTGCCGGCACGCCGCTGAACACGGTGACGCCGTCCTCGGCCAGAGCCCGGGCCGTCTCTTCCGGCGTGAAGCGCGGGACCAGGTCGATCAGCACCCCGTCGTGCAGGCTGCCCATGAACACGGCCGCCAGGCCGAAGATATGGCTGGTCGGCAGCACGCAGTAGATCAGGTCCTCCGGGCCGAGCCTGCGGATCCGGCAGGTCCGCTCGGCGATGAACAGGATGTTGCCGTGGGACAGCATGACGCCCTTGGGCGCGCCCGTGGTGCCCGAGGTGTAGAGCAGCGCCGCGACACGGTCTCTCGCCGGACCGGACAGGGCCTCCGGTTCGACGTCGCCCTCCGCCAGCGAGTAGGCCACGCCCAGGGCCTCCAGGCCGGGTCCGGCGGCGCCGTCGCGCGCGGCATGCGCCTCGGCATCCGGCGAGACGCCGAGGGTGTAGACGGTGATGCGCGGGCGGGCATGACCGCGGATCGCCTCGATCTCCGGCCAAGCCAACCGGGCATTGAGCGGAACTGCCCAGGCGCCGATCCGGGACGCGGCCAAGAGGAACGTGACCGCCGCGAGACCGTTCTCCTGGACCATCAGAACCCGGTCGCCGGGCCGGACGCCGTGCTCGGCCAGGAAGGCCGCGGCGCGCTCGATGTCCGACGCGAACTCGGCGTAGCTCCGCACCCGGCCGCCTTCGCGGACGGCCGGCGCACCCGGTCTGTGGCGTGCCCAGAAGGCGACGGGCCCGTCGATCCGGTCGAAACCTCCGTGCGGCAATTCGGGCGCCGTACCCTGTGATTCCGGTTGCGCCCAGCTCACCCCTGGATCTCCTTCAGCATGTTGCGCGCAATCACCAGCTGCTGGATCTGCGAGGTGCCCTCGTAGATGCGGAACAGGCGGACGTCGCGGTAGAAGCGCTCGATGCCGTATTCCGCCAGATAGCCCGCCCCGCCGTGGATCTGCACCGCGCGGTCTGCGACCCGGCCGACCATCTCCGAGCTGTAGTACTTGCACATCGCCGCCTGCTTGGTGATGGTCTCGCCCGCGTCCTTGCGCCGTGCGGCGTCCAGTACCATCGACTTGGCGGCGTAGCATTCCGTGTCGCTGTCGGCCAGCATGGCCTGGACCAGCTGGAACTCCCCGATCGGCTTGCCGAACTGTTTGCGCTCGCTCGCGTAGCGCAGGGAATCGCGGATCAGCCGCTCGGCGATGCCGATGCAGACCCCGGATATGGTCAGGCGCCCGCGGTCGAGCACCTTCATCGCGGTTTTGAAACCCTGGCCCTCGCGGCCGCCGACGATCGCCTCGGCCGGCACCCGGCAGTCTTCGAAGATCACGTCCGAGATATGCGCGCCCTTTTGGCCCATCTTGACATCCGGCTTGCCCAACTTGACGCCCGGAGTGTCGGCCTCGACCAGAAAGGCCGTGATCCCGCCGGCGCCCGTCTTCTCCGGGTCGGTTCGGGCCATCACGGTGAAGAGATGGGCGGAGGGCGCGTTGGTGATGTAGCGCTTGGTGCCGTTCAGGACATACGCGTCGCCGTGGCGCCGTGCCGAAGTCCGCAGCGCCGCTGCATCGGAGCCGGCATCCGGCTCGGTCAGGCAGAACGAGCCGACCATCTCCCCGCTCGCCAGCTTGGGCAGATAGCGGCGTTTCTGCTCTTCCGTGCCGTCGATCACGATGCCCTGGCTGCCGATGCCGATGTTCGTCCCGAAGGCGGAGCGGAAGGCGGGCGAGGTGTGGCCCAGCTCGATCGTGACGCGAACCTCCTCCTCGACGTCGAGCCCGATGCCGCCGTAGTCCTCGGGGATCGACAGGCCGAACAGGCCAAGCTCGCGCATCTCCCGGATCAGGCCGTCGGGGATGCGGTCGCTTTCGCCGACCTCGGCCTCGTGCGGCACGAGACGCTCCTCGACGAAGCGCCGGATCGTGGCAAGCAGTTGATCGAAGGTCTCCTGGTCCAAGCTCACGACTGTCCTCTCGAACTCAATTGCTTACGGCCGCAAGGAACAGCACGACCACGCCCGCGGCCAGCATCGTGAATGCGCCGTTCCATGTCCAGCTCACGCGGGTTCCCGTGACGCCGGTGACCCGCGAGAGGATCAGCACCGAGGCCGTGAAGGGCGAGCCGGTCAGCGCCAGGGCCCAGCCCGCCCCCAGCGCAAGGGCGATCGCCGTCTGGTCGACCCCCGGCAAGGGCGCCTGGGCCAGCGCCGAGCCCAGGAAGACGACGAACATGATCGGGCTGAGCGCCAGCTGCGCGGCCAGGACGACGAGCGCGGTGATGCCAGCCAACAGCAAAAGCGGCGTCTGCGCCGCCCAGGCCGCCAAGGCCGCGATCTGGTCCACCGGGATCAGGGCTGCGGCCAGCGACCCTATGAAGCCGGCACTGCTCAAGGTCAGCACCTCGGGCGAGGACGCGGGAAAGCCGTGGCGGACGATCCGCCGGCCGCGCTCGAGGCCGTGGCCGAGCGCCGGGCCGAAGCCTTCGGAGATGCGCTGCAGCACGATCCAGGCGAGCGCGAAACACGGCACGCTCAGCATCAAGGCCGGTACCGTCGGGATCTCCAGCGCCTGTTTCGTCAGAACCACTGCGGCGATCAGCAGCACGCAGATCAATGCCATGCGCCGGAGCGCCGGCTGCGGGGTGGGCAGAGCCGGCGCCGCCTGCTCGGCCCGGTCGCTTGCCCGGCGCAGATGGCGCCAGCGCAGGCGGTCCTCGAGCCAGCCGACCAGCAGCACCGTCACCGCCATGGCCAGGCCGAGCAGCAAGAGCCGTTGCGCCTCGACACCCGGCAGCAGCGCGAGCAGCAGGGCCTGGGTAATGGTCGTCGGCGACCAGGCGATGATCCAGGCGAAGCCGCGCAGCAGGGCCGAGAGCTGTCGGCGCTCGCGCACCTCGGCCAAGTGGGTCTCGCCGCTCCGCGCCGTGGCCGCGGCCACGCCCCGCTTGATCAGCGGGCCCAGGAGGCTCAGCACCCCGAAGTTCAGCATCAGCCCCAAGAGGTGGCCGCCGGTATGGAGCGCCAGATAGCGCCGGCCCGGCCGCTGCCCGGTGAGGTACTCGCCACAGTCGCGAACCGCCGACGAGCTCTGCGCCGCCTCGCGCAGCACGCCGAGCAGCAGCAGGAACGACGCCAAATAGGCGGCCATGTCGAAGCCCGTTCGAAGCACTGCGAAGGGCTCGTCCACGGACACAGCGACGGCGCCTGTCAGGACAATGGCCACCGTGAACAGGATCTTGATGCGCCAGACGTGCCCGGCGATGCCGGCCAGCACGAAGCAAAGGTAGCCGCCGACCGCCAGCGCGCCGGCACCCGGCAGACCCAGGATCACCCGCCCGAGGGTCCCCAGGGCGACGACGCCGAGCGCCGCCGCGACGACACGCTCGGGCCAGGGCGAAACGAGGACCTGCGCCCCGATCGATTGGTCAGCCGGCATGGGAAGACCCCCGGACTGCGCGCTCCCTGTCGCCCATTTCCCTTGTCGATCCAGGATTCCACGAACGAGACCGCGAGTTTAGGCGGGCTTGCCGCCCCGCGGCAACAGATTGCCTTTTCCTGGCCGAACGGCTTGTCGCGCTACTCCGCGGCCGCCGTGCCGGAGGTCGCCGACTTGGCGTTGAGGCTCGCTTGCGCGGCCCGCGCCTCGGCCATCAGCCGGTCGACGATCGCCTCGACCGGCTCCAGCGCCGTGGCGAAGGCGGCGGCCTGGCCCAGCGAGAGCAGCCCCTTGTTCCAGTCGCCGCTCGTATAGGCCTGCTTCTGCAGGACGCCGGCGACGTGGGGACTGTAGCGCGCGTGATCGGTGACGCCTTCGGCCTCCAGGGCGGCGACGGTCCGCGCGGTCTCGTTGTCGAGGGCGCGGTAGGTGTTGCGCAGAGACTGCAGCACGAGCTGCGTTTCGGTCTCGCCGGCCGCCACGACCCGCTCCTTGTAGGCCGGGTGCGCCCAGATCTCCTTGGCCACGGTCATGCGCGTGCCCATTACGACGCCGTCCGCTCCGAAGGCCAACGCGGCGGCCAGCTGCGCGCCGTGTCCGATGCCGCCGCCGATCGCGACCGGCAGGGTCAGTTGCTGCGCCGCCAGGAGGCCCTGCACCATGGTGCCGATCAGATAGACTCCCGGGTGGCCGCCGCACTCCATCCCGACCACGCTGAGCGCATCCACGCCCAGCTTCTGCGCCGACAGCGCGTGGCGGAGCGCGGAGACCTTGTGAACGACCGTGCAGCCGGCATCCTTGAGCCGGGGCAGCAGGTCCTTCGGCGGCAGGCCCGCGGTCTCGATGAAGCGAACGCCCTCCTCGAGCAGGATCTCGATGTGGCCGGCCAGCATGTCGTTCGCCCCCGGCTGCTGCGAGAGGTAGAGGTTGACGCCGAATGGCCGGCCCTCCGTCAGCTCGCGGCAGCGGCGCAGCTCGTCGCGGAAATCGCGGGGATCGGGAAAGGTGCGCGCCGTCATGAATCCGAGCGCCCCGGCGTTGACGGCCGCGGCGACATAGGCGGCGTCGGAGAGCCACATCAACCCGCCGCAGAGGATCGGATGGCGGATACCGAACAGCTCGGTGAGCCTGGTTCTGTAGAGGGCCGGCGTCATGGCGAGGGCTCCTTCCTGCGCGGAACGATCAGGGCATCCACCGCGACCGCCCCCTCGCCCTCCGGCCGCACCAGGAAGGGATTGAGGTCGACGCTCTCGATCCTCTCCGCAGCCGCCGCCGCGAAGCCGGAGAGCGCGGCGAGCGCCTTGGCCAGGGCCTCCTGGTCTGCGCGCGGCCGGCCGCGCAGGCCCTCGAGAACCCGGTAGCCCGCGATCTCGCGGATCATTTGCCCGGCCTCGTCCTCGCCGAAGGGCGCGATGCGGAACACGACGTCGCCGAGCGCCTCGGCGAAGATGCCGCCGAGGCCGAACATCACGGCGGGACCGAAGACCGGGTCGTGCTGCACGCCGAGGATAGTCTCCACGCCGTCCCGCACCATCGGCGCCACCAGAACACCCTCCACAAGGGCCCCGGGCGCCGCCTCGGCCACGCGGGCGAGCAGGGTTTCGTAGCCCTCCCGGGCCGCCTCGGGCGAGGCGACGTTCAAAAGCACGCCGCCGATCTCGGTCTTGTGGCCGATGTCGCGCGAGTTGAGCTTCATCGCCACGGGAGGCCCGATCTCCCGGGCCGCCTCGGCCGCGGCCTCGGCGGAGCTGACCAGGCGTTCTTCGACGACCGGCAGGCCGGCGGCGGCCAGCACGGCTTTCGACTCGTGCTCGCTGAGACGCTCGTGGGGAATGTCGGTCGCGTTCGCGGCGACGGCGGGCGGCGGATCCGCCGGCCCGCGTGCAAAGCTTCGGCCGAAGCCGGCCAGCGCCGCCACCGCCTTAATCGCCCGGCCGGGATCCTCGAAGACCAGGAAGCCGGCGTCCTCGTAGCGTTGGACGATCTCCGGCGGCGCGACGAGCGATAGGACGATGAGGCGCTCCGGATAGCGCCGCCGCAAGTCGCCGAGCGCGGCGAGCAGGTCGTCGACGATGTAGGGTGAGGCGGCCACCATGGTGAAGAAGGCGACGATCACGTCGTAGCCCCCCTCCTCCAACATCAGCTCGAGGTTCCTGGAGACCAGCGTGAGGTCGTTGAAGGCCTGCGCCGTGATGTCGACGGGATTGCGCGGCGCCGCATAGGGCAGCATCTCTTTCAACCTGGCCTGCGCCGCCTCGGGCATGGCGGCCACGTCGAGGCCGAGGTCGCTGGCCGCATCGGCCATCTGCACCCCGACGCCGCCGGAGATCGTGACCAGCCCGATCCGCCGGCCCTTCGGAAAGACGCCGGCAGTGCAGGCGTAGGCAGCATCGAGCATCGCCTCCGTGCTGTCCGCCCTGTATGCGCCGTGCTGTCGGAAGACCGCATCGTAGATCGCATCCGAGCCCGCCAGGGCGGCGGTGTGCGAGGCCGCGGCCGCCGCGCCGATCTCGCTGCGGCCGACCTTCATGAAGATCACCGGCTTGCCGGCCGCGCGCGCCAGATCGAGGCTATGCCGCAGGCCGGCGCCGTCGCGCACCCCCTCGGCATAGGCCACGATCACGTCGACGTCCTCCGCCAGCGCCGCCCAGGCGATGCCCTCGGCGATCTCGACGTCGCACTCGTTGCCCGTGGTGATCCAGTAGCGGACGCCCAGCCGCTTCGCCCTGGCCAGGGCGAAGACGTGGCTGCCGTAGGCGCCGCTCTGGCTGACGATGGCGATGTGCCCCGACGGCGGGCGGCCGGCGTCCAGGCTGCTAGAGAAGGTCGCGTAGAAGCCGATCGCCGCGTTGAAGATGCCAAGACAATTCGGCCCCACGATCCGAATCCCCGTGCGCCGGGCAATCTCGGCGAGCCGTGCCTGGCGGGCCGCGCCTTCGGCTCCCGTTTCCGTGAAGCCGGAGCTGAAGATCACTGCCGACTTGACGCCATAGGCCGCGCAGGCCTCCACGGCCTCGACGACGATCTCGGCCGGCAAGGCGACCAGTGCGCAGTCGACGGGGCCCGGCACATCGGCAATCGTCCGATAGGCTTTCAGGCCCTGGACCTTGTCGCGGTTTGGATTGACCGGGTAGATCGGCCGCGCAAACCCGGCCTCCAGCATGTAGCGCAGCGGCCGCCCACCGATCCGGGTCGGATCGTCCGAGGCGCCGAGAATCGCGATGGCGCCGGGATCGAGCAGCGGACGCAGATCGGGAGCTCTGGCACCGTGTGGTCTCGGTCTAGCGGGATCGGACACGATAGCGCCTACCTGATGCGAAACGGGGCGATTGGATCATCTGCTTTACCACGTGTCGGATTGTATGCAAGATTCGCGCAATACAGAACAACGGCTCGCGCCGCCCGGCGGGGCCGAAAACGAAGACAGGGACAGGAACGGAGGAGACAATCATGAAGTTCAAGGCGACTCACCTTGCCGGCGCGGCCCTGATCGCGGCCAGCGGCCTGACCGGGGCCGCGTTCGCCGGCGAGGTCAAGCTGCCCAAGACGATGGCCTGGACCGCCTACAACACGGGCACGACCGGCTACAACCAATCGGTCGCCATCGGCAAGGCGCTGAAGGACAAGTACGGGGTCACCCTGCGCGTGGTGCCCGGCAAGAACGACATCTCGCGGCTCACTCCCGTCAAGGCCGGCAAGGTCGACTATTCGGCCAACGGAATCGCGACCTTCTTCGCCTCCGAGGGCGTGTTCCAGTTCGCCGACCCGAACTGGGGGCCCATGGCCATCCGAATGGTCATGAGCGCCAGCGGCTCCAGCAACCTCGGCGTCGGGGTCGCCGCGGACGCCGGCATCAAGACCTTCGCCGACCTGAAGGGCAAGCGGGTCGCCTGGGTGCGCGGCGGCGACGCGCTCAACGTCGGCGCCGAAGCTATGCTGGCCTGCGGCGGGCTGACCTGGGACGACGTGGAGAAGGTCGAGTTCCCGGGTTTCGGCGCGTCCTGGGACGGCACCGTCAACGACCAAGTGGACGCGGCCTTCGCCTCGACCATGTCGGGCTTCACCAAGAAGCTCGAGGCCAGCCCGCGCGGCATCTTCTGGCCGCCGACCCCGCACGCGGATGCGAAGTGCTGGGACGGCATCAAGAAGACCGCGCCCTACTTCGTGCCCAACACCGGTACGCGCGGCACCGGCCTGTCCAAGGACAACCCCCACGAGGGGGCGCGCTACCCCTATCCGATCCTGATGACGCTGGACGGCCAGGACGCGGGCGAGGTCTATTCCCTGGCCCGCGCACTGGTCGAGGAGTACGACAGCTACAGTGCGGCCGAGCCGGCCGCCAAGGGCTGGGCGCTCGGCAAGCAGATCTTCAAGTGGGTCGTGCCCTATCACGACGGGGCGATCGCCTACTTCAAGGAGATCGGCAAGTGGGATGACGCGGCCCAGGCGCACAACGACAAGCTGATCGTGCGCCAGCAGGTGCTGGCCGAGGCCTGGGCCGGCATGGACAAGGGTCTCGAGGCCGAGGCCTTCAAGGCGAAGTGGATGGAGCTTCGCGCCGCTACCCTGGATAAGGCGGGCTTCGACCCGATATGGCGCTAGGCCAGTCGGCCGACCAGCCGGCGGTGGCGGATCGACGCCACCGCCGGCTCACTTTCTTCTGGACCGCGGTCGCGGTCGCCTTCACCGTGCTGACGGTGGTCCTGGCCGTCGACCAGGTGCGGGTGATCTTCGGCCGGCAATGGCTCGGCGGCGTCATCCTGCTTACCAACCACTATCTCTACGCCATCCTCGGCCTGCTGCTGCCGCTCACCTTCGTCTTCTTCCCGGCCGGCAAGCGCGCCCGTCGCGACGGCGTCCCCTGGTACGACGCCGCGCTGTTCGCCGTCGGCCTCGCCGTCTGCCTGTTCTTCTTCCTGAACGCGGTCAACATCGTCGACCAGGGCTGGGAGTTCGTCGCCCCCGACCAGGCGATCTATGTGAGCTACCTGCTTTGGCTGCTGGTCCTCGAGGCGGTGCGGCGCGCCGGCGGGATCGCGATCTTCACGATCGTCCTGGTGCTCTCGCTCTACCCGATCCTCGCCGACCGGATGCCGGGGCCGATCGCCGGCCTCGCCAGCACCCTGGGCGAGACGGCCGCCTACCACACCATGAGCATCGAGAGCATCCTCGGCATTCCCATGCGCGCCTTCGCCGAGCTCGTGATCGGCTTCCTGATCTTCGGCGTCGCCCTGCAGCACAGCGGCGGCGGCAAGTTCTTCCTTAACCTCGCCTTTGCGCTCCTGGGCGGCGTGCGCGGCGGCGCCGCCAAGGTCTCGATCTTCGCGAGCGGCCTCATGGGTTCGATGAGCGGCAGCGTGATCACCAACGTGCTGACCACGGGCGTCATGACGATTCCCGCCATGCGGCGCACCGGCTTCCGGCCGGCCTATGCCGGCGGCGTCGAGGCCTGCGCGTCCACGGGAGGCGTGCTGATGCCGCCGGTCATGGGCGCCACCGCCTTCATCATGGCGACCATCATCGAGGTGCCCTACGTCGATATCGCGGTGGCGGCGGTCATCCCCTCGGCGCTCTACTTCTTCGGCCTGTTCGTCCAGATCGACGCCGCCGCCGCCCGGCTGGACCTCGAAGGCCTGCCGCGCGAGGAGCTGCCCGCGCTCGGCCCCACGCTCCGGGAGGGCTGGTACTTCGTCCTGGCCTTCACCCTGCTGGTCTTCATGCTGGTCTATCTGCGCCGCGAGGCGCTCGCGCCGTTCTATGCCACGGCGATCCTGATCGCGCTCAACCAGATCTTTCCGCACAACCGCTGGGGTCGACAGCAGCTCCTCGATTTCGTGGTTGCGACGGGCAAGCTGCTGACCGAACTCACGGCCATACTCGCGGCGGTCGGGCTAATCGTCGGCGCCCTTTCCATGACCGGCATGGCCGGCACCCTGGTCAACGACCTGGTGTTCCTGGCCGGCGGCTCGGTTCTGGTGCTGCTGCTCATGGGCGCGGTGACCAGCTTCATCATGGGCATCGGCATGACCGTGACCGCGGCCTACATCTTCCTGGCCATCATCCTGGCCCCGGCGCTGATCCAGGGCGGCCTCTCGCCCATGGCCGTGCACCTGTTCATCCTCTACTGGGGCATGATGTCCTACATCACGCCGCCGGTGGCGCTCGGCGCCTTCGCCGCCGCCGCGCTCGCCCAGGCCTCGCCCATGCGCACCGGCCTCGAGGCCATGCGGCTCGGCAGCATCATCTACTTCATCCCCTTCTTTTTCGTGCTCGAGCCGGCACTGATCCTGGACGGCGCGTGGCCGGACATCCTGCTGTCGACCGCGAGCGCCTTCCTGGGGATCGCGCTGGCGGCGGGCGCATTGCAAGGGCATCTGCTGCTGGTCGGCGACCTGACCCGCCATGCCGTCCTGCAGTGGCCGCTCCGGATCCTGATCTTGCTGGCCGGCCTGCTTTTCGCGACGCCTGGCGGCGGCCTCGTTCCCTGGAGCGACCTGCAGATGGCGGCAACCGCCGTGCTGCTGATGCTCGGCGCCTTGACGCTGATCGCCCTGGCCCGAAGACGGGGTCCAGCCGAACAGACCGGTGGTCCAGCGCGCTGATCTCGCTCAATAGGCCCTGCGCAGGGCGGCGAAGCGGTGGAGGTGATGGTCCGTGTCCCCGAAGAGCGCGCCGATCATGCTGAGCCGCTTGAAGTGGTGCCCGACCGCAAGCTCCTCGGTCATGCCCATGCCCCCGTGCAGCTGGATCGCCGCCTGCCCGATCATCCTGCCGGCCTTGCCGACCTGGACCTTGGCGGCCGAGGCGGCGGCCGCCCGGCCCGCAGCGTCCTCCGCGGCCGCCGCCGCGCGATAGACCAGCGCTCTGGACAGCTCGTAGGCCATGAACATATCCACTACGCGATGCTGGAGGACCTGGAACGAGCCGATCGGAACGTCGAACTGGGTCCTCGTTTCGAGATAGGCCCGCGTCGTCTCGAGCAGGGCGCCCATGGTCCCGACCGCTTCGGCGCAGACCGCGATT
>CAMYKD010000022.1:788-8374 GCA_947258885.1 uncultured Kiloniellales bacterium | reverse complement strand
TGGCCTGGTCGAGCACCTGCTCGATAATCGGCAGCGCCCCGCCGGCTTCGCCAACCGCCGCCCCGCCGTCGACCGTGACATCCTCGAGCCGCAGCTCCGCGGCGCGCAGCCCATCGACCGTCGGATAGGTGCGCAGGGTCAGCCCCTCGGCCTCGCGATCGACCAGGAACAGGCCGATGCCCGCCGCGTCCCGGGCCTCCCCCGCGGTCCTGGCGGAAACGATCAGCTTGTCGGCCGTGGCGGCATGGAACACGACGCTCTTGCGGCCGTTCAACAGGTAAGCATCGTCCCGCCGCTCCGCCCTGGTCTCCACGTCGCCCGGATTGTAGCGCGACTGCGGCTCGGCATAGGCGAAGGCGAGCAGGAGCTTGCCCTCTGCCAGGGGCGGCAGCAGCGCCGCCTTCTGCGCATCGCTGCCCCCCAGGCTCAGCAGACCGCCGCCCAGGATCACCGTGGAGAGGTAGGGCTCCAGCACCAGCCCGCGGCCGAAGGCCTCCATCAGGATGGCGACCTCGACCGGCGTTCCGCCGAGGCCTCCATGGGCCTCCGGCAAGGGCGCGGCGAGCCAGCCGAATTCAGCGAAGCGCGCCCAGACGGCGCGGCTGAACCCCTCCTCGCCGGCAGCCAGGTCGCGGCGCGTGTCGAAGGGATAGTCCCGCTCGATAAAGCGCTCGACGCTGTCCTTGAGCAGCGCCTGCTCCTCGGTCAACCCACCGTCCATCCGCGCCTCGCTCAGAACCCCAGAACCATCTTGGCGATGATGTTCTTCTGGATCTCGTTGGTGCCGCCGTAGATCGAGGCCTTGCGCCAGTTGAAGTAGTGCGGCGCGATCGTGGCGGCGTAGTCGGGACCGATCGGCGCCTCGTTCCAACCGGCCTCCAGGGCCTCCGCGACATAGGGATGGGCGTAGTTGCCGACCGCCTCGAACAGCAGCTCGGTGATCGCCTGTTGCACCTCGGTGCCCTTGATCTTGAGCAGCGACGCCTGCGGACCGGGTGCGCGGCCCGCCGCCTCGTCCGACAGGACCCGGAGGACGACGGACTCGAGCGCCAGGAGGTCGATCTCGACTTCGGCGATCTTCTCGCGGAACCGGTCCTGCTCGATCAGCGGCCGCCCGTCGGACAGCTCCCGGGCCGCGATCTCCCGGACCCGCCCGAGCTGCTTCTTGGAGCGGCCGACCGCGGCGATGCCGGTGCGCTCGTGGCCGAGCAGGAACTTGGCGATGGTCCAGCCCTTACCCTCCTCGCCCACCAAGTTCTCCGCCGGCACCCGCAGGTCGTCGAGGAACACCTCGTTGATCTCCTGCCCGCCGTCGATCGTCGTGATCGGGCGCACCGTGACCCCCGGGCTCTTCATGTCGATCAGCAGGAAGGAGATACCCTCCTGCTTCTTGCCCGTGTCGGCGGTCCGCACCAGGCAGAACATCATGTCGGCGTGCTGAGCGTACGTCGTCCAGGTCTTGGCGCCGTTGACGATATAGTTGCCGCCGTCGCGAAGCGCGCGGGTCTTGAGCGCGGCGAGGTCGGAGCCGGCGCCCGGTTCCGAATAGCCCTGGCACCACCAGTCTTCGCTGGCGAGGATACGCGGCAGATAGCGCTCCTTCTGCGCCTGGCCGCCGAAGGCGAGGAGGACCGGGCCCACCATGTGCAGACCGAAGGCGATGATCGGCGGCGTGGCGCCCAGCGCGAGCTCCTCCTCGAAGATGTAGCGCTGGACGGGGGTCCAGCCGGTGCCGCCCTGCTCCTTGGGCCAAGCCGGCGCGATCCAGCCCTTCTCGTGGAGGATCTTCTGCCAGGTCACGTAGTCGTCCTTGCCCAGCCGCAGCCCGAGCTCGACCTTGCGCCTGATCTCCGGCGGCAGATTCGCCTCGACGAAGTTGCGGACCTCCTGCCGGAAGGCGGCGTCCGCTTCGCTCAGTTTCAACTCCATGGCTCCTCACGCGCGCCAAGCCGACCGTGAAGCTTTTGCAAGCGGGCCCTGCCGCGCTAACGTTCGCGTTCCGCCCCACCATCGAGGCCAGACCCATGATAGACAATAGCCTGTTCGACCTCTCCGGCAAGGTGGCCGTGGTCACCGGCGCGACCAAGGGCATCGGCAAGGCGATCGCCGAGGCCCTGGCCGCCTTCGGCGCCCGTGTGGTCATCTCGAGCCGCAAGGAAGCGATGTGCGAGACGGTCGCCGACGAGATAATCGACGCCGGCGGCGAGGCCCTCGCGGTGCCGTGCAACATCTCCGACACGGGCCAGCTGCGCCATCTGGTCGACCGGACGCTGGACGAGTGGGGACAGATCGACGTGCTGGTCTGCAACGCCGCGGTCAACCCGCATTTCGGGCCGCTCGCGGAGATCTCCGAGGACGCCTACGACAAAATCATGGACACCAACGTCAAGAGCAACCTCTGGCTCTGCAACATGGTGATCCCGCAGATGGCCGAGCGGAAGGACGGCGTAGTCATCATCGTCTCCAGCATCGGCGGGCTGAAGGGCCATGGCAAGCTGGGCGCCTATGCGCTCTCCAAGGCCGCGGATATGCAACTCGCGCGCAACCTGGCGGTCGAATGGGGGCGCGCCAACGTGCGCGTCAACTGCATCGCGCCCGGCCTGGTGCGCACCGACATGGCCCGCGCCCTCTGGGAGGACGACCACGCCTACGCACAGGCTATGGAGTCCTATCCCCTAGGGCGCATCGGCGAGCCCGAGGACATCGCCGGGGCGGCCGTCTTCCTGGCCTCGCGGGCCGGCGCCTGGACGACCGGCCAGAACCTCGTCGTCGACGGCGGTGTGACGATCATGAGCGGGCGCTATACGTGAGGGCTCCGAAGCCGGCCTAAACACCGGCCAGCGTCGCCGCCTTGTCGATCAAGGCCGCGATGCGCTCGCCGAAGACGGCGAAGCGCCGGTCCTGGGTCTGGCCGCGCAGGTAGCGGATATAGATCTGCTGCAGCACGACTGCGATCTTGAACACGCCGAAGACGTGGTACCAGTGCACCGTGCCGCAATCGAAGCCGGTGGCGCGCGCGTAGCGCTCGACCGCCGCCTCGCGGCTCGGGAAGCCGTCGTGCCAGGTCGGCATGGACGCGCCCAGGATCCAGGCCGGGTCGTCGCCCGCCTCGCCCCAGAAAGTGAGCAGGTAGCCCAGGTCCATGAGCGGGTCGCCGCGCGTGCACATGTCCCAGTCGAAGACGGCGACGGCCCGGGCCGGGTCCTCGGCGCCGACCATCATGTTGTCGAGCTTGTAGTCGTTGTGCAGCAGCGAGACGGTCCTAGAGGCCGGCAGCGCGCCCTCGAGCCAGGCAACGACCGCGTCCATGCGCGCCACGTCCTCCTGCTTGGCCGCATGCCAGCGCCGGGTCCAGCCGTCGAGCTGACGGCCGACGAAGCCCTCGGGCCGGCCGAGGTCGCCGAGGCCGGCGGCTCCCGAGTCGACCCGGTGCAGCGCCGCCAGGACGTCGACCATCATCTCGCCGATGCGCCGGTTGAGGGCCGGATCGCCCTTGATCTCCTCCGGCAGGTCGGTGCGTATCACGATGCCGTGGCGGCGTTCCATGACGTGGAAAGGGGCGCCGAGGATCGCCGGATCGTCGCACAGCAGGTAGCTGCGGGGCGCGAGCGGAAAGACGCGGGAGAGCGCCGCCAGCACGCGGTGCTCGCGCGCCATGTCGTGCGAGCTGGGCGCCACCGGGCCGAGTGGCGGCCGCCGCAGCACGTACTCCGTCTCGCCGAAGCCGAGCAGGTAGGTCAGGTTGGCGTGACCGCCGCCGAACTGGCGCAGCTCCAGGGGACCCTCGGCCCCGGGCAGACGCTCCCGAAGAAAGGGCTCGAGCCGCGCTAGGTCCAGACGCTCGTCGCTCCGAACGTCGATCAGCTCCGGGTCGTCGGCCACCACGCCGGGCCTCAGGCCACCTCGAACAGGCCGGCCGCCCCCTGGCCGCCGCCGATGCACATGGTGACGACCACGTAGCGGGCGCCGCGGCGCTTGCCCTCGATCAGGGCGTGGCCGGCGAGGCGCGCGCCACTCATGCCGTAGGGGTGGCCGATCGAGATCGAGCCGCCGTCGACGTTGAGCTTGTCCATGGGGATGCCGAGCCGGTCGCGGCAGTAGACGACCTGGACGGCGAAGGCCTCGTTCAGCTCCCAGAGGTCGATGTCGTCCATCTTGAGCCCGGCCCGTTCCAGCAGGCGCGGCACGGCGAAAACCGGGCCGATGCCCATCTCGTCGGGCTCGCAGCCGGCGACGGTGAAGCCGCGGAAGATGCCGAGTGGCGCGATGCCGCGCCGTTCGGCCAGCTTGGCGTCCATGACCACGCAGGCCGAGGCGCCGTCGGAGAGCTGGCTGGCGTTGCCGGCGGTGATGAACTTGTCCTCGCCCAGGACCGGCGCGAGCGCGGCCAGCCCCTCGGCATTGGTCGAGGGGCGGTTGCCCTCGTCCTTGGTGAGCTTGACCTCCTCGTCGTGGGTCTCGCCGGTCTCCTTGTCGGTGACCTCCTTGACCGAGACGAGCGGCACGATCTCGTCGTCGAAGCGCCCGGCCTCCTGGGCCGCGGCGGTGCGCTGCTGGCTGGCGAGCGCATACTCGTCCTGCTGCTCGCGGGTGACGCCGTAGCGCGCGGCCACGATATCCGCGGTCTCGATCATCGACAGCCAGAGCTCCGGCTTGTGCCGCATCAGCCAGTCCTCGGTGTAGAAGTGCTGGTTGAGGTTGTTCTGGACCAGGCTGATGGATTCGACGCCGCCGGCCACGACGGCCGGCACCTGCTCGCCGACGACGCGCTGCGCGGCCATGGCGATGGTTTGCAGGCCGGAGCTGCAGAAGCGGTTGACCGTCGCCGCCGCGGTGGTCACCGGCAGGCCGGCGCGCACCGCCGCAAGGCGGGCGATGTTGTGGCCGGTCGCGCCCTCCGGCAGGCCGCAGCCGAGGATCACGTCCTCGACCTCCCCGGGCTCGATGCCGGCGCGGGCGACGGCGTGCGCGATGGCGTGGCCGGCCAGGGTCGCGCCGTGGGTCTTGTTGAACGCGCCGCGGAACGCCTTGCCGATCGGCGTCCGGGCGGTCGAAACGATGGCGGCTTCTCTCATCTGCACCCTTCCCTTCCTTGCTGGCCGACCATGGTGGCCGGGCCCTGCTCTAAAGGTCGGCGAAGCCCTTGCCGGACTTGGCGAGCTCGGCCAGCAGCGGCGCGGGCTTCAGCATCTCGCCGTGCCGGTCGTAGAGCCGGCTCATGGTCTCGTGGATCGCCTTGGCGCCGATGCGGTCGGCGTAGAACATCGGGCCGCCGCGGTGGACCGGGAAGCCGTAGCCGTAGATCCAGACCACGTCGATGTCGCTCGCCCGGATCGCGATGCCCTCCTCGAGGATCTTGGCGCCCTCGTTGATCAGCGGATACATGCAACGCTCGAGGATCTCCTGCTCGGAAATCTCGCGCCGCTCGAAACCGAGCTCGGCCGAAACCTCGACGATCAGCTCCTCTATCTCGGGGTCGGGCTGGGGCGTGCGGCTGCCCTCCTCGTAGCGGTACCAGCCGGCGTTCGTCTTCTGGCCGAAGCGGCCGCGCTCGCAGATCCGGTCGGCGATCGGCGAGTAGCGCTCGTCCTTGGGCCGGGTCTTGGCCCGGCGCTGGCGGATCCGCCAGCCGACGTCGAGGCCCGCCAAGTCGCCCATGGCGAAGGGTCCCATCGGAAAGCCGAAGTCGTATATGACCTTGTCGACCTGATGGGGCAGCGCGCCCTCCTCGAGCAGGAAGGCGGCCTGGCGCGTATAGGCATAGAGCATGCGGTTGCCGACGAAGCCGTCGCAGACGCCGACCAGAACCCCGACCTTGCCGATCGTCTTGGACAGTTTCATGACGGTCGCGACGGTCTCGTCCGAGGTCTTCGCCCCGCGCACGTTCTCCATCAGCTTCATGACGTTGGCCGGGCTGAAGAAATGGGTGCCGATGACCTTCTCCGGCCGCCTGGTCGCGGCGGCGATCTCGTCGACGTCGAGGGTCGAGGTGTTGGTCGCCAGAATGGCCGCCGGCTTGCAGGTCTCGTCGAGCGTGGCGTAGACCCGCTTCTTGAGGTCCATGTCCTCGAACACCGCCTCGATCACGATGTCGGCCCCGGCGATGTCGCGGTAGTCCGTGGTGCCGGCGATCAGCGCCAGGCGCCGGTCCATCTGCTCCTGAATGATGCGGCCGCGCGAGACGCTGCCGGCGTAGTTCTTGCGAATTATCGCGAGGCCCTTGTCCAGCGCCTCGGCCTCGGCCTCGAGCACGGCGACCGGAATTCCGGCATTGGCGAAGTTCATGGCGATGGACCGGAATTCCGGCATTGGCGAAGTTCATGGCGATGCCGCCGCCCATGGTGCCGCAGCCGAGGACCGCGGCGGTCTCGATCGGCTGCACGGGCGTGTCGGCGGCGACATCCGGGATCTTGGTCGCCTGGCGCTCGGCGAAGAAGGCGTGCCGCTGCCCCTTGGACTGCTCGGACTCCAGGCACTCCAGGAAATACTCGCGCTCCTTGGCCATGCCCTCGTCGTAGGACAGCGCGACCGCGTTCTCGACGCTCTCGATGCAGCGATAGGGCGCGATCATGCCGCGCGCCTTGCGCGCGATGCTTTTGCGGGTCGTCTCGAAGACCTCGGACGCCCCCTGCGGATCGATCGCCAGCTCGCGCGTCTTGCGCAGCGGCCGCCCCTCGGACACGAGCCGTTCGGCAAACGCGACCGCGCCTTCGACGAGGTCGCCCTCGACCACCTCGTCGAGCAGGCCCAGGGCGAGCGCCGTGTCGGCCGGCCGGTATGCGCCGTCCAGGATGATCGCGAGCGCCGGCGCGACGCCGATCAGGCGCGGCAGGCGCTGGGTGCCGCCGGCGCCGGGCAGCAGCCCCAGCTTGATCTCCGGCAGGCCGAGACGCGCGCTCTGGTCGCCGACCCGGTAGTGGCAGCCGAGCGCCAGCTCGAGCCCGCCGCCCACCGCCGTGCCGTGGATCGCGGCGACGACCGGTTTCGGGCTGTCCTCGGCGGTGTCGATCACTTGGCGCAGGTGCGGGGGCTCGAAGGGCTTGCCGAACTCCTTGATGTCGGCACCGCCGGAGAAACAGCGTCCACGGCCGACCAGCACCACGGCCTGGATGTCCGGGTCTTCGAATGCCTGCATGAGATGTTTCGTCACGCCCTGGCGCACCGCCGCGCCCATCGCGTTGACCGGCG
Organism: uncultured Kiloniellales bacterium; assembly: GCA_947258885.1. Classification (GTDB taxonomy): domain Bacteria; phylum Pseudomonadota; class Alphaproteobacteria; order Kiloniellales; family JAKSDN01; genus CAMYKD01. Next base: position 1,186 of record CAMYKD010000022.1, on the reverse strand, counting down.
GATTGTCAAGGAAGACGACCCCGACCGTTCCACGCTTTTCGTAGCCGACCAGCTCAGCCATGCTCCCCTCCCGGTCCTTCACGTCTAGCCTGACCGGCAGTATGGTGAAAAAAGCCGCCAAGGAAAGTGCCTGCTTCGGCGGACCGATCGACCTCGGGGAGGAAACAATGCCGGAGACCGTGAACCGCCAGATCCTGATGGCCGCGCGCCCCGAGGGCGCGCCCCTGGAACGCGATTTCGAGCTGGTCGAGAGCGCTCTGCCGGCGCCGGGCGACGGCCAGGTCTTGTGCCGGACCGTCTACCTGTCGCTCGACCCCTACATGCGCGGGCGGATGAGCGCGGCCAAGTCCTATGCCAAGGGGGTCGAGGTCGGCGAGGTCATGGTCGGCGGCGCGGTC
>CAMYKD010000022.1:0-696 GCA_947258885.1 uncultured Kiloniellales bacterium | reverse complement strand
CAAGGCCCTGCGCAAGGTCGACCGAAATGCGGCGCCGATCTCCACCGCGCTCGGCATCCTCGGCATGCCGGGCATGACCGCCTATACCGGCCTGCTCAACATCGGCCGGCCCAAGGAGGGCGAGACCGTGTGCGTGGCCGCCGCCTCGGGCGCCGTCGGCTCGGCGGTCGGCCAGATCGCCAGGATCGAGGGCTGCCGGGCGGTCGGCGTCGCCGGCTCGCCGGCGAAGTGCGACTATGTGACGTCCGAGCTGGGCTTCGACGCCTGCGTCAGCCACCGCGACCCGGACTTTCCGGCGCAGCTCGAAAAGGCCTGCCCCGACGGCATCGACGTCTATTTCGAGAACGTCGGCGGCGCCGTCTTCGAAGCCGTGCTGCCGCTGTTCAACGTCTTCGCCCGCATGCCGGTCTGCGGCCTGATCGCGCAATACAACGCGACCGAGCTGCCGGCCGGCCCCAACCGGATCCCCCTGCTGATGCGCGCGGTGCTGACCAAGCGCCTCGCCATCCGCGGCTTCATCGTCTGGGACTTCGCGGAACAAGAAAAGGAGTTCGTCGAGACCATGGGCGCCTGGATCCGCGACGGCCGGGTCAAGTACCGCGAGGACATCGTCGACGGCCTGGAGAACGCCCCCCGCACCTTCATGGGCCTGCTCGAGGGCAAGAACTTCGGCAAGCAGATCATCCGCGTCGCGGC
>CAMYKD010000021.1 GCA_947258885.1 uncultured Kiloniellales bacterium | reverse complement strand
GAGCAGCCTGAGAGCGCGTTCAAGGCCTTCGAACTTGCCGGGAATGCAGTCCGCGAATATAAGGTCGTAGCGCTGTTCCCGCTCGGCCTCGAGGAAGTGCAGGGCGTCCTCGATGCGGATTTCCAAGCGGGGGTCGCCGGCCAGGTGGCGTTCGGCCACGGCGGCCAGGCGCGGCTCCGCTTCGACCGTAATCAGTCTGGACCTGGAGTCCATGCCGTCGAGCAGCCATGCCGTCGCGAGACCGGTCCCCGTGCCGAGCTCCAGGACAAAGCCGCCTGGCTTGGCGGCGGCCAGGACGCGGAGCAGCGCGCCGGCGCGGGACTCCGAGGCCATCGCGAACCCCAGGTCCCTGGTCTCGCGCTCGATGGCCGCCAGCGCAGCGGGCGGCGAGAGTCCGGCCGCATCGTCGAGCATGGCGCCGTTAGTCCCGCTCTGCGTCCGCGTTGGCGCCGACCAGGATGATGTGCAGCCGGCGCGGGCCGTGGGCGCCCAGTTGGATGGTCTGCTCGATGTCCGCAGTGCGCGACGGGCCGGTTATGTAATTCACCGTACGCGGTAGGGTCCCCTCTCCGAATCGGGCGCGCAGGATATCCCAGCCGTCCTCGTAGGAGGCCACGATCCGGTTCGCCGACAGAACGACCACGTGGGTCTCGGGCAGGAAATTGAGGCTGGTCGGGCCGGCCGGCCCGGAATGGAGCAGGAGCGTTCCGGTTTCGGCGATTCCCGCCAGCGCCCCGGTCAACGAGACCGCGTCCGAGTCGCGCGCCGGGCCCTTGGTCACGGTAAGCATTGGCTGGTCCCGCCAGGGCAGGGCCTCGAGCTCCGGATCGGGGGCCATGCGGACCTCCGCCGGCAGGTTCTCGGCCTTGAGGAACGCGGCCAGCGCCCCGGGGACGGCGGCGGCGTCGGACACGCGGACCACGCTGGCCGCCTGCCGGACTGCCCAGGTCTCGAAGAGGGCGACCTGTTCGGCCCGGGGCAGGTCGGCGCGGGCCGGAATCAGGTTGCGCCGGTGCTCGGCGAGCCGCGAGGCAGTCGCCGAGGTCCCCGCCGTGTCGCCGCGCCGCAGGGATCGGCGCAAGGCCCCAAGCACCTGTTCGCGCGCTTCGCTCACCGGGACTCCCCCTGCCGGCGTCCGGCCCAGAGCTGTCGGAACGTCCGGCCTTCCGGTGCCGGCATATCGCGATGGGCGGTCCAGCCGCCCGCCAAGGGCAGGCGCCTGAAACGGCCCCGGCCCAGTGCAGCCAGCAAAGGCGCGGCCATGCCCGTCACGAAGTGGTACAGTGACGGCCGCTTGGCGAAGAAGGCCCAGAGCGCGAGCCCGGCGCGCGCGCCGGCCGGCGACAGGTGGCGCTCGAATTCGCGCTCGCGCCAGTGGCGCATCATCTTCGGCAGCGGAATGCGCATCGGACAGACGCTCTCGCAGCGGCCGCAGAAGGTCGAGGCGCTGGGCAAGTGTCCGGCTTCCTCTATGCCGATCAGGTTCGGGGTCAGCACGGCGCCCATGGGACCCGGATAGACCCAGCCATAAGCGTGACCACCGATCGCGTGGTAGACCGGACAGTGGTTCATGCAGGCGCCGCAGCGAATGCAGCGCAGCATGTCCTGGAACTCGCCGCCCAGCATGCTCGAGCGACCGTTGTCGAGCAGGACGACATGGTACTGGTCCGGACCGTCCGGATCCTCGGCACGTCGCGGCCCAGTCGAGAAGGTCGTGTAGGTCGAGCACTCCTGGCCGGTGGCCGAGCGAGCCAACACGCGCAGGATCGTGCTGACATCCTCCAGGGTCGGCACAACCTTCTCCAGGCTGGCCACGACTATGTGGACCCGGGGCAGCACCTGAGTCAGGTCGCCGTTGCCCTCGTTGGTCACGATGACCGAGGTGCCGGTCTCGGCGACCAGGAAATTGGCGCCCGTGATGCCGACGTCGGCGGCCAAGTACTTGCCGCGCAGCACCTCGCGGGCCTCGTTGACCAGCTGGCGCGGCTCCGAGAGCGGCCGTTCCGGCGGGAATGCCGTGTGGTGCGCACGGAAGTCCGCCTCGACCAGATCCTTGGTCAGGTGGACCGCCGGGGCGATGATATGGCTGGGCGTCTCGCCCCGCAGCTGGATGATATACTCGCCTAGGTCGGTCTCGACCGGCGTGATGCCATTGGCCTCGAGATGGTCGTTGAGCGCGATCTCCTCGGCGATCATCGACTTGCCCTTGGTCACCGTGCGGGCGCCGACCGCCCGGCAGATCTCAAGGACCGCCCGGCGCGCGTCCTCAGCGGTCGGGCACCAGTGCACCTGGCCGCCGGTCTCGGTCACCTTGCGCTCGTAGTGCTCCAGGTACAGGTCCAGATGATCGAGCGTGTGGTTCTTGATGTCGCGCGCGGCGTCGCGCAGCACCTCGAATTCGGGCAGCTTGGCGGCCGCCTTGGCGCGCTTGCCGATGAAGCCTTCCTTGACGTGGGACAGCGCGCGCTTGAGCTGCGGATCGGCCACCGCCGCGCGGGCGTTCTCCTTGAAGGCGCGGGCACTCGACTCCATGGGCGGCCTAACCCTCGGCGCTTTCGCCGATGGCCGGCTGCTCGGTCATGCCGGCCAGCACCTCAGCGACGTGGCGGATACTCGTTTTGGCGCCGCGGCGTTTCAGCTTGCCCGCCATGTTCAGGAGACAGCCGAGGTCGCCGGCCAGTAACGTGTCGGCCCCGGTGCTCTCGACCGCATCGGCCTTTTCACTGACCATCGTGTTGGAGATGTCCGGGTATTTGACGCAGAAGGTGCCACCAAAGCCGCAACAGACCTCGGCGTCGGCATGCTCGGCCAGGGTCAGTCCGTCGACGGTGGCAAGCAGGGCGCGCGGCTGGTGCTTGATGCCGAGCTCGCGCAGCCCGGAGCAGGAGTCGTGGTAGGTCACGCTGCCCGGAAACCGGGCCTCGACCCCTGTGACCCCGCGCACGTCGGTCAGAAAGGAAACGAGCTCGTAGGTCCGACCCGCCAGCTTGGCCGCTTTCGCGGCCATGCCCGGATCGTCGGTGAAGAGCGCCGGGTAATGCTCGCGCAGCATGGCGGCACAGGACCCGGAGGGCGCGACCACGTAGTCGTACCCCTCGAACGCCTCGACGGTGCGTGCGGCGATCGACCTGGCGTCCCCGCGGTCGCCGGAATTATAGGCCGGCTGGCCGCAGCAGGTCTGGGTGCGCGGTACCTCGACCGTGCAGCCGGCGTCCTCCAGCAGCTTGGCCGCGGCAAAGCCGACGGTGGGCCGGAAGAGATCGACCAGGCAAGTAACAAAAAGCCCCACGCGGGGCGGTTTTTCGGACATTGACGCGCCTTCCCGACTGTCGGGATGAACAATGCGGCGGCACCTTGGAAAATGCAAGCCGCGGCGCGTGTTCGCGCCGGTCAGCTCGTCGTGCGGCGGCGCTCGGCGACGGTTCTCGGCAGCAGGAGATAGTAGGTACCCCTCTGTCTCATCCGTCCGGCCTGTTCGAGCGCCGGCTCGCCGGCACCCCAAAAGAAATCGCCGCGCACGGGGCCTTTGATGGCGCTGCCGCTGTCCTGGGCGACCATGAGGCGGCGTAGCGGACGGTCGCTGGCGGGCCAAGTCGTATCGAGCCACACCGGCGCGCCCAGCGGCAGAAAGGCCGGGTCGACCGCCAGGCTGCGGCCGGCGGTCAGCGCCACGCCCTGGGCGCCGATCGGTCCCTCACCGTCGATCCTGCGGAAAAAGATGTAGCGGGGATTGCGCTGCATCACGGCCGCGGCCTTTTGCGGGTTGCCGCGCAGCCAGGTTCGGATCCCCTGCATGGAGGCGCGGTTTCTCGGCACCCTGCCTTCGTCGACCAGAGCCCGCCCGATGGCATAGAAGGTGCGGCCGTTCGAGCCGGCGAAGCCGACCCGTATCGTCGAGCCGTCCGGCAGCGCCACTTGGCCGGAGCCTTGCACGTGAAGAAAGAACGCATCGACCGGGTCGTCGACCCAGAGGAGCTCCAGCCCGCGGCCGGTCAGGGCCCCGTCATCGATTTCCGCCCGGCTGTAATAGGGGACCAGCCGCCCGTTCTGGACCCGGCCGTAGATCCGCTCGCCTTGAAGATCGGCCCGGAACAGGTCGAGATCCACGGTGACCAGATCTTCGGGCAGTGTGAAGAGCGGCCAGCGGTAGACTCCCTCGGGACGCAACGCGCCGCGCAGCTCCGCCTCGTAATAGCCGGTGAAAAGGCCTTCGGCCGTATCCGGTCCGGCGACCTCGAAGGGGACGAACCCGGCCTCCAGCACCGCACGCAGAGCGGCATCGTCGCCCGCTGGGAGCTGCTCGAGGGTCGCGCAGGGCTGCTGCCAATCCAGAACCCTGCCGGCCAGACCCTTCGGGCCGACGGGCCGGCCACTCGGCTGCCCGAGCAGCCGCGCACAGGAGCGCCGCAAGGCAGGCAGGGCTTCGGCTACCGAATCCGTTTGCCAGTCTGGGAGCTGCGCGAAGGCCGTCTCGGTCAAAAGAATTCGTTCCGGGACCGCGACCGGCTCGGGTTTTATCGGTTCTCTCTCGCAGGCGACCAGAACCGAAGCCGTCAACAGCAGCGAGCCGACCGCCCAGGCGCCCAGCGAGCCGCTTCTGCGCGTCATTTCAAGGTGGCCCGGGCCGAGCCGGGCTCAGTTCGAGCTGCGCGTGGCAACCAGAGTCCAGTTAGGGTCGCGGCTGCGGGTGTTGCGGGCGAAGGTCCAGATATCCGTGATCGACGCAACATGGTTCGGGTCGCCATCGACCACCTCGCCATCGGCATCGCGCGTGACGTTGATCTGTTCGGACACGAACTTGATTGTGGCGAAGGCGGTCCGACCCTGGAGTTCCGCCTCGATCAGCTCGGCCTCCTTGACGCCGATCAGTGTTGTTTCCAAGGTTTCCCCGGCCTCGACGCGGGCCTTGATGGCGCCGGCAAAGTCCTCGTAGACATCGTTGCTCAGCAACGGCCGCAAGGTCCTCGTGTCGCCCTGGCCGAAGGCGTTGATGATCATGTCGAAGGCCCCTTTGGCGCCGTCGAGGAAAGTCGTTTCGTCGAAACCGCTGTCGGCCAGCTTTATTTGCGTGAGGCCGGCTGCGAGCGGCGTATCAGGATCGGTGGAGCCGCCTGCGGAGGCGCTCAGATCTTCGCCGACAGGCCTGTCGCTTTCGCTCTTTTCGCTTCGGTCCGGCAGGTGGACGACCTTGTCCTCCGCCGTGCCTTCCGGCTTTTCAGCCTTGAAGGGATCGTAGCGCTCGGGCGGCTCTTCGTGGCCGCCGCGCCGACCCAGGACACTGCGCAGTCGCAACACCAGGAAGCCGGCGACCGCAGCCAGAAGAATTATGTCGAGAAATTGGAGACCGTTGCCCATAAATCTAAGACCATGCCGGGTATGACGCCCGTGACCGAACTCGGGACATCGACACCGTTGACTGCGGTTGTCGGGGCCTATGGTATGTCACCCCTATGGACAGTACATAAGAAACCCCTAAGGAAAAAGAAAGAGCCAGCATGGGCTTCCTGATTCTGATCGCCTTCATCTGCGTGCCCCTGATCGAAATCGCGGTGTTCATCGAGGTCGGCGGTCTCGTCGGGCTCTGGCCGACATTGGCACTGATCGCCCTGACCGCGGTCCTGGGCACCTGGCTTTTGCGCGCGCAGGGCCTGGCGATCCTGTCCCGTGCCCGGAGCCAGATGGAGCGAGGTGAACTACCGACGCGCGAGCTTTTCGACGGCCTTTGTCTACTGGTCGCCGGGGCGCTCCTTCTCACTCCGGGATTTGTGACCGACTTCCTTGGTGCGCTGCTGTTCGTTCCGTCGCTGCGCGACGGCCTGCGCCGGGCGATCGGCCGATATCTCGCCGCCAGGGCCGAAACCCGCGTGTTCGTTGACGGCCGAGAGGTCCATCGGCAGCGTCCGGGCGGCCGCACGATCGACGGGGAGTACGACGATCTGACGGACCGGCCCGGGCCCGATCGAGACCCCTCACGGAGGCTGCCTCGATGATCCTGGTGCGTCACGGCCAGTCGCATTTCAACGTGCATTTCGGCGCGACCCGCGAGGATCCGGGGTTCGTGGACCCGGGCCTGACCGAGGAAGGTATCGCCCAGGCCCGCAACGCTGGCCGGACGCTGCTCGGCTACGACATCCGCCGGATACTCGCCAGCCCCTATTCCCGCACCCTGGAGACCGCGGAGCTCATCGCCGATCAGCTCCGCTTGCCGGTCACGGTGGATCCTATGGTGCGGGAACGGGCCTTCTTCACCTGCGATGTCGGTTCGCCACGCTCGCATCTCACCACGCGTTGGCCCGACTTCGAGTTCGGCGATATGGCCGAGCGCTGGTGGCCCGACATCGAGACGGAAACCGAGCTTTTCGAACGCTGCGGCCGGTTTCGTGCGGCCACGTCGGTGCTCGAGGACTGGCGCCACATGCTGGTCGTGACCCATTGGGGATTCATTCGGGGCCTGACCGGCCAGGAGGTGACGAACGCCGCCGTCGTACCCTACGATCCGACAGCCGGATAGGCGCCCGGAATGGCGAGGGCCTGTGGTTGTGCCAAGGCATGATCCGTGTTAGCCACTGTGCCCCAACGACCAGGAGAGCACCATGGCCGACGATCTCGAGCAGGAGAATTCGCCCAACGGAGCCGACGAGGCAGACAAGCGCGGGTCCGCGGGGCAGCAGGCCGATGCACAGCTCTTGCTGAACACCCACTACGTAAAGGACCTGTCGTTCGAAAACCCCAACGCGCCGCTCATCTATGCGGAAGTGCAGAAGGGGCCGGAACTCGACGTCAACATCGACGTCCAGGTCCGTAACCTGAAAGAGCGGCTCTACGAAGTTCTCCTGGCGACGCGGGTCAAGGCCAGTATCCAGGAGAAGGTTGCTTTCCTTGTCGAACTGGACTTCGGCGGATTGGCCACGGTGGGTCAAGACGTCCCCAAGAACCAGATCGAGCGTCTGATGCTGGTCGAAGTGCCGCGGTTTCTCTTCCCCTTCGCGCGCGCCGTGATCAGCGACGTCACGCGCGACGGCGGGTTCCCGCCCTTGTTGATCAACCCGATCGACTTCGAAGAGCTCTATAGAAGCCGCAAAGAGAGAGGTGCGCAGCAGGTCCAGGCGGAGACCGCTTAGCCCGAGCCCGGCTGCTTGCTAAGAGCCGCCGGCATCAAGTTCGCCAGATCGGATCGCGCAGCTTCTCGACCAGCGCCTTGTGGGCTTCGAGTTCTTCGGGGCTCGCTTCGTGCACGCGCGCGGGCCGCCGCGGACGCTCTCCGCTGGACGATACGACGCTGGTCACTCGGTTCTGGGCCAAGCCCAGATCGGGCTGGCGGCCCCCGTTCAGCTCCAGATAGACCTCGGCCAAGAGCTCGCAGTCGAGCAGCGCGCCGTGCAGAGACCGGGCCGAGTTGTCGATCCCGAACCGCCGGCACAGGGCATCGAGGTTGACCTGGGCGCCGGGAAAGCGGCGGCGCGCCAGGGGCAGCGTATCAATCGCCCGTCCCGGATCGAGCGCCGGGCGCTCGAGCAGGGCCAGCTCCGCGTTGATGAAACGCAGGTCGAACTCGGCGTTGTGAATGACCAAGGGCGCGGAGTCGATGAACTCGAGAAATTCGCCGGCGATTTCCGCGAAAACCGGATGCCGGGCGAGAAAATCCGCGCTCAGACCATGCACCTTGAAGGCTTCTTCCGGCATGTCCCGCTCAGGATTCACGTAGCGCTGAAACTGGCCGCCGGTCGCTACGCCGTTGAGCAGCTCGAGGCACGCGATCTCGACGATCCGGTGGCCGGCGGCCGGGTCGAGGCCGGTGGTTTCCGTGTCCAAAACGATTTCACGCATGGCGCTTCCCTCGTGGCTGGATAATGCGTTCCCCCGGCAACGGCCGCCGGCCAAACGGCGGCCAATGGCGCCCGGCCCGCCCGCGCATCAGTCTGACGATCGCTGCGAGTCGGCGCAAGGTGTCGCGCTTGCTGCCGCCGGTTGGGACGACAAAGTCCGCCCGGCGACGCTTTTCCCGGTCAGTTACCTGCTTTGCCAAGATGGCCTTGTAGCGCTCCGGCGTCATCCCCTTGCGCGCCAAGACACGCGACGCCTGGACCGCGGGGGGGGCGCTGACGACGACGACGGCGTCGCACATCTGCTGGCCACCGGTCTCGAACATCAGCGGTATGTCCAGTACCACGACGGCGCTGCGTGTTCGTGCCTGACGCTTCAGGAAGTCGAGAGTCGCAAGGCGTACCTTGGGGTGAAGGATCGCTTCCAGCCGGGCGAGCGCGGCGGGGTCGTCGAAGACGCGCTCCGCAAGGCGTTGCCGGTCGACCGCGCCGCCCCGGGCAACGCCGGGGAACGCCGACTCGACAGCGGCGACCGCGGCCCCCCCCCGGCCAAGCAGCCGATGAACGGCCGCATCCGCATCATGGACAGGGATCCCGAGCAGGCGGAACATGTGCGCCGCGGTCGATTTGCCCATGCCGATGGAGCCGGTCAGACCAAGGATCACCACGTCGGCCGACCCCGCATCACTCGGCAAGCACGAAACGGCGCAGCTCCGAGGTCACCTCCGGTTCGACGCCGAACCATGCCGCGAATCCAGGGCGCGCTTGGTGCAGCAGCATGCCGAGACCATCGACCGCAAGATTGCCTCGCGCGCGAGCCCGTGCCAGCAGCGGTGTTTCCAGGGGCGCATAGACGATATCGTTGACCAGCGCGGACGCGGGCAAGCCGGCAAGATCGAGTTCGAGCGGCGGCTGCCCCGTCATCCCGAGACTTGTCGTGTTGACCAGTAGCCCGGCCTCGGAAAGAGCCCGGCTGCGTTCCGGCCATTCCAAGACCTGTACGGGTCCGTCCAGCTCCTTCGCCACGGCCTCGGCGCGCGGCCGCGTCCGGTTGACGACGCGGATCTCGGGCGCCCCGGCGTCGATCAAGGCGGCCACCACGGCCCGCGCGGCGCCACCGGCGCCAATCACCACAGCCGGCGCCTTGCGGGCTTGCCAGGCCGGGGCACCCTCCCTGAGGTTCTCGATGAAACCGAAGCCGTCGCTGTTGAAGCCGTGCAGCCGGCCGCCGTCCATCACGACGGTGTTGACCGCGCCGAGGCGACGACCCGAGTCCTCGATCTCGTCGCAGGCGGCGAGTGCGGCCTCCTTGTGCGGAACGGTCACATTGACGCCGCGAAATCCCATGTCGGCCAGGCACCTTAGTCCTCGCTCGAACGCCTCGGCACGAACCGGCAAAGGTACGTAGGCACCATCGATCCGGTGGTACTGCAGCCAATATCCGTGGAGTCGCGGCGACCGGGAGTGCGCTACCGGCCAGCCGATGACGCCGGCGAGCTTGGCCCTGCCGCTGAGGGTCATGTGAGAAGGACCCGGTGGTTTCGCAGAAAATCGAGCAGCGGGAGCAGCGGCAGACCGAGTATCGTGAAGTAGTCGCCCTGGACGCGGCTGAACAGCTGTGCTCCCGAGCCCTCCAGCTGGTAGGCACCGACCGACTCGAGGGCGCGCTTGCCGACGACTGCCAGATACGCGTCTATGAAATCGTCGCTGAGCGGTCGCATGGTCAGCCGCGCGTGATCTCCGTGGTGCCAGAGGCAGGCAACGTCGCGCACCACGCAGGCGGAGGAGATGAGCCTGTGGGTTCGGCCACTCAGGGCCTGCAACTGCTCCTTGGCTTGGCCCATAGATTCGGGTTTGTCGAACCAGGCGCCATCGCACTCGAGCATCTGATCGGCACCAATGACAAGGGCGCCGGGGAACCGGCGCGCGATCCGTTGGGCCTTCAGCTCGGCCAGAGTCTCCGCCACTTGGGCCGCATCGGCAGCCTCGCTTGCCAGCGCGGCTTTGACGCCTTGTTCGTCTATTTCCGCAGCCTCGCAGGTGACCGGGACCCCGGCGTTTGCCAAAAGTCTACGGCGGGACGGGCTGGACGACGCCAATACGACGTCCGGCGCTTTCGGAACCGGTGTGCCGATCTGCTCCATGTATGAAACCTTTGTCATGATCTTCATGCCTCGGTGTGCCGCGTGTAGTAGTTCATGATCGTGGCAGCGGTTTCCTCGATCGAGCGCCGCGTCACATCGATCACGGGCCACTCGTATTTACCGCACAGTCGTCGCGCCATGGCCACCTCCTCGCGCACGCTCTCGAGGTCCGTGTAGTCGGTTTCCTCGCCGCCCTGCGAGATCATGCGCAGCCGATTCCGCCGTAGCTGCACCAAACGCGCCGGTTCCTTGGTAAGCCCCACGACCAGCGGCCGGGTAAGATTGAGCAGCTCGTCGGGCAGCGGGCACCCAGGGACGATCGGTACGTTCGCCGCTTTTATGCCCCTATTGGCCAGGTAGATGCAGGTCGGGGTCTTGGATGTGCGGGATACCCCGACCAACACGACATCGGCCTGGTTCAGCTCCGCGCCGCATTGGCCGTCGTCATGCGTGAGGACATAGTTCATCGCATCGATCCGATGGTAATACTCGGCATCGAGGGCATGCTGCAGGCCTGGCCGACCTCGAATTTCCACCTGGAAATATGCAGCCAGCGTGTGAATTACAGGATCCAGAACGGGAACGCAGGGCACGCCTAATTGTCGACACCCCTCGACCAGGACGGTTCGAAGCTCATCGTTGACGATAGTGAAGAGGACGGCCCCGGGGTTGGTCTCGACCCCCTTCAGAACCTTGGTCATCTGACCCTTGGTCCGAATCAAGGTCCATGCATGCTCGATCGGCTCCACACCCGCGAACTGAACGAGGCAGGCCCGTGCCACCGAACTCACGGTTTCGCCCGTGGCGTCGGAAACCAAGTGCATGTGATGGGCGGTCATCTCGGTCCATCCCAGTGCCAAGATAGACGAATAACGGGGATAATTGCCACTTTTCGCACGCCTCTACAAAATCCTTGCACCCTTGCCTCGCGAACCTCCGCAAACTTCCCGCCGCATGGAACCGACCAGGAAAATCCGGGGAAAACCCGGAGCAGCGATATGCCGGAGCAAGGTTATCCTCGTTATCCATCGGTTCCGAGCACAGTGCAAGCCGGCCCGGTTCTTGGCATTCCTGTCATATGTGCTAAGACCCTTGCACAGGGGAATGCACAGCACAAAGCCATCTGGAGAGCTTGCGGAAAAGGCCGTGGATCTCTTGCTAATCCTCGCGATTCACAGGGATCAACTACAACCACAACCAACCTTGATAAGTAAGATATTTGAATTGAAAGGAGCCGAGGTGAACCAGTCGCCGCCAACTTTAGACCCTGTGTCTCCCATGGATAGCGGCATGGAATCAAAGCTGCTGTTGCGGGCGCTTCGCGGGGAGGCCTGTGCACGGCCCCCAATCTGGTTGATGCGGCAGGCGGGTCGATATCTTCCAGAATACCGGGCCACTCGGAAAAAAGCGCCGAGCTTCCTGGACTTCTGCTATACCCCAGAGCTTGCCATCGAAGTGACGCTGCAGCCGATTCGGCGCTTCGGCTTCGATGCCGCGATTCTGTTTTCGGATATCATGGTCGTGCCTCATGCGCTGGGCCAAAAGGTCTGGTTCGAGGAAGGCCGCGGCCCTCGCCTGGATCCGGTCGGTGCCCCGGGGGAACTCGCGCGGTTATCGATGGATTCCTTCGACGGGACACTGGCGCCGGTCTATGAGACGGTTCGCGGGATCCGGTCGGAGCTGGGCCCTGAAACGGCTCTCATCGGGTTCGCCGGGGCGCCTTGGACTGTCGCGAGCTATATGGTCGAGGGCGGCGGCACGAGAGAGTTCGCCAAAGTCAAAACCTGGGCCTACGGGGATCCTGAAGGGTTCCGAAAGCTGATCGAGCTGTTGGTGGATGCCACCACGCAATATCTCGAATCACAGATTGCTGCCGGCGTCGAAGTTCTGCAACTTTTCGATTCCTGGGCTGGCGCCCTGACGGCCAATGGGATGCGGCAGTGGTGTCTCGATCCCAACGCGGAAATTATCCGGCGAATCAAGGCGAACCATCCGCACATACCGATCATTCTGTTTCCCCGGGGCGCGGGGCTCATGTATCGGGATATCGCGGCCGAGTCCGGTGCCGACGCGGTTGCCGTCGATAGCACGATGCCTCCAGCTTGGGTACGAGACGAGCTTCAAAGCCAAGTTGCCGTCCAGGGAAATCTGGATCCGATTCTCCTGGTCGCCGGCGGAGAGGCGCTGCGACGGTCGGCCACCGAGATTCTCGAGACCTTGGCCGGCGGGCCCTTTGTGTTCAATCTGGGCAGCGGGATTGTACCTGAAGCGGATCCGGAACATGTCGGCGAACTGGTGGAACTTGTTCAGGGCTGGTCGGCCCGGTGAGCGTTTAGTGGGCAATCTGACGAGGACTGGTCGGTCATGAGCAAGACCGCCGTGGTGCTGTTCAACCTGGGAGGACCGGACCGGCCCGAGGCGGTCCAGCCGTTCCTTTTCAACCTTTTCTATGATCCCGCGATCATCGGCGCGCCGAAACCGATTCGCTGGCTGCTGGCTAAGTTCATTTCTTCTCGCCGCGCGCCGGTTGCCCGGGAGATCTACGCCCATCTGGGCGGCAGCTCCCCGCTGCTGACCAATACGCGGGCCCAGGCGGATGCTCTCGAGGCGACGCTGGGGGACCTTGGAGAGGTCCGGGTGTTTATTGCAATGCGCTATTGGCACCCGATGACGGAGGAAACGGTGTCTGCGGTTGCGGCCTTTGGCCCGGATCAAATCGTCCTGTTGCCGCTGTATCCGCAGTTCTCGGTGACGACCACGGGATCTTCGATTGCAGCCTGGCAACGAGGTGCGGCCGCCGTCGGGCTCGAGGCCAGGATGATGGCGGTCTGCTGTTTCCCCAAAGATCCCGGGTTCGTTGCGGAGGTTGCCGAGCGGATACGTCCTGCCCTGCGGGAGGCGGCGGGCATGGGCAAGCCGCGCCTGCTGTTCTCGGCGCACGGCCTGCCGAAGAAGATCGTCGAGCGCGGCGATCCTTATCAATGGCAGGTCGAGCAGAGCGCTGCGGCCGTCGTCGAGGCACTGGCCGAGGAGGATCTAGACTGGTTGGTCTGCTATCAGAGCCGGGTCGGACCCATGGAGTGGATCGGCCCCTCGACCGACGCGGAGGTCGTTCGCGCCGGGCGCGACCAGGTTCCCGTCGTCCTCGCGCCGATCGCCTTCGTGTCCGAGCACTCCGAAACCCTGGTGGAACTGGACATCGAGTATCGGGCCCTGGCTTTGAAAAATGGCATACCGGGCTATTTTCGGGTAGAGACCGTGGGCATCGGCACGAATTTCGTCACCGGTCTGGCGCGGCTCGTGCGGGACTGTCTGACCGGGGATAGAGCAGTCTGTTCCCAGGCCGGAAAGCGGATCTGCCCGGCTCGCTGGCGCAACTGCCCCTATGGGCCGGCGGCGCAGGAGCAGTGGAAGCGATGACGGGGTTTCTTGGCGCGGGTTATCCTTGGGTGAGCGCACTGCATATCATTTCGGTGATGACCTGGATGACGGGGATGCTCTACCTGCCGCAGCTCTTTGCCTATCACTGTCGGGCCGAACCCGGGTCCGTCCAGTCGGAAACCTTCAAGGTGATGGAGCGGCGCCTGCTCGGCATCATCATCAATCCCACCATGCTCCTGTCCTGGTTCTTCGGGCTCATGCTGGCGGCCCATCTGGATGCTTGGAGCGAAACCTGGTTCCACGGCAAGCTCGCGCTGTTGGCCGTGATGCAGGTCACGCATGTCGCCTTTGCGCGCTGGCGGCGGCATTTCGCCGAAGACGGGCACCGCCGCAGAGAACGTTTCTACCGCCGGGCGCACGATATCCCCGGCCTTGCCATGATCGGGATCGTGCTCCTGGTGGTGGTCAAACCGTTTTGAGTGGGTCGCCTTGCGGCTTGACTCTTGGTTAACGGTTGGCTAACGAAATCCTGCCAGTCTACACTTGCTACTTGGCGCGGCGCTTCCCACATTGATTCAGCGGGCTTTTGAACCGCGATCCAATCCGACGACTTCCCCCAGCGTTCCAGGCGGCCGACCGGCCCCTTCATAAGCATCGTCGCAAGCGGCACAGCCTCCCTTCCCACCGACTCGGCCGGTTCCGGCCAGCGACCTCATCAGCGGCAAAATCGATGGATCTCCAAGAACTGAAGACCAAGAGCCCGGCGGATCTTCTGGCATATGCCGAAGAGCTGGAAATCGAGAATGCGAGCACCCTGCGCAAGCAGGACATGATGTTCGCGATCCTCAAGCAGCTTGCCGAGAACGACGTGGCGATCTTCGGCGCCGGCGTGCTGGAAGTGTTGCAGGACGGGTTCGGCTTCCTGCGGTCGCCCGAGGCGAACTACCTGCCGGGACCCGACGACATCTACGTCAGTCCGAGCCAGGTGCGGCGTTTCGGGCTGCGCACCGGGGACACCGTGGAAGGCCAGATCCGCTCGCCCAAGGACGGCGAGCGGTATTTCGCGCTGCTCAAGATCAACAAGATCAATTTCGACCCGCCGGAGAACACGCGCCATCGGATCAACTTCGACAACTTGACGCCGCTCTACCCCGACGAGAAGCTGACGCTTGAGATAGAGGATCCCACGATCAAGGATTTGACCCCCCGGGTCATCGATCTGACCGCACCCTTGGGCAAAGGACAGCGCGCGCTCATCGTCGCACCGCCGCGCACCGGCAAGACCATGATCCTGCAGAACCTGGCCCATTCGGTTGCGGCCAATCATCCGGAGGTCTACCTCATCGTCCTGCTCATCGACGAGCGGCCCGAGGAGGTGACCGACATGGACCGGTCGGTCAAGGGCGAGGTGGTCAGCTCGACCTTCGACGAGCCGGCCACGCGTCACGTTCAGGTCGCTGAGATGGTGATCGAGAAGGCCAAGCGGCTGGTCGAGCACAAGAAGGACGTGGTGATCCTGCTGGATTCCATCACGCGCTTGGCGCGCGCCTACAACACCGTCGTGCCGAGCTCCGGCAAGGTGCTGACCGGCGGCGTGGACGCCAACGCCCTGCAGCGGCCCAAGCGCTTTTTCGGCGCGGCCCGTAACATCGAGGAAGGCGGCAGCCTGACCATCATTTCGACGGCCCTGATCGACACCGGCAGCCGTATGGACGAAGTAATCTTCGAGGAGTTCAAGGGCACCGGCAACTCCGAGATCGTGCTCGACCGGAAGCTGGCCGACAAGCGGACCTGGCCGGCCATGGACATCGGCAAGTCGGGGACCCGCAAGGAGGAGCTCCTGGTCGACAAGGGGACCTTGTCAAAGATGTGGGTGCTCAGACGGATCCTCATGCCGATGGGCGTCACCGACTCGGTCGAGTTCCTGCTGGACAAGCTCAAGCACTCGAAAAGCAACGCCGACTTCTTCGACGCCATGAACCAATAGGCCGGAGTTCGCCCCTGGTCAGGGCAGAAACACGGTCGAGCCGGTGGTCTTGCGAGCCTCCAGATCGCGGTGCGCCTGCGCCGTTTCGGCGAGCGGATAGGTCTGATTGATCTCTATTTTGACAGCGTCCGAGAGCACAACGTCGAACAGCTCGTTGGCGCTGGCCAGGAGGTCCGCGCGCTTGGCCGTGTAGGTCATCAGCGTCGGCCGGGTGACGAACAGCGAGCCCTTCTGCGCGAGCACGCCCATGTTGAAGGGCGGGACCGGCCCCGAGGCGTTGCCGAAGCCCACGAACATGCCGAGCGGCGCCAGGCAGTCGAGCGAGCCCTCGAAAGTGTCCTTGCCGACCGAGTCGTAGACCACGGGAACCCCGGCGCCGTCGGTGATCTCGCGCACCCGATCGACGAAATTTTCCGTCCGGTAGTTGACCGGATGATCGCAGCCGTGGGCTCGAGCCAACTCGGCCTTCTCGTCCGAGCCTACCGTGCCGATCACCGTCGCTCCGAGGTGCTTCAGCCACTGACAGGCGATCAGGCCGACACCACCGGCCGCGGCGTGGAACAGCACGGTGTCGCCCTTGCTCACCCGGAAGGTTCGGCGGATCAAATATTGGACCGTCATGCCCTGGAGCATCATCGCCGCCGCCTGCAGGTCGGAGATGCCGTCGGGCAGCTTCACCAGGCGGTCGGCCGGCATGAGCCGGGCTTCGGCATAGGCTCCCACGGGCGGCGCGGCATAGGCGACGCGGTCCCCCGGCCTGAGATCGTTGACCCCCTCGCCGACGGATTCGACCTGGCCGGCGGCCTCCATGCCGATCGCCGTCGGCAGCGCGGGCACCGGGTAGAGGCCGCTACGGTGATAGACGTCGATGTAGTTGAGCCCGACGGCGCTCTGTTGGATACGGGCCTCGCCCGGACCCGGCGTGCCGAGCTCGACGGTTTCCCAGGTCAAGACCTCGGGGCCGCCGGTCTGATGAATACGGATTGCGTGGGTCATGAGCCGAGAGTCTCCTTGAAGAACGCCAGGGTGCGGTCGTTGGCGAGCTTGGCCGCCGCCTCATCGTAGTGCTCGCCGCCCGGGCGCGCAAAGGCGTGGTCCTGGCCCTCGTAGACGTGGAGCGTGATTCGGCTGTGGGGCGCGAAGACGGCCTTGATCTTCTCCTGCGCCTCCGGCGGTACGAAGCCGTCCTTGGAGGCCATGTGCATCAAAAGCGGCCTGGTGATCCGTTCCGCCTCGCCCAGCAACTCGTCGAGGCCGACGCCGTAGTACCCGACGTTGCTGTCGGCGTCCGAGCGGGTCGCCATGAGGTAGGCGATCTTGCCGCCCAGGCAGTATCCGACGGAACCGACCCGGCCGTTGCAGGCGTCGTGCCTGCGCAGCTGGGCCAAGGTCTTCTTCATATCCTCGACGCCCTTGTCGACGTCGAAGAGGTTGAACAGCTCGAAAGCGCGGGCCCACTCGGCTTGGGTCTTGTCGGTCAGCTGGATGCCCGGCTCGATGCGCCAGAACAGATCCGGACAGGCGGCGACATAGCCTTCGCCGGCCAGCCAGTCGCAGACGTCGCGCATGACCTGGTTGACGCCGAAGATCTCCTGGGCCACGACGATGCCGGGGGCCGGCGTGGTCGCGGGCAGGGCGATGTAGGCGCCGAATTCGCCGTCGGCGCCCGGAGTGGTGAGATCGGACATTGGGCCTCCCTAGGGTTTGAGGCGGTCCTGGCCTGAGTCGCGGCGGTTGAGGGACCTCGTTGGTGGTCGCGAGCTTACCCCGCGCCGCCCGGAGTTGTCACCTCCCCGGGAATGTGGGGCGCGGCGCCGAGGGCCCGGCCGAGTTCGGCCGCATCCGTGATCGGCAGCGAGCAGGTCTGGCCCCTGCAAATGTAGACCGTGGCCCGGCCATCGGTCTGTCCCTTGCCGCAAGCGGGATGGTCCGCCGGCAACTCGAATCCAGGTGGCACAAGATTTAGTAGAATTAATGGTGTATACGTACTATATATAGTGTATAATAAGGCGCACGTATCTTCGGCGTTCCGCTCGCCGACGATGACCACCTGCACCGCCGACTGCAGCAGTTCGCTACCGTTCAAGAGCGTGGAAAGCGGAAAGAAATTGCGTTGAAGCTCGCCGGAGAAAGCCGCGATGACCGCCTCCGCCCGCTCGCGATGGACCGCTTTGCCGGTCAGGTAGTAGAGCTTGGCAAGGACCCCCGTCATAGTGCCGTTTCCGGAGGGAACCGCGTTGTCGTTGGCGGTCTTGGTGCGGACGATGAGCTGCTCGGTGTCGTCGGCGGTCAGAAAGTACCCGCCGCCCTCGGGATCCCAGTAGTGGGTATCGAGGATCTGGACCCAGGCTTCGGCCTGAGCGAGATGGTCCGCGGCGGCCGTGGCCTCGTAAAGCGCAAGGGCGGCTTCGCAGAGGTTGGCGTAGTCGTCCAAGGTCGCGGGATGATTCAGCCGGCCTCCGCGCCAGGTGTGCTTCAATCGGCCATTTTCGGTCATCTGCTCGGTGACGAAACGCATAGCACCCTCCGCCGCGTCGAGCCAAGTCGGCTCCTTGAACACCGGCGCGGCCTTCGCGAGGGCGGCGATCATCAGGCCGTTCCAGTCCGCGAGCACCTTGTCGTCCCAGCCGGGACGAACCCGGGTGCTCCGGGCCGTGAACAGGGTCTCACGGGCCTGGGCCAGCGCCGCCTCCTCTGCCGGATCGCCCGGGTTCGGACGCTGCAGGCGGTTGAGGATCGTCCAGCCCTCCCAATTGCCGCCCGGCGTGACGTCGTAGGCCGCCTTGAAAGCGTCGGACCGGTCGCCGAGCAGCGCGTCGACTTCGGCCGCTCTCCAGACGTAGAACCGGCCCTCCTCGCCTTCGCTGTCGGCGTCGAGCGAGCTGGCGAAGGCGCCTGCCGGTGTGCCGCCCGACTCACCGGTATCGGCAAGCATCTCGCGCAGCACCCAGCCGACCGTCTCTCGGACCCGCGCCTCGTAAAGCGGGTTGCTGGCGTCCTGCCAGAGCCAGGTCAGTAGCTCGATGAGCTGGGCGTTGTCGTAGAGCATCTTTTCGAAATGCGGCACGAGCCACTTGTTGTCGACCGCATAACGGGCGAAGCCGCCGCCCAGGTGGTCGTAGATGCCGCCCTGGCACATGCGGGTCAGGGTCAGGTCGACGGCGTGGCGGTAGGGCTCCGACCCGGTGCGCTTCCAAGCCTGCCAGAGAAGCTTGAGGACTGCCGGTTGTGGGAACTTGGGCGCGCCGCCGATTCCGCCGTTGAAGGGATCGATCTCGCGCACCAATCGCTCGGCGACCTGATCGTTCAGCGCGAGACCAATTGGGCCGCCGCTCTGGTTCTTGGAGAGGTTCTGCAGGGCCTCGGTGAGGGCGGCGACGTTCTTGGCCACGTTCTCCGGTTGCTCGGCATAGGCCGTTGCGATGCTCCGCAGCACCTGGACGAAACCGGGCCGGCCGTGGCGGGGTTCCGGCGGAAAGTAGGTGCCGCCCCAGAAAGGCTTTCCGTCCGGCGTCAGAAACATCGTCAGGGGCCAGCCACCGTGCTCGCCGAGCAGGGCCAGGGCCGACTGGTAGATGCTGTCCAGGTCGGGCCGTTCCTCCCGATCCACCTTGATGTTTATGAAGAACTCGTTCATCACCGCGGCAATGGCCTCGTCCTCGAAGGATTCGTGGGCCATCACGTGACACCAATGACAAGCGGCATAGCCGACCGACAGCAGGATCGGCTTGTTGGAACGCTTGGCCGCCTCTAGGGCGCCGGACCCCCAGGGGTGCCACCGCACCGGATTGTCCTTGTGCTGTAACAGGTAGGGACTGCTCTCCTCGGCGAGGTGGTTTTCGGGCATGTTTCGCGGCAGCTCCCTGGGATCCTGGCCGGTCGGACGGCTAGGGCGTTGCCGTCGGCCGGGGCGGGCGATAGTGTCGGTCCACTATATGCGTTCGAGAGGGCCGGCGGCTCAACCACAAATGGGATATGGACTTGGCGCTAAGGAGGAGGGCTACGATGAAGATCAATGTCGACATCGACTGCACGCCGGAAGAGGCACGGGCCTTCCTGGGATTGCCGGAGGTCGGACCGATGCAGACGGCTGTCATGGAGAAGGTCCAGGAACGTCTGATGGCTAACCTCGCCGCCATGGATCCGGAAACCCTGTTCGAGACCTGGCTGCCGGCCGGTTTGCAGGGCTTGGAGCAGATTCAAAAGGCCTTCTGGTCGCAGTTCGCCGGTGGTCGACGGGCCGGCGACGAAACCGGCCATACGGACAACGAGTGACCGGCCGATGAACCGGGGCGGCGAAGAGGACCGGCGGGACGATCCACCGCTCTACTACCGCAGGCACGTCTTCTGCTGTACCAACGAGCGTCCGACCGGACATCCGCGGGGGTGCTGCAAGGAAAAGGGGTCGGTGCGCCTGCGCAACTATCTGAAGGCGCGGGCCAAGGAGCTGGGCCTGGCCGACGTTAGGGTTAACACATCCGGCTGCCTCGATCGCTGCGAGCTGGGACCGACCATGGTGATCTATCCGGAAGGCGTCTGGTACAGCTACCATAGCGCCGAGGACGCGGACGAGATCCTGCAGCGGCATCTGATCGAGGGTGGTCGGGTCGAGCGCCTCATGCTTGAGCCGACTGACCAGGGGCCGGCGGAGGATTGACTTCCGGAGCCGCGCAAGACGGGCGTCATGGATAGCGCCGGCGACACCATCTTCGCCCTTTCGACCCCGCCCGGCCGCGCTGGGATCGGGGTCGTCCGGCTGTCCGGGCCGGCGGCCGGTATGGCGCTCGAGGCCCTGGCCGGGGCGCCTCGACCCGCTCCACGCGTGGCGCATCTGCGCCAACTTTCCGATCCGGACGGCCGAGCGGCGCTCGACCGCGCCTTGGTGTTGTGGTTCGCCGGTCCGGCGAGTTTCACGGGCGAGGACATGGTCGAGCTGCACTTGCACGGCGGCCGGGCGGTGGCGGCGGCGGTGATCGGGGCGCTGTCCCGCCGGCCCGGGCTGCGTCCCGCCGAACCGGGTGAGTTTACCCGACGGGCCTTCGACAACGGCAAACTCGATCTGAGCGAGGTCGAAGGCTTGGCCGATCTGATCGACGCGGAGACCGATGCCCAGCGGCGCCAGGCGCTGCGCCAGATGACCGGTGGCCTGTCCCGGCTCACCGAGGACTGGCGCATCCGGTTGCTGTCCGGTCTGGCCCATCTCGAGGCCGCGATCGATTTCCCGGAGGAAGACTTGCCGGAGACCCTTATGGACGGAGCGCGGGCCGTCGCGGTCGAGCTAGGCGGCGAGATCGGCCGGCATCTCGCCGACCAGGGGCGCGGCGAGCGGCTGCGCGATGGTCTGCAGATCGCGATCGTCGGCCCGCCGAACAGCGGCAAGTCCAGCCTCTTGAACGCGCTGGCCCGACGCGACGTGGCCATCGTGTCGGAGCTGGCCGGCACGACCCGGGACGTGGTCGAGGTTCATCTCGATCTGGGCGGCTATCCGGTGACCCTGGCGGACACGGCGGGACTGCGGACGCTCGACGCAGGGAGTGGCGATGCGGTCGAACAGGAGGGAATGCGCCGGGCTCGGAGCCGGGCGGCCGAGTCGGACCTTAAACTGGCGGTCTTCGACGTGACCTCTTGGCCGGAGCTGGACCCCGAGGCGCTGGCGGTGGTGGACCAGGACACCCTGGCGGTGCTGAACAAGATCGACGTCAGGCCCGCACCCCCGGATAAACTGGGACCGGCGGCACTTCGGGACCGGCCGTGCTTCGCGATTTCGGCAAGGACCGGGGAGGGACTGGATCGGTTGCTCGAGGACGTCGAGCGGCGGGTCGTCGAGCGCCTGGGGATCGCGGGTGCCGCCCCAGCGGTGACCCGCGCACGGCATCGCAGGGCCCTGGAGGATTGCCGCGCCGCGCTGGAGCGGGTTGCGGCGGCGGAGTTGCCGGAGTTGGCGGCGGAGGACCTGCGGCTGGCGTCCCGGGCGCTCGGTCGGATCACCGGGCGGATCGACGTCGAGGACGTGCTGGACGTGGTCTTCCGGGATTTCTGCATCGGTAAATAGGATGATCGGGGCCGGCGGCTGTCTAATGGAATTCCCCGGGAGCGCAATCCCGACGAAGTTGTCCCGGACACCTTTCGTCCCATGTTTCACGTGAAACAGTGCGTTAAGGCCGGATTTGCAGTTGGTTGAACTTGGGGAGGCCGGGGCGGATTTTTTTGACTTCGATAGCGGTGCCCCCTATCTCTTCGGCCATGTCTCAGTATGACGTCATCGTGGTGGGCGGCGGCCACGCCGGGTGTGAGGCCGCGGCCGCGGCCGCGCGCCTTGGCGCGAGGACCGTGCTGGTCACCCATCAGCCCGACACCGTCGGCGTGATGTCGTGCAATCCGGCGATCGGTGGTTTGGGCAAGGGCCACCTCGTGCGCGAGGTCGATGCCTTGGACGGCATCATGGGCCGCGCCATCGATCTGGCAGGCATCCAGTTCAGGGTACTCAATCGCAGCAAGGGGCCGGCGGTGCGCGGCCCGCGGGCCCAGGCCGACCGCAAGCTCTACCGCCAAGCGGTCCAGGACTTGCTCGCCGCGCAGCCGGGCCTGGAAATCCGCGCGGCATCGGTGGACGACATCCTGCTGGACGATCAGGGCCGCTGTCTTGGCGTCATGACCGGGTCCGGGGAGCGGCTCCGGGCCGGCGCCGTGGTGCTGACCACCGGGACATTCTTGCGCGGCGTCATTCACATGGGCGAAGAGACCTTCGCCGCGGGCCGCGTCGGCGAACGGCCGGCGGTGGCGCTCGCCGGGACCCTAGATCGCTTGGGCTTTTCACTCGGACGACTGAAGACCGGGACGCCGCCGCGGCTGGACGGCCGGACGGTCGACTACGCGGGCCTGGATCGCCAGCCCGGGGACGAAACGCCCGAACCCTTCTCCTATCTGACGAAGCGTATCACTAGGCCCCAGGTTGATTGCCACATCACCTTCACGGGCCCGGAGGGGCACGCGCTGATTCGGGCGAATCTGCACCGGGCGCCTATCTATTCTGGCCAGATCGACGGCACCGGACCGCGCTATTGTCCCTCGATCGAGGACAAGATCGTGCGGTTCGCGGAGCGGGAGCGCCACCAGATCTTCCTCGAGCCCGAGGGTCTGGACGACGACACCGTCTATCCGAACGGGATCTCGACGTCCCTGCCGGCCGAGGTCCAGGGCGCGCTCTTGAAGACCATTCCAGGCCTCGAGCGGGCGGTGGTTTTGCAGCCTGGCTACGCGATCGAGTACGACTACGTGGATCCCCGGGAGCTCGATCCGGGACTCCAGACCCGGCGTATCCCGGGGCTGTTTCTGGCCGGGCAGATCAACGGCACGACGGGCTACGAGGAAGCCGCGGCCCAAGGCTTGATGGCGGGGCTGAACGCGGCCCTTTTGGCCGGCGGCGGCCCGGCGGATTTCCGGGTGGATCGCTCCGAGGCCTACATCGGCGTAATGATCGACGATCTCGTCACCCGCGGCGTCAGCGAACCCTACCGAATGTTCACAAGCCGGGCGGAATACCGCCTGCGGCTCCGCGCCGATAACGCGGATCAGCGGCTGACCGCCAAGGGCGGGCGCCTGGGGTGCGTTTCGCGGGCGCGGGCCGAGGCATTCCGGGACAAGGCCCTGGCACTGGCGACCGGGCGCGCGCTGCTCGACGGATTGACCGCCACCCCCGACGCCCTCGCCCGGCAGGATGTCACGGTCAAGCGCGATGGCGTGCGCCGCAGCGCCTTCGACCTCCTGCGCTATCCCGGTGTCGATATGACCGTGCTGCGGCGACTCTGGCCGGGAATCGGCCGGCTCAGATCCGACGTCGTGGCCCAGCTCGAAACCGACGCCCGCTACGCCGGCTACCTGGAGCGCCAGGAAGCCGATATCCGCGCCTTTCGCCGCGACGAGGCGCTGGTGCTTCCGGAGCCCCTGGACTACGACGCCATTGCCGGCCTTTCGCAGGAGGTGCGGGACATCTTGAAGCGGGTGCGGCCGGAAACCCTCGGCGCCGCGGCCCGGCTGTCCGGCGTCACGCCGGCATCGCTGGTCGCTCTCCTGGGGCACGTCAAGCGGCAAGGGCCTCGGCGACGGGCTCCGGCGGACCTTCATGGCCTATCCGGTCCCGGCAAGGACGCCGCCTAACCAGCCGGCGGGCGGGCGGGCCGCGTCGAACCTCGGGAGACCAGCTTGACCTTGGCGCCACCCTTCGGCCCAGATGACTTTCAGCGCGAGACCGCTGTTTCACGTGAAACAATGTTGCGGTTGGAAACCTACGCGGCCCTGCTGGACAGGTGGACCCGGGCGATAAATCTGGTCAGCCGGGCCTCTCTGAGCGACCTCTGGCGGCGCCACATGCTGGATTCGGCCCAGCTCCTGCCGTTGCTGCCGGCGGTTCCCGCGGCCCGGCGGCGGGTCATCGTGGATTTGGGCAGCGGCGCCGGATTCCCCGGTCTGGTGCTCGCCCTCCTGGGCGCCGGGGAGGTGCATCTGGTCGAGTCGGATCGGCGCAAGGCGGTGTTTCTGCGCGAGGTGACGCGGGAAACAGGGAGCGACGCGCGGGTCCATGACCAACGCATCGAGGACATGCCCCCCATCGCGGCGGATGTGGTGACGGCGCGGGCCTGCGCGCCTCTGCGCAAGCTGCTCGGATACGCCCAGAAGATCCCGGGACCGGCACCCGGAACGCGCCCCTGTTGCCTATTCCTCAAGGGCAAACGGGCCGATGAAGAATTGACCGAGGCCAGGAAACAATGGACAATGCGGGTGGACACTTCTCCAAGCCGTTCAGACCCCAGCGGCACGATCTTGAGAATTGGGCTACTGGACCGTGAAATCACAATATTCTGAGGACAGCGCCGCCTTGACCGACCGAGAGGCGAGGATCCTGGCGATCGCCAATCAGAAAGGCGGGGTCGGCAAGACGACGACAGCGGTCAATCTCGCGACGGCGCTTGCCGCTTGCGGCAAGCGTGTGCTGATCGTCGATCTGGACCCCCAGGGAAATGCGACCACCGGCCTCGGGTTGATCGGCCGGCAGAGGGGCAAGGGCATCTATCACGTGATCATCGAGGGCGCTCCCCTGGCCGAAATGATCATGGAGACCCTGGTCCGCGGCATGGCGCTTGTACCGTCGTCGGTCGAGCTGGTCGGCGCGGAGGTTGAGCTCGTTTCGGGCGCGCGGCGGGAGTATCGCTTGAGCGATGCGCTGCAGGGCGTCGTGGACGAGTACGACTACATCCTGATCGATTGCCCACCCGCGCTCGGTCTGCTGACGCTCAATGCCCTGGTCGCCGCGGACGCGGTGCTGGTACCGCTCCAAACCGAGTTCTACGCCCTCGAGGGGTTGTCCCACCTGCTTCGAACCGTGGAGCGGGTGAAGCGGGCCTTCAATCCCGCCCTCGAAATCCAGGGAATCGTTCTCACAATGGTCGACCGCCGGAACAATCTCTCGGAAATGGTGGCCAAGGACGTTCGGGCCCATCTCGGCAACAAGGTGTTCGAGACCGTGATCCCCCGCAACGTCCGTGTCTCCGAGGCTCCGTCGCATGGCAAGCCGGTCCTGCTGTACGACGTGCGTTGTGCCGGTGCCCAGGCCTATATCCACCTAGCCGGTGAGATGTTGCGGCGCGAACGCAAGACACCCATGCGGCCTGTCCTGGTTTCGTAATCGGCGGAGACCGGAGGGATTGCCATGTCGGATAGCCACCAACGGACCAACCTCGGGCGCGGCTTGGCGGCGCTTTTCGGCGAGGAGAGCGAAGACTATGCAACGCTCGACAAGCTGCGTGCCACCAAGGACGTCCCAATCGGGCACCTTCATCCCAATCCGAGGCAGCCCCGCCGGAGCTTCGACGAAGCGGCGGCCCGGGAGCTCGCCGACTCCGTGAAGGCGCAGGGCGTCCTACAGCCGATCCTGGTCCGGCGCCATCCGGAGCTGGCCAGCGAGTTCGAGATCGTCGCCGGCGAGCGCCGCTGGCGCGCGGCGCAGCTCGCCCAGCTGCATGAAGTGCCCGTCGTCATCCGCGACCTGAGCGATGCCCAGTCTCTCGAGCTGGCGCTGGTCGAGAATGTCCAGCGCCAGGACCTGGGGCCGCTGGAGGAAGCGCAGGCCTATCAGCGCCTGATCGGGGAATTCGGCAACAGCCAGGATGACGTCGCCCGCGCGGTCGGAAAAAGCCGCAGCCACGTTGCCAACACGCTCCGGCTTCTCACGCTGCCGGACCCGGTCAAGGACATGCTGGCCGACCAGCGAATAAGCGCCGGCCACGCGCGCGCGGTCCTAGGCGCCCGGGACCCGGAGGCGGTGGCCCGCAAGGTGGTGGCGCAGGGCCTCAACGTGCGGCAGACCGAAGGTCTCGCCCGGGCCCAGAAGCAGGAAGAGACCCAGGCCGAACCCGCGGGCCGGTCGGAAGCGCCGCCCGCCGGAGCGCCACGCGGCGGCAAGGACCCCGACACCGTTGACCTGGAAAACGACCTGTCGGCCCGGCTAGGATTGAAAGTCACGATCGATTTTCACGGGCGCGGCGGTTGTCTATCGGTCCACTACGAGACTCTGGAGCAGCTCGACGACCTATTGCGCCGCCTCGACCACCCGACGCGGTCGTCCTGAGATCACGTCCGCCGCGTGCCGCGCACGGGCGCATTCGCCGCGATTTCCAGCAACGCGCGGGCGGTGATGACCTCCGCCGGGGCACCGGTTTCCTTGCAGG
The DNA here is from genome assembly GCA_947258885.1 of uncultured Kiloniellales bacterium. Classification (GTDB taxonomy): domain Bacteria; phylum Pseudomonadota; class Alphaproteobacteria; order Kiloniellales; family JAKSDN01; genus CAMYKD01. The sequence goes on along the minus strand of CAMYKD010000021.1, from coordinate 43,532 downwards.
CCGCCTCCGCCTGTAGCAGGCGATCGAGGGCGCGGGCCAAGGGCCGGGGCGACCACGCGGTACACTGGGCCGTGAACCGGTCCACCATCTTCCAGAATACGGGCGGACGCAGCCGCCGTACCGCATCGCCCGGAGAGACCCCCGTGGCGATGCTTCCCGCCGCGATATGGAGCCGCTGAAAATGGCGCGCCACGCTGCGGAGTATGGCGACCGGGCTGCTGCCCGCCTCGAGGCTGCGCAGCAGCGTCCGCTCGAGGCCCGTCAGGTCCCCGCCGGCCACGGCGAGAGCGAGATCGTCCAGCGTCAGGGCCGCACTGTCCCCGACGCAGGCCACGGCCTCCTCCAGGTCGATCGCTCCGCCCGACCCGCCTTTATAGAGGATCAGCTTCTCCAGCTCGCGCCGGGTGAGCTGCCGGTCGCCGCCCAGATTTGCGCTCAGGTAGGCCATGGCCTCGGGAGTCGTCGTCAGGCCGTGATCCGCCAGCATCTCGGTGACGACCGCCGAAAGGCTGCGCTGGTCGTCGCGATAGCACGCCAGGGCCGCGCCCAGCTCCGCGGATTCGAACACCTTGCGCAGGCTGGACCGGGTCGGCAGGTCGCCGGCTTGAAGCAGGACCAGGGCGTCCCCGGCCGGGTCGGCCAGGAAGCTCTTCAAGAGGCCGGAGATGGCGTCGCCCGCCTCGCCGACCCGTACCACCCGCCGCCCGCCGGTCAAGGCCAAAGCCGCCGCTTCGTCGGCGAGCCGGGCCGGGTCCGCCTCCAGCTGCCGGGCGGTCAGGTCGGCGACCCGGAAGGGATCCATCGGATCCTCCACGACCGAGCGCGCCAAGGCCTCGACCCGTTCGCGTGCGAGACCGGCGTCCGGACCGTAAACCAGAATTCCTCGGATCTTTGGGTCCGGGCTCCGAGCGAAACGCTCGGCCTGGCCGGCTGAAACCTTCATCGCCGCGGTCCGCCCGGCACGCGCGATGGCTGCAATGCCTTCGGCGGGCCCGGATCGGCACTGTGGGCGGCGATCATGGCGTCTTGGCCGCTTGCGGACCCGCGAAATAGACGGCCAGACGAAGGCCGATGTCGTCCGCCAGATCGCGCAGTCCGCGCCGCGCCGCGTCGTCCTCGGCGACCTTGGTGGCATAGAAGGCGTCGAAAATGTTGTAGCTGTTAACGGAAACCGACTTGCCCGCCAGCAGGACGGCCTTGGAGTCCAGGTCCCGCAACCTGAAAGTTGCCGACATCGTCAGGTTTGCGCGGGTCGCCGTCTCGTCCTTGCGAATGCCCAACTCCCTGGTGGTCACGCGCAGCGCGATGTCAAGCAGGTAGGAGGGGTCCCGCGGCTGTCCGGAGGTGTTCAAACGGTCGCGCAGCAGATTGTGCAGTTGCTGGCCGACCCGGCCTTCGAGCGGCGTGATGCGGACCGCGGCCAAGCGATCGGCCGGCGTCACCTGGGCGGGGTCCGTCGGGGCGTGGAGCGGCTGGAAGCCGCAGCCGGCCAGCACCAGAAGCAACGAGGCGGCCGTAGTCGCCTGAAGGAAGCGACTCGTCGGACGCCGGGTCTTCTTAAACCACCACATTGACGATCCGGTTCCTGACAACGATCACCTTGCGCGCCGATTTGTCCCCCATGGCCCGCCGGACACCCGGCTCCGCAAGGGCCGCATCCCGGACGAAGTCGTCCTCGGAATCGCGCGGCACGGTGATGGTGGCGCGCAGCTTGCCGTTGACCTGGACCGCGACGGTCACGCTGTCGTCCCGCGTAAAGGCCGGGTCCGCGACCGGCCAAGGTTCGTCGACCAGGAGATTGTCGTGGCCCAGCCGCTGCCAGAGCTCCTCCGCCAGGTGCGGCATCATCGGTCCGATGAGGCGGGCGAAGGCCTCGAAGGCCTCGCGTAGTGCCCACTGGCCGTCAGCGGTGCGCGCCTGGAAGGCGCTCACGTCGTTGGCCAGCTCGTAGAGGCGTGCCACGGCCCGGTTGAAGCGAAACGCCTCGAGGTCATCGGTGAAGGCCGCGACCGTCTTGTGGGTCGTCCGGCGCAGCGTCGTCGCGGCCTCGCCCGAGGTTTCGGGCGGCGGGCTGCCGACCGGCGGCAAATCGGCCAAGCCATCCTGTATCAAGCGCCAGAGGCGCTGCACGAACCGGTAGGCGCCCTCGATGCCGGCGTCGGTCCATTCCAGGTCCCTATCGGGCGGGCTGTCCGACAGCATGAACCACCGCGCCGTATCGGCGCCATAGGTGCCGATGATCTCCGCCGGATCGACCGTGTTCCGCTTGGACTTGCTCATGGATTCCGAGCGGCCGATCCGCACCGGCGCACCCGTCTTTCTCTGTATCGCGCTGCCGTCCGGCTCGTGGTCGACCTGGTCCGGGAACAGCCAATTGCCGGCCTCGTCCCTGTAGGTCTCGTGACACACCATGCCCTGGGTGAAGAGCCCCTCGAAGGGCTCGTCGATCCCGAGATGGCCGGTTTGCCGCATCGCGCGGACAAAGAACCGCGAATAGAGGAGGTGCAGGATGGCGTGCTCGATACCGCCAATGTACTGGTCGACGGGCAGCCAGTAGTCGACCGCCTCCTTCAGGACCGGACGATCGGCGCGAGGCGAGCAGAAGCGCGCGAAATACCAGGAGGAATCGACGAAGGTGTCCATGGTGTCGGTGTCCCGCTCGGCCTTGGCGCCGCAGTTGGGACAGGTCACGTGTTTCCAGGTCGGGTGATGAGCCAGGGGATTGCCGGGCCGGTCGAAGTTAATGTCCTCGGGCAGCTCGACCGGCAAGTCCCGGTCCGGGACGGGCGTGATGCCGCAGTCGGGACAATGAACGATCGGGATCGGGCAGCCCCAGTAGCGTTGCCGGGAGATGCCCCAGTCGCGCAGGCGATACTGCACCCGGCCCTCGCCGCCGCCTTGGTCTTCCAGGCGCTCGATGGCCGCCGCGATTGCTTCGGCCACCGCCATACCGTTCATGAAATCGGAGTTGAACAGCTTGCCCTCGCCGACATAGGCCTCCTCGCCGACTTCGTAGGTCTCGGGATCGGCGTCCGGCGGCAGGACCACGGGAGGCACCGGCAAGCGATACTTCCGGGCGAAATCCAGGTCGCGCTGGTCGTGCGCCGGGCACCCGAAAATGGCCCCCGTGCCATAGTCCATCAGCACGAAATTCGCCACATAGACCGGCAGTTCGAGACCGTCCACGAAGGGATGCAGAGCCTTGACGCCGGTATCGAATCCTTTCTTTTCAGCCTTTTCTATCGCCTCTTCGCTGGTGCCCAGGCGGTCGCACTCGGCGATGAAGGCGGCCAGCTCCGGATTGTTCCCGGCCAGCTCCGCGGACAGCGGGTGGTGGGGCGAAAGCGCACAGAAGGACGCGCCGAACAGCGTGTCCGGCCGGGTCGTGAAGACCTCCAGCGGCCCGCTCCGGTCCTTCAGCTTGAAATCGACCCGCGCGCCGGCGGAGCGTCCAATCCAGTTCTGCTGCATGAGGCGCACCCGCTCGGGCCAGCGATCGAGCGTCTGGAGCGCCTCGAGAAGGCTGTCCGTGAAAGCCGTGGTCCGGAAAAACCACTGGTTCAGTTTGCGCCGCTCGATCACGGCGCCGGAACGCCAACCCCGGCCGTCGATCACCTGCTCGTTGGCCAGCACCGTCTGGTCGACCGGATCCCAGTTGACCCAGGATTCCTTGCGGTAGGCCAGTTCGGCCCGCAGGAAGTCGAGGAACATGCTCTGCTGATGCCGGTAGTAGCCGACGTGGCAGGTGGCGAGCTCGCGTGCCCAGTCGATCGACAGGCCCATCATCTTGAGCTGTCCGCGCATCGCGGCGATGTTGGAATAGGTCCATTCGGCGGGATGGATCTTGCGCTCCATGGCGGCGTTCTCGGCCGGCAGGCCGAAGGCGTCCCAGCCCATCGGATGGAGGACGTTGAAGCCCGTGGCGCGCTTGTAGCGGGCGATCACGTCGCCGATCGTGTAGTTGCGCACGTGGCCCATGTGGATGCGCCCCGAGGGGTACGGGAACATCTCGAGAACATAATATTTGGGCCGGGCAGAATCCTCGGAGACGGCGAAGCAGGCCCCCTCCTCCCAGGCCTTTTGCCACTTGGCCTCGGTTTCCTTGACGTTGTAGCGGCTCATCGGGATCCGTTCATACCAGGACGTAGCAATCGATCGGTTCGGTCACGCCAAGTTGCACGCGGACCTCGGACGATTCCGCACGCCGCCCAGGCTCTTGCCAGGTCATTGGGGTCGAGGAAGCCGATTACTGGACCGCGGCGATTCGCAGCTGCCGGGCGCGGGTCAGGATAACGTCTTCGAGGTCTATCGGGGTTTGTTGGTCGACCTCCGCATCGACCCAGTTTCCGAACAGGTCCTGGCGTTGGCGGAAGACGGTCGCGCGCAGGCCATCGGCCCGCAGGTCGCGGCCCAGGATGTACACGTTGACCTTGAACCGCTCCCGCAGGACTTCCGGCGGCGTGTACCAGTCGGTAATGATCACGCCACCGAAGGGATCGGCCGAGCTCAGCGGCATGAACGAGATGGTGTCGAGCGAGGCGCGCCACAGGAACGAGTTGACGCCGATGCCACCGCCGCCGCCGCCGGTACCGCCCTCGGGTTTCTTGTCGTCGCCGCCGAGGGTCAGGCCGCTGGGGCCGAAAAGCGAGCTGTCGCTCTCGTTGTAATATTTCTGGCCGCCCGCCTTCTGCTTGCCGCCTTCCGGATATACGGTATCGTTGCCGCCGCAGGCGGCGAGCAGCCCGGCCATAAGCATGGCCACCAGAACCCGGAATCGGCGGCGGGCGGAAACGCGGCTCGGCATGTGATCTCGATCTCCGTGTATTGCGAACGGCCCCACCGGTGTCTCTCTCGCCACCGAGGCGGGACACCTTGCAAGATAGACCTTACGCCGCCGGACTTCCAGTGCCAAGAGCCGCGGCGAGGGGTGCCGCTTTGCCGGGTCGTCGTGAAGAGCGCATACCGAGCCTCGAGCCGCCGCCCTGCGCGGACGCACGATCTCGGCCTCGCCGGCAAACCGCCCCGGTTGCACGGCGATGCCGCTTCGCCTACAAACGGTCCCGGCTCCGAGGCCGTCCCGCCTCGTTGCACCGTGGAGCAGCCGTGTGCCCGGCATCATCTGGTTGGCGTCCTACCCGAAGTCCGGCAACACCTGGCTCAGGGCGTTCCTGGCGAACTATGTCACGAATGCCGCGACTCCGGTTCCGATCAACGACCTGCCTGAGCATGTTCTGGGCGACAACCTGATCCTGCACTACGAGCAGCTCACGGGAAAGACGGCGCGCGACCTCGCCGACGCGGATTTCAACAGGCTGCGGCCGAGGGTGCACGAGTGGTTGGCCCGCTCGCGGCCGCAAGAGGTCTTCGTCAAGACCCACAGCGTGTTAGGGAACATCGACGACGTGCCCTTGATCACGCCCTCGGCCACGGCGGGGGCGGTCTATGTCGTGCGCAATCCCTTGGATGTCGCGGTGTCCTTCGCGCACCACTACCAGGTGACCTATGCCCGCGCCGTGGACTCCCTCTGCAGCGATGACTACGTCCTGCCGTCTTCCTCCGGTTTGCACCGGCAGTACCTGAGCTCCTGGTCGCATCATGTCAGAAGCTGGACCGAGGCGCCCGGCCGGGCGCCGCATCTGCTGCGCTACGAGGATATGCTCGGCGAGCCGAACAAGGCCTTCGGCCGCCTGATCGGGTTTCTCGGCTTGCCGAAGGACCGGGCGCGCTTGAAGCGGGCGATCGGTTTCAGCTCGTTCCGCGAGCTTTCCGGCCAGGAGCGGACGACCGGGTTCGTCGAATCGCGGCCCGACGGCAAATCGTCCTTCTTCCGGGCCGGACAGACCGGCGCCTGGCGCAAAGTCCTGACCGAGGCGCAGGCCGAGACCCTGATCGCAAGACACCGCGACGTGATGGTCGAGATGGGATATCTCGCCCGGAGCGGCAAACCGGCCCGCTGACCGGCGCGCCGCAGCCGTCGAGCCGGGCCGAACCTGTGCGGGGAAACGGTGTGATAAATCAGCCACAGTGATGATCAAATGTCACTCACAAGGCCCCGGTTCGCTTGACCCGCGGCCTGCTTTTCGGGCCTTATGCCTTGGCTTTCTGTCTCCTTGCGGGGGGCGGTTTGCGCGCACCTGCCGGTCGGGTCGTCCCAAGGGCTTGTTGGGAGAAGTTTCCGGTCGAGGGCGGGTCGCGGAAACCTTGGTTCAGTCTTAACCTAGAGAGGCTTAGGAGCTATGAAAAAGGCACTATACGGCACGACGGCCCTGATCGCGGCCGGCGCTTTGATGGCCTCCCCGGCATCCGCCGCGGAGAAGATCAAGCTTGGCCTGAGCGGCTACTGGCAGACGGTAGCGTCCTTTACCGACCAGGACGAGCCCGCGGGCGTCGACTGGCATCCGAACGCCATCCGTCAGGAGGGCGAGGTCCACTTCACCGGCTCGACGACGCTGGACAACGGCATCACCTTCGGCGTCAACATCCAGCTCGAGGGGAAAACACAGGGAGATGTGATCGACGAATCCTTCGCGATTATTGAGGGCAGCTTCGGCCGCGCGTTGATCGGCTCGGAGAACTCGGCGCCCTATCTCATGGGCTATACAGCGCCCTCCGTGTCCCTGGGCGTCAACTCCCCGAACATCTTCCTGTTCGAAAGCCGCGGTACGACGGCTGGCGGATTGGGTGGTGCCGGCACCGCCACCGTGATGGACGTGGACACGAGCGACGCCAACAAGCTCACCTACTTCACGCCGCGCTTCTCGGGCTTCCAGCTTGGCGTCAGCTATACGCCGAACATCGACGCCCGGGGCGGCGACCGGCAGTCGTCGGGGCTCAGCGTCGACGACCAACACGGCGACTTTTCCGACTTCATCGGTATCGGCGTGAACTACGTCCAGACCATCGATAACATCGACATCGCGGTCTCCGGCGGCTACGTCTTAGGTCAGTCGGAAGAAGACGGACCAGTGGGCACCGACTTGACGGAGTTCGAGGACCTCCAGGAGTTTGGCTTCGGCGTGAACGTCGGCTTCGCCGGGTTCACGGTGGGCGGATCCTGGCACACTTCGAACAACGGGCTCGACAATGTCGACAACGACACCGACGCGTGGGACGTGGGCGCCAGCTACGAGACCGGCCCGTGGGGCGTCAGCGTCACGTATCTCCACTCCAATACCGAGTGGGGGTCCTTCGACGACACGGAGGACCACTTCGAGGTCGGGATGTCCTACGCCATGGGTCCCGGCGTCAAGCTGGTCGGCTCCGTCCAGTATTTCGACGAGGAAAACGAGGTTGCCAGCGCCGCTGCCGGGAGCGACCAAGACACCGACGGCGTGGCTTTCGCGATCGGCTCGATGCTGTCGTTCTAGGTCGGCACCAAGTCAAACCTCGCAGTATCTGCGAACCTGGAGGGCGGGCATCGACCCGCCCTCTTCTTTTCTGCGCCGCGGTTTTCTGCATTGCCAGATGTCCGGGCCTCCAATACCTTCGGCGCGGCCGGGAACCGCCTCGGCCCTCGAGAATGGCAGTACCGGAAACGGCGATGGGCGCTCTCGTCTGGCTGGCCTCCTACCCGAAGTCGGGCAACACCTGGCTGCGCGCCTTTCTGCACAACCTTCTGCGCGCGCCGGCCAAGCCCATGAACATCAACGAGATCGATAGCTTCACCCTGGGCGATTCCCACGCGGCCTGGTATCGCCCCCTCACCGGCAAGCCGCCGGACCAGCTGAGTCCCGAGGATTTGGCCGAGCTTCGCCCGAAGGCCCACCGGGCGATGATGACGGCGCATCCCGATTCGGTCTTCGTCAAGACCCACTCCTACCTTGGCGAGAGCCGCGGCGTCCCCCTCATCACCATGGACTGCACGGCGGGTGCGATCTATGTCGTGCGCAACCCGCTGGACGTCGTCCTGTCCTTTGCCGACCATTTCGGCCTGAGCGTCGACAAGGCGCTAGAGGCGATGGCGCGTGACGATGGACTGAGCTCGCCGACGGAAGGGCATGTCAGGCAGTTCATCGGCTCGTGGTCGATGCACGTCAGGAGCTGGACCCAGCAACCCAATTCCCAGCTGTTGGTGCTCCGCTACGAGGACATGCTCGACACACCGTTCAAGACCTTCGGGCGGACGGCTAGGTTTCTCGGCCTCAAGCCGCCGCGCGCGCGGCTGTCGAAGGCGATCCGCTTCTCCTCCTTCAAAAGCTTGAAAAGCCAGGAAGACAGGGCCGGCTTCAAGGAGCGGAGCGAGAACTCGCGCCGGTTCTTCCGTGCCGGCAAGAAGGACCAATGGAAGGACAAGCTGACGCCCGAGCAGGTCCGGGCCATCGTCGACCGGCACCGCGAACAGATGAGCCGCTTCGGTTACATCCCCAAAGGCTACTGAGGGGCTCGATGAAACGGGTCTCCGGCCCCCGGACCTTGATCCGCCGATCTAGCTGCGCCCATCCGGCCTGGAAAGGGCTTCCATCAGGGGCGCCAGATGCCGTTCATAGTTTTGCCAGCGGCCCGATGACGAGGTGTAGATCGGCTTTCGCACCTGGTCCTTGCTCGCCGTCTTCGTGAAGCGGCGCGACTCGTGAAAACGCAGACAGGCCGGGTCCCAGTCCAGCCCCAGGAAGTCCAGCATTTCGCGACAGACCCGCTCGGGGTCGGCGACATGCTCCTCGTAGCGAACCTCCAACATCGGCCGGTCGAGCACCTTCTTCCAGTGCGCGACAAGCCGCTCGTAGCGGCGGTAGTAGAGGCCCGTCTGAAAATAGCAGGACAGGCAGGTGTCGATCGGGTCGCGTAGGCAGTGAATGACCCGCGCGCGCGGAAACAGCAGCGCGATCAGTCCGAGATGCAGGAAGTTCGACGGCATCTTGTCGGTCAACCGCGTTGCCTTTCCGACTTGTTTGTGAAGCCTCTCGAGATGCCGGCTCGCCGCGGCATTCAGGGACTCCCTGTCCAGGCCTGGCGGACCGTCCGCGCCGTCGACTTCCTTTTGAAACCTGAGCCCAAGGTCTTTGGCCAGCTTTCCGATATCCCTCAGCTCCCCGGCCGCATGGACATCCCGATGACAGGATAGGATCTGTTCGACCAGGCTTGTTCCCGACCGCGGCATGCCGACGATGAAGACGGGCAGCTCGGAGCGGTTGTCGGCGCGCGGGAGTTCCGCAAGCCGCTCGGCCGAGAAGAACTCGATGATCCGATCCATGTAATCCATCGACGTCTCCGGATCGAATGGCGACGGGCGGAGCCGGTTCCCGGCCTCGTAATGTGTGAAGGCTTCGTCGAACCTGCCAAGCTCGTCATACAGCTTGCCGAGGGTGAAGCGCAGCATGCGCTTCCGCTCCTCCGGCTGGCCGGACATGACGAGCATGTCCTCGAGCTCGGATGCCACCTCCGTTTGGCGGTGCTCCCTGCTTGCCATGATCGCATAGAGTCGGACCATGCTCGAGGGCGGCGGCGTGTCCGCGGCGAAGTCGCGGACGATGTCGTATGCATCCTGGGTGTGCCCCATTCGGTCCAGAAGGTTCGCCTTCCCGGCCCAGGCCTGCTCCGACTCCGGGTTGCCCGCCAGAAAGCCATCATAGATCTCCAGGGCGGGCTCGAAATCGTCCAGCTCGATGAAAACGCGCGCCAGCTTGAGCCGCGCTTGGGCATAGTCCGGTTTAAGATCGATCGCTTTGCGCAGGTATGTCTCGGCGTTCTCGAGCTCATTCATGTCGAAGTAGGCGTTACCCAAGTTGTTGCAAGCCTGAGCGTAATCGGGATTGCAGCGGAGCGCCGCCCGAAAGCTCTCGAGTGCCTCGTCGAATCGGCCCCGCATGTAGAGGGCCAAGCCAAGACCGTTGTGCGCTTCGGCGAAATCGGACTTGAGCTTTAGCGCCTGCCGGAAGTAGGGCTCAGCCTCCTCCGCGGCCTCTTTGGCCATCAACACGGTTCCCAGGTTGTTTTGTATCGTTGGATTTGCGGGAACCAACTTGGCGGCCTTCCGATAACACGCTTCCGCCTCGTCCAGCTCCCCCGCGTTGAGGAGGAGATTCCCCAGGTTGATCAGGGCGTCGGCGTAATCGGGACGCAGCGATATCGCCTGGCGAAAACACTTGATCGCTTCGCCACGGCTGCCCAGGCCGAGGTACGCCATCCCCAGGTTGTAGTGGAACTCCGGATTCCTGCTGTCCACCTGGACCGCACGGCCGACCAAACCGGCTGCTTCCGCGGGTCGTCCGGTCTGCATGGCGATGACGCCCAGCAGGTTCAGAGCGTCGCCGTTGCTTGGGTCGTGGCTCAGGACCGACCGATACAGCCTTTCGGCCCCTTGAAGATCACCAGCCTTGTGACAGCGGAGCCCTGCCGAGAGTCCAGCCGCCTGTCGAGGCCGCGCGCCTCTGGCGCTCGGGGCTGCTTGGCCGAATGGGTTTCGGCGTCGGCGCGATTTGGAGCTCATGGCGGTATCCCGGTTTGCGGCCGTCTATCTATCGCAAGGCCTAATGGATAGCCAAGCCGGCACCGCCTTGGCTACCGAAATCCTTTCCCCAGGCCCTTGTCAGTCCACCGCGACCTGTCAGCCGTCACACAGCGTGCCGTCCGGCTCGAGATGACCGAAACGCCGCATAACCTCACCGCCGGCGTGGCTTTCGTTGCGGTTGGCTGTCAGGCCCGGTAGGTTCGCTTCTGGTGGACACCCAGCGGCCATGGAGGAGGGAAGAGAGCCGGATCATGACCACGGTCGAACCGGTATCCGTCGCAGATAACCTCGCCCGAGTCCGAGGAAGGATCGCCGAGGCCGCGCGTGCTGCGGGTCGCGATCCGGGCGAGGTCACCCTGGTGGCGGTCGGCAAGCTCCACCCGGCGGAGCGGGTCGAGGCGGCGCTGGCCGCCGGCCACCGGGTCTTCGGCGAGAACCGGGTCCAGGAGGCCGAGGCGAAGTTCCCGGCCTTGAAGGCGGGCCATCCGGATCTGGTGCTCCATCTGATCGGGCCGCTGCAGACCAACAAGGCGCGTGTCGCGGTCGCCCTGTTCGACGTCATCGAGACCCTCGACCGGCCGAAGCTGGCCCGGACGCTCGCCAAGGAGATGGCCGCGCGCGGCCGCCGCCCGGCCTGCTTCATCCAGGTGAATACCGGCGAGGAGCCCCAGAAGGCGGGGGTTGCCCCCGCCGAGGCGGACGCCCTGATCGCCCTAGCCCGCGACGAGCTCGCCCTGCCCGTCGAGGGTCTGATGTGCATTCCGCCGCTCGACGAGGAGCCGGCGCTGCATTTCGCGCTGCTGCGCGAGATCGCCCGGCGCAACGGGCTCGCCAAGCTGTCGATGGGCATGAGCGACGACTTCGAGACCGCGATTCGCTTCGGCGCGACCCACGTGCGGGTCGGCACCGCCATATTCGGCCCCCGCCCGCCGCGCTGAGCCCGGCAACTCAATCGGCTTCGACGCAGACGCGGCTTTCGGGGCCCGCTTCGCGCAGCAGAATCAGAAGATGGTCCAGCGCCAGCGCCACGCAGCCCTCGGTCGGCCCATAACCGGGGCGGGCGACGTGCAGGGACGCGGCGCTGCCGGCGCCGGGCCGGGGCGGCGCGTCGTTGTGCCCCAGCACCACGACGACGTCGTAGATCCCGTCGTCGCGCCACAGGCGCTCGTGCCGGCCCGGATAGGGCAGCCGGACCGGCCGGTTGTACCGGGCGTCCGTGGGATCGTCGCACCAGCCGTCCTCGGGCCCGATCTCCGCCACCGGCAGGCCGAGGCCCACGACCGGCGCCGCCAGGGCGGTCGGCGCGGTACAGCACCCGTCTCAGCGGCCAGCAGCCGGCCGGCGTGACGCCGTCTCCCTCGCGCGCGATCATCAGGTCCATCGCCGCCCTATCGAAATTAGGGTCTGACCCTATTTAACGTATTTAGCGCAGATGACCCGGGGACGAATCCAGTCCGAACGCGATTCTGACAGCGGTTCCATTATGCGCCGGTCAGGTGAAATGCCCGAACCGCCGGACTTTCGTCGCCAGATAGAAGTCGTTGTGACCGTTGGAGGGAAAGGACAGGGGTACCCGTTCCTCGACCGCGATGCCGCAGCGGGTCAGGGCGGCCACCTTCTCGGGATTGTTGGTCATCAGGCGGACCCGGCGGAACCCTAGCTGCCGCAGGATCTCCGCGGCCGGCAGGTAGATGCGCTCGTCCGCATCGAAGCCGAGCTGCTGATTGGCTTCGAGGGTATCGGCGCCCTGATCCTGCAGCTGGTAGGCCCGCAGCTTGTTGACCAGCCCGATGCCCCGGCCCTCCTGGGCCAGATACAGCAGCACGCCGGCCCCGGACTCGGCGATCGACGAAATGGCGCCGCGCAGCTGTTCGCCGCAGTCGCAGCGCAGGCTGCCCAGGAGGTCCCCGGTAAAGCACTCCGAGTGAACCCGGGTCAGCACGGCCTGGTCGGGAGCGGGTGTTCCGATGATGACGGCGAGGTGCTCGAATCCGCCGTCGATCGGCCGGAAGGCGACGATCCGGGTGGCCTCGGCGCCCGCCAGCGGAACGGTGGCCTCCGCGACCGGCTGCAGCGAGCGCGCGGCCGAAAACCGGTACTCGGATATTCCCGATGCGCTGACCGAAAGCAGGCCCTGCTCCGCCGCCCAGCCCTCCGGGTCTACCAAGCCGCGCAGGGGCACGAACAGCGCCGCCGGAAGCAACCGGGCCAGCTTCGCCAGATCGACCGCCGCCGTGTCCAGGCCGGCCGGCGCGTCGGTCAGCCGCGGGCTGGCGGCCAGGGACGCGCTCCGGCGGCAGGTCGGGTCCGCCAGTTCGGCCACGGCCTCGGCCCGAATGCCGGTGAGATCGAGCGCGATGACGCCGCCGACCGACTGCACCGGCGCCGCCTTGACGAGGCCGAGCACGGCCGCCCGCTGCACGGTCAGCAGCAACAGGGGCGCGCCCTGCGACAGATCCCGGATCGCACTCAGATTGGCGGCCGTCGCCCCCTCGGCCGCCTGGACCAAGGCCGCCGTACGGCCCGGCCCCCGGACCAGCACGATGCCGCCGCGCCGAAGCTCCGCCGTGGCGCGGTCGACCGCCTGCAGGACCGCGGCGTCGAGGATGGTCTGGTTGGCCAGTGATCCGGACATCGTGCTGAATATTATAAGGGTTCCGCGGTTTCGTGTCAGCTTTGGCGATCTGCGTCAAGGGATTGATCGATAGCGCCCGCCGGCCTGCGGCCCGGCGGGGCAGGCTCGAGCCTGCCGGCCCGCGTCGGTGGTTGCAAATCGGCCGCCGCCATAGGATTTTCAAGTCGGCGCGACGGCCAGAGGCGCCCCGGCGATCGGGCCGGGGACAAATACGAGGAGGTCCCGGCGATGACCCACAAGGTATTCCGCGGCTACGACCAAGAGGAGCTGGACCGACAGCTCAATCTCCGCGCGCGCTGGCCGGAACACGCCGAATACTTCGCCCGCTGGGCCGAGGACAGCGCCGCTGCGCGCCGGCGTCTCGGCGGCCACATCGACCTCGCCTATGGGACGAGCGCCGGTCAGAGGCTCGACCTCTTCGTGCCCGAAAGGCGCGCCGGCAGTCCCCTGCTGGCGTTTATCCATGGCGGGTACTGGCAGTCCCTCGACAAGTCCGACTTCAGCTATCTTGCGCCGCCCTATCTGGAACAGGGCATCGCCTTCGCGTCGCTCAACTACGACTTGGCGCCCCACGTGGGAGTCGCCGAAATTCTGCGCCAGATTCGTTGCGCCCTGGCATGGCTTTACCGGAATGCGGCGGACTACGGCGTCGATCCCGGGCGCCTCTACCTGGCCGGCCATTCGGCCGGCGGGCACCTGACCGCCATGGCGCTGGCGACGGACTGGCAGGCCGATCCGGCGGTCGGGCCCGGTCTGCCCGGGGACCTGGTGAAGGGCGGTTGCTCGGTCTCGGGGGTCTACGACATGGAGCCGATCCGGCTCAGCTACCACCAGGCGGTCCTCGACCTCGATGCGGAGACGGCTGCCCGAATGACGCCGCTACACCACCCGCCGGCCCGCGCCGTCTCTTTGATTCTGGCTGTCGGGTCCGAGGAAACCGAGGAATTTCACCGCCAACAAGCGGAATACCTCGCGGCCTGGCGGAACGCGGGCCTGGCGGCGACGGTCGTCGAGCTGCCCGGGCGAAACCACTTCACGGCGATCGACGCCCTGGGGGAGAGAGATCACAGCCTGTTTGCGGCAGCGTCGAACTTGGTGCTCACGGACCCCTGATCGCGCCCGCCGCTTGAACCGGCCACCCGCCGATGTTATCTGAGGATCGGGTGGAATGTTAATATGTGAGGCAGGCCAGCTTCCGAGAGGACCCGGGTTTGAATTTGGCAGGATGTGTCGAACATGAGCGATGCCCGGGGACCACGGGCCCGCGGACGCGCCGCGCTCCGGGCCAGGTGAGGGTATGAGCGGCGGCCGCGCCTTGGCCGGCGTGACCGGCAAGAAGATTTTGCTGGTAGACGACGACGACGCGCTGCGCGAGTCCCTGAGCGAACAGCTCCGGCTTCACGAGGAGTTCATGACGGTCGAGGCGGACAATGGCGGGCGTGCCCTGGATCTCGCCAAGGGGGAGTACTTCGACGCCATTCTGCTCGATGTCGGCCTGCCGGACATGGATGGCCGCGAGGTCTGCCGGTTGATGCGCCGCGGCGGCGTCAAGTCCCCGGTCATCATGTTGACGGCGGCGGAATCGGACGCGGATACCATTCTGGGCCTCGATGCCGGGGCCAACGACTACGTCACCAAGCCGTTTCGCCTGGGCGTGTTGCTCGCCCGGTTGCGCGCCCAGCTGCGCCAGCACGAGCAGAGCGAGGACGCGATCTTCACCATCGGTCCCTACACCTTCCGACCCAGCGCCAAGATGCTGATCCATGGCGAGACCAAGAAGAAGGTTCGCCTGACCGAGAAGGAAACCGCGATCCTCAAGTACCTGTACCGCAGCGGCCATCTCGTGGTCGGACGCGAAACCCTCCTGGGCGAGGTCTGGGGTTACAATGCCGGGGTGACCACCCACACCCTGGAAACCCATGTCTACCGGTTGCGCCAGAAGATCGAAACCGATCCCTCAAATGCCGTGATCCTGGTGACGGAACCCGGCGGCTACCGGCTCGTACCCTAGCGTCCGGCCGGTTCAAGACCGCGGCAGGCGCAGCGCCAGCAGCAGACCGATCGCGACGGCGAGGCCCGTCAGGCTCCCGAAAATCGGCGCCGAGACCTCCCACGAACCGGCCAGCTTGAAGGCCTGGGCCAGCAGCACCGGGCCGATAAGTACGCCGATGTTGCGGCCGGTCATCAGAACGCCGAAGGCCGTGGCCGCGCGCCCCGGTCCCGCTATGGCGCTGGGTAGCGCGAAAAGGCACGTCGGCGTGATGCCGGCCCCGACCCCATAGACGACCAGCAGCGCCAATCCGACCCAACCGCCGCCAAGGGCCGGGTGCAGTCCCCACACGGCGGCCTGCAAGGCCAGGGCTGCCGCCATCAACGGCCCGAGAGGAACGCCGGCGCGGAGCAGGCCTCCGGTGATCACGTTGAAGAGCATCAGAACCGCGACCGGGAGCATGTAACCCGCAAGCGCCCAGGCGACCGGCAGCCCGTGCACCTCGACCAGATACTGGGGCAACCAGGTCATGTAGGCGAAGTACTGGCTCGACCAGAACATGAATATCGTGGCGGCGAGGAGGAGGTCGATCCGGGCGCGGCGGGACAATGGCCGGATCGCGGCCGGAGTCGCGCCGGTCGGCAATCCGGGGCCAAGATCGACTCGGCCGCTCCTGTGCAGCCGGACCGTCCAGAAGCCCATCAGGATCGAGAGCGCCACGGCCACGATCCAGAGCGTCCGCCATGCCTCGAAGGCCGCGCTGGTCGGTACGATCAGGCTGGCGATCAGGCTGGCGCTCAGTTGTCCCACGGGGATCCAAGTGGCGGTCAAGCCTATGACCAGAGGTAGGTGGCGCTGGCTCGCTCCCGTGTTCGCCAGTGTCGGACCGGCGATGGCCAGCACGGCGAAGGCGGCGCCCTCGAGGGCGCGGGCGCCCAACACCAAAAGGCCGTGGCCGGGCCAGATCAGGACCAGGATATTCCCCGCGACCATGAGCACCAGCGCTGAAAGGACCGGTCGCGCCGCGCCGTGGCGCTCGAGAGTCCGGGCAAGCAAGACGGAAAGGCCCAGTCCCGCAATCGCGTAAACCGACATGAACCCCCCGGCCATGACCCGGTCATAACGGAAGGTTTCCAGCAACACCGGAAGGACTGGCGGCAGCTTGAAAAGCTGGTAAGCCGCGAGGAACGCCAGGCAGAGGCCGAATACGACCCTGGTCCAGTTGGTGTGGCCGACCGTCATGCCCCTAGCGAATCCCTGGCGCCGTGCTCCGCAGTCTCGCCGAGCGGCCCCCGGGCGGCAAGCACCCGGCAATGCGCCGTTCCAGCCGACATGTCGCACTTTTCATTTGGGCGAACGCTGGAGGTGGCGTACATCTATAGCCGGGCTTTCGAGACGACGTGGACCGTAAAGCGATTGGGAGATCAAAGCGACTTTTCCGTCAAGTTCTGGGGGGTGCGCGGCTCGATAGCCTGTCCCGGGGATCAATATCAGCGTTACGGCGGCAACACGTCCTGCTTGGAGGTACGCTGTGGCGAGGAGGTGCTGATCCTCGACGCCGGGACCGGGCTTCGCGGCCTGGGCGACTCCCTGGCCAAGGACGGCCAGGTCAAGGGCGACCTCTTCCTGACCCACACCCACTTCGACCACATCAATGGCCTGCCCTTCTTCGCTCCCCTGTTCAACCCCCAAAACCGGCTCAAGATCTGGGCCGGCCACCTCCTGCCGGAGCTCACGCTGCACGAGGCGCTGGGGAAATTCATGGCCGCGCCGCTGTTCCCCGTGCCGCTTCAGATATTCGCCGCCAATGTCTCGTTCCACGACTTCACCGCCGGTGAGGCCATCGAGCCGCATCCGGACATCAAGATCCGGACGGCACCCCTGAACCACCCGAACAAAGCGACAGGCTACCGGCTGGAATACGGGGGCCGGGCGATCTGCTACATAACAGACACGGAACATACGAAGGGCCGGCCGGACGAGAGCATATTGAGCCTGATCGACCGGGCGGACATGATGATCTATGACTCAACCTATACCGAGGAGGAATTCCCCCGGTACGTGTCCTGGGGCCACTCCACCTGGCAGGAAGGTGTGCGGCTCTGCGACCTCGCGGGCGTGAAGCAGCTGGTGGTCTTCCATCACGATCCGGGCCACGACGACGATTTCATGGACCGCGTCGCCGAGCAGGCCGAGCGCGAGCGCCCCGGAACCGTGGTCGCGCGCGAGGGCATGGTTCTCCGGCCGTGACGGCACGGTTTCCGGGCCGGGCGTGGCGCCGTCGCGCCGGGCTCGGCCTGCGCACGGTGCTGGGCTTCGCGCCGCGCGGCTTTTTCCTGCCCTACCGCTATGCGGCGACCCTGCCCGGCCCCGGGTCGCGCCAACCCTATCCGGCCGCCGAGACGCTTTTCGAGTCTTGCCGAGGCCGGTTTGCCCAGGCCCTCTCGAGCTTGGACTCCTTCGCTCCCGACCTTCGGCGCATCGGCGACGAGCCGCCACCGGCGCCGCGCTGGTCCCAAACCTGGTTCCCACGGCTCGATGCGGCGGTCGCCTACGCCTTCGTGCGAACCCTGAAACCCAAGCGAATCGTCGAGGTGGGCTCCGGCCACTCGACGCGGTTCCTGGCCCGGGCGGTGGCCGATGGCGGGCTCGATACGCGGATCACGGCGATCGACCCGGCGCCCCGCGCCCAACTGGGCGCTCTCCCCATGGAACTGAGACGCCAGACCTTGCAGTCCGTCGGCCCGGCACCGTTCCGGGACCTCGGGTCCGGGGACATCCTGATGATCGACTCGAGCCACATCCTGATGCCGGGCAGCGACGTGGATTTTGTTCTGGGCCGGGTCCTTCCGGCCCTTGCCGACGGCATATGGGTTCATGTCCACGACATATTCCTGCCGGACGACTATCCGGCCGACTGGGATTGGCGCGGCTACAACGAGCAGCTCGGAGTGCTGACGCTGCTCCTCGGCGGCGGCTGGGAAGTAAGGTTCGCCAGCCGCTACGTCGCGACACGGATGGCCCAGGACCTGGAGCGTTCCGTCGTTGGGGACCTCCCGCTCCCCGAAGGGGCGTTCGAGAGCAGCCTCTGGCTGGTCAAGGGAAGCCGGTAACAGCCGCTCACGCCATTCTGAAGACGGCCGCCCGAACGATGCCTTATGATGGGCGCCCGACCTCTGACCGATATCGACGGTAACACCATGTTGAAATGGATCTTTCACGGCGCGGACGGCGGCGCATTGCCGGAGCGCGTCCGTTCGGCGATACGCGATCAGCAGGACCGCAGCGAGATGCTGATCGGCTGGTTTCAGCTCGGCGTTCTGGTGCTGATCGGAAGCCTCTACTTCGCCGCCCCGAAGACATTCAGCGAGGATGCGGAGTTCGCGCCCGTGCCCTGGGCGCTCGCGACCTATCTGGTGCTCACCCTGATACGGCTTGTCTGGGCCCATCGCGGCCGGCTGCCCGACTGGTCGCTGAGGCTCTCGGTCGTCTTCGACATGATGCTCCTCATGGCCCTGATCTGGAGCTTTCATCTGCAGTACATGCAACCGGCTTCGTTCTACCTGAAGGCGCCGACGGTTCTTTGGGTGTTCATTTTCATCGCCCTGCGGGCGCTGCGTTTCGAGGCACGCTTCGTCGTCTTGGCGGGGCTGGTCGCGGTGGCCGGCTGGATCCTCATGGTGCTCTACGTGGTCTTCGGCGATCCGGACAACATGATGATCACCCGCGACTACGTCACCTACATGACGTCAAACGCCGTCCTGATCGGCGCCGAGGTCGAAAAGATCTTCTCGATCCTCATGGTCACAGGCGCCATTTCTCTGGCACTCGTGCGCGCCAAGAACCTCTTGGTCCGTGCGGTCGCCGAGCAGACGGCGGCCCAGGACCTATCGCGGTTCTTCGCGCCCGAGATCGCCGCCAGAATCAAGGCTTCGGAGCAGGAGATCCACGCCGGTACGGGCGAGGTGCGCGACGCCGCGGTGCTCTACCTCGACATGCGCGGCTTCACCCGCTTCGTGGCCGGAACGACCCCGGCCAAGGCGATGGGGCTGCTGTCCGAGTACCAGGCGCGCATGGTGCCGATCGTCCACAAGCACGGCGGCAGCATCGACAAGTTCCTGGGCGACGGCATCATGGCGACCTTCGGGGCCGCGGTACCGTCCGGCACCTATGCCGCCGATGCCCTGCGCGCGCTCGACGAGGCGGTCGCCGCGGCCGAACGGTGGCGGGAGGTCTGCGAGGCCGAAGGCCAGGCCTGTCCGCGGGTGAACGGCTCGGTCGCGACCGGTCCCGTCCTCTTCGGCGCGGTCGGCGACGAGACCCGCCTGGAGTACACCGTGATCGGGGACGCGGTGAACCGCTCGGCCAAATTGGAGGAGCATAACAAGGTTCTGAGCGTCGCTGCCGTCACGGACCTCAAGACCTACGAACGGGCTCTGGCGCAAGGCTATGAGCCGTCGTCTGTCCTGCGCAACTTGCCGGGCGCGACCGTGGCGGGCCTCGCAGAGCCGGTCGACCTCGTCGTGCTGGCACCGTGAATCCGGTTCCTACTTGTAAGGATCGGCCGCGTCGCGCAGGCCGTCGCCCAGGAAGTTGAAGGCGAGCACGACGAGGATCACCGGCAGGACCGGCAGCATCAGCCAGGGGTAGATCGCGACGACGTTGATGTTCTGCGCTTCGTTGAGCAGCACGCCCCAGGAGGTGATCGGCGGCCGCAGGCCCAGGCCGAGGAACGAAAGCGCGGTTTCACCCAGGATCATAGACGGTATGGAGAGAGTCGCCGAGGCGATCAGATGGCTGGCGAAGCTCGGCAGCAGGTGGCGGGCGATGATCCGGCCGGGCGAGGCGCCCATCAGCTGCGCCGCCGTCGTGAAGTCCTCTTCGCGCAGCGCCAGCAGCTTCGAGCGGACCGCGCGGGCCAGGCCCGGCCAATCGAGCAGGCCGAGAATGATAGTGATGCCGAAGTAGACCAGGAGCGGGCTCCAGGTCACCGGCAGGATCGCCGAGAGCGCCAACCACAAGGGGATCTCCGGGAACGAGCGGACGACCTCGATGAAGCGCTGGATAAGGTTGTCGACCCAGCCGCCGTAGTAGCCCGCCAGGCCACCGATCATGATGCCCAGGAGGAAGCTGATAGAGATGCCGAACAGCCCGACCGTTAGCGAGATGCGCGCGCCATAGAGGATGCGGCTCAACATGTCGCGCCCAAGGCGATCCGTGCCGAGCAGGAAGAGCGTGCCGCCCTCGGCCGCACAGATCAGATGGAACCGCCCGGTAAAGAAACCCCAGAATCGATACTCGTCGCCCTGGCAGAAGAACCTGACCCGCTGGATCCGCTGCGGATTGGGGAGATACTCGCGTTTCAGGGTCTCCATGTTGAGCCGGGAGTCGAAGCCGTAGACGAAGGGCCCGACGAAGCGGCCCTCGTGGAACAGGTGCAGGCTTTGCGGCGGGGCGTAGATGAAACCCATGTTGCGGCTGTGCAGGTTGTAAGGCGCCAAGACTTCGGTCACGAGGATCGAAACGTACATCACGAGCAGAACCAGGCCCGAGGCCACCGCGAGCCTGTGGCGGCGGAACTTCCACCACACCAGGCGCCACTGCGGCGCCATGTAGTAGCGCTCCATCTCGGGCGTCATCCGCTCGACCCGGTGGGGGTCGAAGGGCGCCGGATTGACGTAATGCTCTACCGGCGAACCGGCCTTGGCGCGATCGTTCATTTGGTCGCCCCTCCCTCGAGCCGAATGCGCGGGTCGAGCACGGCGAGCAGCAGGTCGGAAAGGAATACGCCGACCACGGTGAGCAGGGCCAGGAACATCAGGAACGAGCCCGCCAGGTACATGTCCTGGCTTCTCAGCGCCTCGATCAGCATCGGTCCGGTGGTCGGCAGGTTGAGAACGATCGACACGATGGCCGCACCCGAGACCACCTGAGGCAGCAGGCTGCCGATATCGGCGATGAAGGGATTCAGGGCCATGCGCAGGGGGTACTTGAACAGCAGCCGCCCGGGCGGCAGGCCCTTGGCCCGCCCGGTCATGACGTACTGGCGCTGCAACTCGTCCAGAAGGTTGGCGCGCAGGCGGCGGATCATGCCCGCCGTGCCGGAGGTGCCGATCACGACGACTGGAACCCAGAGGTGCTCGAGCACGGAGAGGAGCTTCGCCCAGCTCCACGGCTGGTCGATGAACGCTTCGTCCATCAGGCCGCCGATCGACGTGCCGAAGTAGACGTTCGCGAGGTAGAGCAAGACCAGGGCCAGCAGGAAGTTCGGCGTGGCAAGGCCGAGGAACCCGAGCAGGCTGAAGGCGTAATCGCCGAAGCTGTATTGCCGGATGGCCGAGTAGATCCCGATCGGGAAGGACACGGCGTAGGTAAACAGGATCGTGCTGAATGCGACCAGGAAGCTCAGCCACAGGCGGTCGCCGACGACCTCGTTGACCGGCAGCTGGTGCTCGAAGGAATACCCCATATCGCCCTGCAGCAGACCCAGGACCCAGACGAAGTACTGCTCGTAGAGCGGACGATCGAGGCCATACTGCCGGCGCAGCGCCTCGATCTTCTCCGGATCGACCGCTTCGCCCTGGCTCTGCAGTTCGGTAATGTAGGTTTCCAAGTAGTCGCCCGGCGGCATCTGGATGATCACGAAAATGATCAGGCTGATCGCCAAGAGGGTCGGCACCATGATCAGGATTCGGCGGGCGGTATAGGCGAACATCTCGGGCCGTCCTAGTCCTTGCTGCCGGCGCGGCGGGGCGTCATGACGCCGCCCTCGGGTCTCCGGCGGCCGGGTCGGCGCGCACGAAATGCCCCTCGCCCAGGTCGACCAGCTGCAGCCGGGCCGCTCCATTGACCGTGAAAGGCTCCGGCCAGGCCGCCGGGTCCGAGGCGCGCCCCTCCATCAGGGCGGTAAGATCGAGGCGGTGGTCGAGGCTGGGTTCGGGCACGGCCGAGACCAATGCCTTGGTATAGGGGTGCGCCGGCTCGCTGAAGAGCGCCTCTCGCGGCGCCACCTCGACAAGCCGCCCCCGGCACATCACGGCAATTCGGTCGGCGATGTAGTCGACCACGGCAAGGTTGTGGCTGACGAAGAGATAGGTCAGGCCGAGCTCGTCCTTGAGGTCCTTGAGAAGGTTCAGGATCTGGGCCTGGATCGAAACGTCCAGCGCCGAAACCGGCTCGTCGCAGATCAGGAGATCCGGCTTGAGGGCGAGCGCGCGGGCGATCCCGATACGCTGGCGCTGACCACCCGAGAAACTGTGCGGATAGCGTTTCAGGTGGCGAATATCGAGACCAACCACGCGCATCAGCTCCTTGACCGTTTCCGCGCGGCTCTGCGCATCTCCGATGCCGTGAATGACCAGCGGCTCGCTGAGGATGTCCAAGACCGTCATCCGGGGATTGAGCGAGCCGAAGGGGTCCTGGAAGATGAACTGGACGCGCCTGCGGAACCGCCTGAGGTCTTCGCCCTCCAGCGTCAAAACGTCTCGGCGCGTGCCGTGGTCGTTGAACGCAATGCTGCCGGCGTCCGGCGTCAGGGCGCGCATGATCATCTTGGACAAAGTGGTCTTGCCGCAGCCGCTCTCGCCGACCAGGCCCAGGCACTCGCCTCGTTGGATCGAAAAGCCCACGTCGTCGACCGCCGGCACCTGCCCGCCGGCCCGCGAGGTAAAAAGACCGCTCTTGCGAATCGCAAAACTCTTGGAGAGGTCCCGCACGTCCAGCAACGGGCCTGCCGCGTCGGCGCCCTCGGGCCAGGGATCCTTGGCCGCGAGCAGTCGGCCCCCCCGCTCGTGCTTGATTTCGCGGATCGGTTTGAGGCGCTCGCCGGGCGCCATGTCGAAGCGCGGGACGGCATGCAGCAGTGCCGTGAGATAAGGGTGCCGGGCGTGCCGGAAGATGTCCTCCAGGCTGCCCCGCTCCATCACCTCGCCGTGGTACATAACGACCACCTCCTCGGCCGTGTTCGCGACCACCCCGAGGTCGTGGGTGATGATCAGGACCGCCATGCCCAACTCGGCCTGCAGGTCCTTCAGAAGCTTGAGGATCAAGGCCTGTATCGTGACGTCGAGCGCCGTGGTCGGCTCGTCGGCGATCAACAAGGCCGGCCGGCAGACCAGGGCCATCGCGATCATGGCCCGCTGGCGCAACCCGCCGGACAGCTCGAAAGGATACGTCCCGAGCGCTCTCGCCGGGTCCGGAAAGCCGACCAGGCGAAGCATCTCCGCGGTGATCTCGCGGCCCTCTGCCTTGCCGATCCGCCGATGCAGGTGCAGCGCCTCGCCGATCTGGTCGCCCACGGTGTGGACCGGCGAGAGCGACGTCATGGGTTCCTGGAATATGATCGATATGCGGCCGCCGCGGATCGCACGCATGTCTTTGCTGTTGGGGTCCAGGCGGGCGATGTTCGTGACCTGCCCGTCCTGCGCCGGATCGGCGAAGAGAATATCTCCGCCCTCGATGGTGGCCGCCTTGGGCAGAATGCCGGTAATGGCCTGGCTGACCACGGATTTGCCGGAGCCGGACTCGCCGACCAGGGCAACCGTGCCGCCGGGCGCGACCCGGAAGGAGATGTCGCGCACGGCCTCGAGCCGGCCCTCGGGCAGATCGAAAGCGATCTTCAAATCCTTGACCCGCAACAAGTCCGGCAAACTTCCCTCCCCCAGATGGCCTGGCGCGCGCCCCAGATCGCCCGGCGCGCGGTCTAAATCTCGGGCGGCGGGGCCTCGCCGTCGGCGTCGAGGCCAAGGGCGAGCAGGTTGCCGGCCGAGGCTGGGTCGACGGACAGGTCGTTGTCGCGCGCCGCCTTGGCTGCCCGCCAAGTGATGTATCTGAAACCCTCCAGACCGGAATCGTAGGTCAAGGACCGTCCTCCACCCTTCAGCGTCAACTGCATGAACCCGCCCTCTCCGCGCTCTTGGCGCTTGGTACCATAATAGCGCAGCTTAATCTGTCCCAGATCCCCCCAGCACAGCGCGCACGTCTTGAATCCGACGTTGCAGATCTCGGAATCCGTCACCGCGACCTTGGTGACGTGGCGCTGCACCGTCCGCAAGCCGAACAGCGAAAAAACTCCGGCGACGCCGCCGAAGATCACGATGATGGCAGGTGTCGGAGGGACAGACAACAGCACCCCGAAGCCAAGGGACATCCCGGCGACGGAGCGAATGTAATCGCCGGCCAGGGTCCGGCCAGGATAGCGAAAGACCCTCAAGTCGACCCCTCGCTGACGCTGCTCGGCATGGTGTTGAAAACGTCGGAAACTGGTATCGCACGAGCGGCGGGATGCCGGGCCAGCAACGGCAGCAGGCGCTCGAGAAATTCCCAGGTGGGCTCGTCGTGGGCCAGGTGGTGGGTCAGCAGGCCGGTCGGCTCCGTCGGATCCGCACCGGCGCGGCCGGTGCCCGCGCGCCGCCGGGCCTCCAGATGGCCCCGGAACAGGCCGAGCGCTTCGGATTCGCCCAGAAAGCCCCGCGGCGAATCCCAGCGCATGATGTCGACGTGGGTGTTGGCCTGGGTCAGGCCCGGGGCCGGTGCGGATACTTGGCGCGCGCCGTAGGTCGACAGCCCGGTCAGGCCGAGTTCAGGCAGCATCGGGATCAGCTCGGGCGCGATCCGGTTCCAGGGCGGCACCAGCGCCGGCAGGGCCCCGGGTCCGAAAATCGCAGCCATCCGTGCGGCGCCGCGCATCAACTCCTCGCAGATTCGCGCGCTGGGCCGGTGGCCCCCGAGCTCCACCTTCCTCTCGCCGGCCGGCGCGTAATTGCGGTGGAGATAGCCGTGCTGCAGCGGGGTCGCTATATCGGCCGCCGCGGCGAGGCGGCGGCCCAGAGCGGCACAGCCGCGCCCCGGAACGACTGCCGCCGCGACGGGAACTTCTTGGGCGGCGGCAAGGGCCAGCAAACGGTCCAGGGCCGCCGTGGGCTCGACCGCGTCGTCGTCGCGCCACCAGAAGGTCGCGCTCGACCCGGCCTCGGCCCAGGTATCCAACTCCTGCTCGAATTCGCGCCAACTCGTCACGCGGCCACTATAGCAAGCATGCGGGCGAGTATGTCTGCCGTCCTCGCGGCCCCGTCTGTTGCCAGGGCGACCGAGGGGCGCGTCGCGCCGCTCCCTGCCAGGGCCCGGTCGATGCCTGCGGCCAGAGCGGGACCGTCCAGCCCCGCCTCCTCGACCACGGTAAGCAGCCCGCGCTCCGCCAGCAGGCCGGCGCGCAGGGACTGCTCGGTCTCGGCGCCGCCCGCGAAGGGCACCACGACGGCCGGCGGGCCGGCGGCCAGGACTTCCATGACCGTGTTGTAGCCGGCCTGACTGATCGAAAGCCCCGCGCGGGCCAGAAGGTCGAGAAAATCGGGCCGCGCGCGCTCGAGGATCACGCCGTCCCCGGCCCGCTTTCGGTAGGCGCCAAAAGTCGCCTCGGGAAGGTTGTGACCCGCAAGGATCCGCCATGCGCGGGTCTTCAGCGTGGTCAGGGGCCGCGCGGCCAGCACCGCGTCGATCATGGGCTCGGCGACCGCGCCGCCACCGGTCGAGACCAGCACTTCGCCGGCGCCCTCGCCGGTTGCGTCCGTCGACTCCGGGGGCGGGCTCACCACATAGCCCGTGTAGTCGAGCATGCCAGCGATTTGCGCGGCTTCGGGAAAGCTGGTCTCCAGGGTCAGCAATGACGGGTCCCCGTGCACCAGGATCCGGTCGAACTGGCGCCGTAGGGTTTCGACGATCCAGGCGGCCTTGCCGGGCTTGTCCGGCCGGTTGATGACATCGCGCACCGAAGACACGACCAGGGGCCTTGGCCTGCGGGCGCGCGCGGCCTCTAGCAAGGGATTCAGCTCGAAACGCAGCTGACGGCGGCCGAAGGGGAACATCTCGGTGAGCAGCAGCCGGGGCCGCACCGCCTCGAGCAGGGCTAGCAGGCGGTCGCGCCGCGCGTCGCGCCACGCATTATCGATCGGGCGGCCCGCGGTGTCGACCAAGGTCGAGAAATACTGGTCGGCCGAGCGCAGGGGCGGCAGTTGCACGAAGGCCGCGCCGCCGATGTCCAGCCCCGGTACCGGCATGCCGCCGGAGACAAAGACCACAGACATCCCGGCCCGGTCCACGGCCTTGGCGATCAGGGCGGCACGCCGCAGGTGGCCGATGCCGAGCAGGTGCTGGACGTAGAACAGGATGTCGGCGGATTGGGTCATGACACGAGAGGAAGGTTCAGCCGACCGACGACCGGTGTGCCGCCGGTGTCCACCACGAAACGGTGGGCCGTGGCGTCGCGCAGCTTTTCGGGCGGCGGCCCGGTCATGTCCCAGCCGCTGGCCAGCGCGGCGAGGGCGCGAACCACCCCCTTGTGGCAGACCGCCACGCACGGCCGCCCGCCGGCCGCGACGCGGGTGAGCCAGGGCGCCAAACGGGCCTGTACGTCGCGCGGACTTTCCCCGCCAGGTGGCCGGAAATCGAGGCCCCGGGCCTCCATTTCGATCATTTCCACTCCGTAGCGATCGCGCAGCTCGCCCAAGGTCTGTCCCTCCCACTGGCCCCAGTCGGTCTCGATGAGCGACGACTCGATCACCGCATCGTCATGGCCCATCAGGGCCGCGGTCTCTCTTGCGCGGAGCAGCGGACTCGTGATCCAGTCGTAGCCGGAGCACTCGACCGGCAGGCTCCAACGCCGCACCGCCGCCCGCCCGGCTTTGCTCAGCGGCCGGTCGCTGCGGCCTTGAATACGCCTCTCGGCGTTCCAATCGGTCGGGCCGTGGCGCAGCACGACCAGCGGAACGGGGCGCGATGTCATGCCGGTGCCACCGCCTCGGCAAGGATCGCGTCGAGCCTCCTCGCCGTGGCCGCGAGTCCGTGCTCCGCCCCGACCACCTCCAGTGCCGCCGCAGCCATGCGTCGCCGGCGCGCCCGATCCCCGAGAAGGCCGCGCACGGCGGCCGCGAAAGCGTCCGCTTCGCCGGCTGCGGCCAGCAGGCCCGTCACGTCGTGACGCACGATCTCCGATACGCCGCCGCTCGCCCCGGCGACGACCGGAAGACCGCTTGCCTGGGCCTCGAGCAGCGCCATGCCGTACGCCTCGTTGACCGCGGGCCAGACCAGCAGATCGCAGGCCGCGTAGAGCGGCGGCAGGGCCCGCAAGGTCATTTCACCGGCATAGCGGACCCTGTCGCCTCCGATCGCGGCAAAAGCCGCTGTCACCTGATCGCGCGCGGGACCGTCGCCGGCGACCACCAACTGCCAGGGCGTCTCTCTCAGGTCGTTCAACGCGCGGGCCAGCAGACGGTAGGACGCGAGCTTGTCCCCCGGCCGCATCATGGCGACCGCCGCGAGCCAGGGTTGCTCGGGGTCCATGCCCAGGCGGGCCGCCAGAGCGGCGCGGTGCCGGTGTCTTTCGGTTGCCGCCGTTCGGTACGGTATCGGATCCAGGAAAGGCTTGAGCCCGCGGATCCGGTGAGGGTCCGGCAGGCATTCGCTGTCCGCGGGGTTGAATGCGATGACCGCGGCGGCCTGCTCCAGGGCGTCCAGGGTGGCCCGGTGGCCCCGGTCCCAGGGGCCGCCGGCCCGTTTGGCCGCCACCGAGGCCTCGGCCACAAGATAGGGGATGGCGAGCGCCTCGCAGACCGCCGGACCGATCCAGTCGGGGGCCTTGTAATAGAGATGGTAGGTCAGCCACGCAGCGGGGCGCTCACTAGCCGGCCGTGTTTCGATGCGTCGCAGGAGGCGACGCCCCAACGCGGCGCCTAGCGACTCGAGGCGCGCTTGGCGCAGGAGGTCACCGGTGCCGTCGCGGCTTCTCAGCCGGCTGGACAGCTCGACCTCATGGCCGGCCAGCGACAGCGCCTCCATCAGCAGGCCCGCCATGCGCCGGTCGCCCGAGGGTACCGGATGGTCGGGCGGTTTCATCGGTGCGTAAAAGGCTACGCGCATGATCTTACCTAGAGCGTAGCGCGGGCCGGTGCGGTCGAGGCGAGGCTCTCGGCCAAGACCGCGATGCCCCCGGCCATGGAAAAGCGCTCGCGGACCCGTATCGTGCCGGCCGCGCCCAAGGCTGCGCGGGCCGCCGGGTTCCGGATCAAGTGGTCGAGGGCGGCGGCGAGCGCCACCGGGTCGCCGGCCTCGGCGAGCACGCCGTTGACCCCGTCTTCGATCAGCTCGGGTATTGCCGAAACACGCGTGGCGAGGCAAGCCAAGCCCTGGCTCTGGGCCTCCATCAGGACGTTGGGCAGGCCGTCGCGGTCGCCGTCCGCGGCCACGCGGCTGGCCAGGACGAAAAGATCCGCGCTGCGGTAGTTGCGGAGCACGGCCTCCTGCGGCTGGGCGCCGAGCCAGGTCAGGCGCGGGGCCAAACCGAGGGCCTCGGCCCGCGCGCGCAGGCGCGGAGCCAATGTGCCGCCACCGATGTGTATCAGGCGCCAGTGAAGCGGCGCGGGCAGAAGCGCAAGAGCCGCCAGAAGGTCTTCATAACCCTTCTTCTCGACCGCCCTGCCGACCGAGAGCAGAACCACCGGATCGTCCGGCAGTGACCCGTCCCGGGCGGGGCGCAGTTCCGGCGGCCGCGGCCAGCGGTCGAAGTCCAGGCCATGGTAGATCAGGCGGACCCGGCCCGGATCAGGCGCCAGCCCGGCGAGGTGATCACGTCCGACCGCGGTACAGGTGACCAGCCAGTCGAGTTCCGCGAGCTTTTCCCGTTTCTCCCAGGCGGGCGTGGTCCAGATGTCCTTGGCATGGGCCGAACAGGACCACGGCAGACCGGTCATCAAGCCGGCATAGCGGGCGACCGAGGCCGGCGTGTGCAAGAAATGCGCGTGCAGCCGGGTGGCGTCGGCCGGCAGCTCTGCGGCCAGGACACAAGCCTGGCCGAACCGCCGCACCCGGTTGCGCGTGAAATCCCGGCGCAAATCCCCGAGCCAGGTCCGGAAGGCTTGCTGGTAGCGGGGCAGACGGCGGGCCCTGCGCCAGGCGCGGTACACCCTAAGGGGCTCCTGGTGCAAGTACTCCGGGAGATAGCTCACCGGCGAAACGATCTCGCGATGGACAGGATGAGTAGCGGGATCGGTGGGGTGCCGCAGCGAATAGATCCGCAGGTTCAAGCCGCCCTGCTCCAGGGCCCGGATTTCCTGGGCGATGAAGGTTTCCGACAGGCGAGGATAGCCCTTCAACACGACCGCGACGCAGGGCGATATGTGACAAGGGTCCTTGGCGGGAGAGATCCCAGGCATGGCTCGACGTTAGAGAGCCGACCGGCCGGCCGTCAAGCTCATGGCCTGGTCCAGAATCGCGCGGTTAGCGCCCGAGGCGCAAAGCGGCGCGGGAGTTTGCGACCATGCTCGCCACGCTGAGGCCGCGCCGCCGGCGGCGCAGCCACTGCCGGGCGAGCTTGATCACATTGTCCCGGCCGTCGAGCAGGCCCGGCACGACTGTTTCGCTGGGCGGGGATTGCTGCGGCAGCGTGCGCAGGGCCGTCGCCATGACCTGGGCCTCGCGGCGGCCGTCGTCGGGAAGAACGCTGACCAGACCCAGCTGTGCGGCCCGGGTGGCGCGGATGTACTGCTCCATTCTCGGCTCGGTGCGGGGCACCACCAGCGCCCGCTTGTTGAACGACAGGATCTCGCAAAAGGTGTTGTAGCCGCCCATGC
This sequence comes from uncultured Kiloniellales bacterium, assembly GCA_947258885.1. Lineage (GTDB taxonomy): Bacteria > Pseudomonadota > Alphaproteobacteria > Kiloniellales > JAKSDN01 > CAMYKD01. Next base: position 13,839 of record CAMYKD010000021.1, on the reverse strand, counting down.
AGACCACGCCCAGCGCGCGCTCCATGAGGCTTTCGAGGCGGGCCTCGAAGGTAATCGCTTCGATCCGGGGCAGCTGGCTTGCCCGCTGCAGGAACTCGTTCTGGAGGTCGGAGGCCATGAAGGGTCCAAGCACCAGGAGCGCCGGGTAGGGTATGTCCGGGTCGCTTTCGTAGGCACGCAGCACCCAATCGACGATCTGCTCGCCGTCGCCGCCGCCGCCGACGGTGATCAGCAGGTAGGGCTCGTCGATCTTCTCGAGGGTCAGCCCCGGCGCGGCCTGCGGTACGCTGCGCGGCAAGTAGCCCGTGTAGGTCACCTTCCGGCGTACCGAATCGGCCATGGCCACGCCTTCGAGAGGGTCGTAGACCTGCGGCAGTCCATAGACCCAGATATCGTGGTAATAGTTCATCAGGGCCGGAACGGCTTGTTTGCGCTCCCACTCCGGGACCAGCCGCGCCGGCTCGTCCATCACGTCGCGCAGGCCCAGGATGCAGGGCGTGCCCCGCGCATTCAGCATGGCAAGGGTATTTTCCGCCTCGCCGCGCAGCCCGAGCGGCTCCTTGTCGACAAGAAACAGGTCCGGGTCGTAGATCTTGGCCGTGTGCTCGATGATCGAGGTCCGCATGGCCATTGTATGTTCTACGTCGATGTGGAGGGCGAGCGAGGTGTAGTCCCCGTTTCGCAGCTTGATCACTCCGGGCACGCGCACGAAGTCGACCCGGGCCCGGAAGTCGAAGCTCCCGATGATCGGCGATCCCGAGAGTATCAGGACCGAGAGATCCTGCTCGGCCTCGACCAGCGCGTGCGCGATTTCGCGGCAACGGCGCAGGTGGCCGAGACCGAAGCTGTCGTGGCTGTATATCAGCACCCGCTTGTCCCTGCGGACCCCGGCCATGCAAAAACCCCTGAATTTCCCGGAAACCCTCTCCTGCAAGAGCCCGGATCATGCCACAGGTTTCCAGGATGTGAAAATAGTCTATATCGGCCCGGAGCGGTGCCGGCGCAGCTGCGTTTACGCGCCAGGGTCCATTGGTTAATGTGGCTCGACCGCGGCGGATCCGGTCATCTCGAGTGGGGCGCGATCATCCGGTTTTCCATGGAACCGAAACTCTTCAAATACGTCTGGCGGCACAGCAAGCGCGAGCAGGTGGCGATCCTGTTCCTCGTGCTGATCTCCCTGCCATTCTATTTCGTCTCCCTCGATCTGCCCAAGTCGATCGTCAACAAGGGGATCCAAGGCGAAGGCTTCGAAGGCGCGGGGTCGACCCAGCCGTTCCTCGAATTCGACCGGCCGTTCGGCGGGGATACGGCAGCTGGGCCGGCCAGGTTGTTCGACGGTTTCCAGCTGGAGCAGGGCGATTACCTGCTTGCGCTCAGCTTTGCCTTCCTCGGTTTCGTGCTCGTCAACGGCATGTTCAAGTTCGTCATCAACACCTTGAAGGGCCGTATGGGCGAACGCATGCTGCGCCGGCTGCGGTACGAGTTGACCGACCGGATCCTCCGCTTTCCGATCCCCTACTCCCGCAAGGTCAAGCAGGCCGAGATCGCCACCATGATCAAGGACGAGGTCGAGCCACTCGGCGGCTTCATCGGCGATGCCTTCGTGACCCCGGTATTTCTCGGCGGCCAGGCCCTCACCGCCATGTTCTTCATCATGTTGCAGAGCTTGTGGCTCGGCCTGGCCGCGTCCACTATTGTCGCCGTGCAGGCCGTCCTTATCCCCATGCTGCGCAAGCGCATCCTCAGTCTCGGCAAGGAGCGTCAGCTGACGGCCCGGCAGCTGGCCGGTCGAATTGGCGAGCTGGTCGATGGCGCGGTGGAGATCCATGCTCACGACACGTCAAATCTGGAACGCGCCGATATCGCCTCGCGAGTCGGCCACATATTCCGTATCCGCTTCGAGATCTATCAGCGGAAATTCTTCGTCAAGTTCCTGAACAACCTCCTGGCTCAGCTCACCCCTTTCTTCTTCTATTCCGTAGGCGGCATGCTCGCGTACTGGGGCCGGCTCGACATCGGTGCGCTGGTCGCCGTGATCGCCGCCTACAAGGACCTGCCCGGGCCGATCAAGGAGCTCATCGATTGGGACCAGCGGCGCCTGGACGTGCAGATCAAGTACGATCAGGTGATCGGGCAGTTCCAGCCGCCGGAGATGCTCGATCCGGTACGGCAAGACGTGGCCGCCGACCCAGGCCCGCCGCTCGGCGGCGACATCGTTTGCGCCGCGGTCAGCCTCGTCGACGAAACCAACACCAAGCTGGTCGATTCCGTCAACTTCACGATTCCCGTGACCGCCCACCTGGCCATCGTCGGCAACAGCAGCAGCGGCAAGGAACACTTGGGCATGCTGTTGGCCAATCTGGCACGGCCGGGCGCCGGATCGATCACGGTGGGAGGGCGCGACCTCCACGACCTGCCGGAGGCCGTGACCGGCCGGCGGATCTCCTATGTCGGCCAGGACGCCTATCTGTTCCCGGTCTCGGTCGGCGACAATCTGCTCTACGGCCTGAAGCATCGCCCCCTCAAAGAGCCCGCCCTCGACGCCGGCCAGCGCAAACTCAAGGCGCGGCAGGTTGCGGAAAGCCGGCGGGCCGGCAACACGACACTGGATCCGGAGGCCGACTGGATCGATTACGCCGCCGCGGGTGTCGAGGACGCGAAGGGCCTGCAGGAGAAGATGATCGAGGCCCTCTCGCTGGTGGATATGGACGAGGACCTCTACCGCTTCGGCCTGACCGGCACGATAGATCCCCGGGCGCGCCCCGACGTCGCAGAGGGGATACTGCGCGCGCGCGCCGCCCTGATCGACAGCTTGGCCGAGGAAGGGGCGAGCGATCTCGTGGTGCGCTTCGACCCCGAGCGCTACAACCCCAATGCCACGCTTGCTGAGAACCTGCTCTTCGGAACCCCGACCAAGCCGGAGTTCACCGACGAGGCGCTGGCGGAAAATCCCCTGGTCCTGAGGTTCCTGCGCGAAGAGGGGGCCCTTGGCAACGTGCTCAGGATGGGCGAGACGATCGCCAAGACCATGGTCGAGTTGCTCGGCGACCTGCCGGCCGGCCACCCGTTCTTCGAACAGTTCGGCTTCATCGACGAGGACGAGCTACCGGAATATCGCGCGCTCGTGGCGCGCGCGGAGAAGATCGGTCCCGAGGCCCTGCCCGAGGCCGAGCAGTTGAAGCTCCGGCGACTGCCCTTCAAATATGTGGAATCCCGCCATCGCCTGGGCTTGATCGACGAAGCCCGGGGGGGGAGGATTCTGGCGGCGCGGCGCCGGGTCGCCGAACGGCTGGAGCGGGACGATCCCGGTGCCGTCGAGTTCTACCGGCCGGACAGCTACAACGCCGCCGCCTCGCTGCAGGACAATATCCTGTTCGGCCGCCTCGCCTACGGCAAGGCCCACGCGAAAGAGATCGTCGGCCAAGCCGTGACCGAGGCGCTCGACAGCCTCGAACTCAGGCGGATCGTGCTCGCCGTGGGCCTGGACTATCAGGTCGGCGTCGGCGGCCGGCGGCTGACGAGCATTCAGCGACAGAAGCTGGCCATTGGCCGCGCGCTGTTGAAGGAGCCCGACCTTCTGATCATAAACGAAGCCGCGGCGGTCATGGACAGCGCCACGCAGCGGGAGATCGGAAGGAGGCTCCTCGAGGCGCGTCGAGGCCGCGGTGTGATCTGGACGCTGCAGAAGGCGGCGTGGGCCGAATTCTTCGACCGGGTCCTGGTCATGCGTGCCGGGCGCCTGGTCGAGCAGGAACTCGTGGCCGCCGGTTGAGGCGCCGCAGAAGGAGGGACCGATTATGAGCCTGGATCAGGAAGTCGAGATCCTTCGGCATATTCCGCTTTTCGCCAACATCGAGACGGCGAAGCTGAAACTCATGTGCTTCGCCAGCGAACGGCTCACGTTCAAACCCAGCCAGACGCTGTGCCGGCAGGGCGAGCCCGGGGATGCCGCCTATATCATCGTCGACGGCGAGGCCGAGGTCTCGGTCGACACACCCGACGGGCCGCTGGCCGTTGCGGTGTTGAAGCGCAACGACATCGTCGGCGAGATCGCCATCCTCTGCGACGTGCCGCGCACCGCCACGGTGACGGCGAGTACCGAGGTGGTGGCCCTCAAGGTGACCAAGGACCTGTTCTTCCGGTTGATCCTGGACTTCCCGGAGATGGGCGTGGAGATCATGCGCGTGCTTGCCCATCGCCTGGAGCAGACGACGGCGCAGCTCCGCGAAGCGCGCGCCGGCGCCAAGGACTGAAAGGTGGGTCGGTGAGCCGCCTCGACAGCTTCATTCGCCGCCTCGAGGCGCAACGCGCGTGCCTGGAGCGGGCCGTGGCCCTTGTTCGCGACCTGAACGGCCCGATCTGCGAGCTCGGCCTGGGCAACGGCCGGACCTACGACCACCTGCGCCAGCTTTGCCCGGATCGCCAGATCTTCGTGTTCGAACGTCAAGTGGCGGCCCATCCCGACTGCGTGCCGGATCCAGCCTTCCTCCTGCTGGGTGACATCCACGAGACCCTGCCCCGGATGGTCGCCCGTTTCGGGCGCACCGTGCCGATGGTCCATTCCGACATGGGCACGGGCGATACGGCATCGAATGCGGGACTCGCGGCGTTTATCTCGGGGCAGCTGTCTCGGCTGCTGATGGCCGGGGGCGTGGTGATCTCCGACCAGGCCCTGGATCTTGCCGGGGCCGAAGCGCTCGAGGTGCCGGCGGGCGTCAGTCCGGGACGCTATTTCCTGTACCGCATGAATTGAGGGAACCATCACACCGGGGACGGTCAGGCGACCTCGATCACGACGGGAACGTGGTCCGAGGGGCGCTCCCAGCTGCGCGTCTCCTTGACGACCCGGAATCCATGGAGCGCCGGCAGCAGGGGCGCGCTGACCCAGACGTGATCGAGGCGCCAGCCATAGTTCTTCTCGAGCGATCGGGGGAAGCGGTAGCCCCACCAGGTGTAGAGATGTTCGCCTGGTGGCACGAAATGCCGGGCGGCGTCGATCAAGCCGGAGTCCCCCAGGGCCCTCTGCAGGTGCTCGGATTCGACCGGCGTGTGACCGACGCTGCGAAGCAGCTTCTTGTGGTTCCAAACGTCGGTCTCCAGCGGCGCGACATTGAGATCGCCCATCAGGACCAGACGACGGCCGGCCGTGCGCCCGCGCCGGCCCCAGCGGGCCATCTCGGTGAGGAACTGGAGCTTGTGCGCGAACTTTTCGTTGCGCTCCGGGTCGGGGACGGGACCGCCCGAGGGAACGTAGAAGTTGTGCAGTTCGATACCGCCAGGCAGCCGCACGAAGGCGTGCCGCCGGTCGTCGCGGCCGCACCAGGTCTCCGTGCCCTCCCCTTCGAAAGGGATACGAGACAGGATCGCCACGCCGTTGTAGCCCTTCTGCCCGTGAACCACCTGATGCACATAGCCGAGATCGCGCAAGTCGTGGGCCGGAAAATCCGCGTCCCGCACTTTGGTTTCCTGTAGGCAGAGAACATCCGGGGCGGCCGTCGTGCAAAAACGCGCGAGGTGCTGCAGGCGCTGGCGGACCGAATTCACGTTCCAGGTCGCTAGCCGCACTGTCGAAATCCCCCTCGCGCCGTTCCGCGCGACACCCTAGGCCGCCGCTGGGCCGGCTGGCAAGACGGTCCGACCGGCCGCATCGTCGGGAGCAGGAGAACGGAACGCCCGGTCGGGGGGGAGCCGGGCGTTCCTCTTCTCCGCGGAGAGGTGGAGGTACGGCAGGGGACCGTAGTCTCCACGAGGGCCGGCGACCGTTGCGGCGCCGGCTCTTAACCATAAAATTTAGTCACTTGTTCGTCGGTTACAATCCTCGTTTCTACCGTGCATATGCAGGATGCGTATGGCAGACCCGAGCGCAGTGCATTCCTCCGCTCGAAAATGCTAGGCGGTAAGCTGGGTGCCGGGCGCCCGGCGCAGGGCCAAATCCCCATGGGCGCGCGCTTCGGCGCGCCGGCGCGCGGCTGCGCCGAAAGCGGCAAAGAGCTTGGTCGAGAACGCATCGTCCAGGACCCGGTATTCCGGGTGCCACTGAACGCCGAGGGCGAAATCCTTGGCATCCTCGACGCTGACCGCCTCGATTGTCCCATCCGAGGCCTCGGCCTCTATTCGAAGGCCCGGTGCGACGCGATCGAGGGCCTGCCAGTGCAGCGAATTGACGGTGACCCCGGTGCTTCCAGCCAGACGGTGAAAGGCCCCGCCGGGCCTCAGGACGATCTCGTGCCGCGGTCCGTACTGAACATCCATGTCGTCGTGTTCCGGACGCCGGTGGTCGAGACGATCGGGCAACTCGTGAACCCGTGCGTGCAGGCTGCCGCCCAGCGCGACGTTCAGTTCCTGCATGCCGCGGCAGATGGCCAGCATGGGAATTCCCTGTCTCAGCGCTTCGTGGATCAGGGGCAGCGTGGTGGCGTCGCGCGCCTCGTCGTGCGGCTCGGCCTCGGGGGTCGGCACCATCCCGTAGTGCGTGGGGTGCACGTTGGAGGGGCTGCCGGTCAGCATGATGCCGTCGAGGCGGTGCACCAGGTCGGGCAGATCGTAGAGCTCGCCGAAGGCGGGGATGACGAAGGGCAGGCCGTCCGCCGCCAGGGTAATGGCCCGCAGGTATTTGTCGCCGACCGCGTGGAACGGCTGACCGGTGACCTCCTTGACGTCGGCCGGTACGCCGATCAAGGGCCTGACGGATGTCTTGTCCATGGCTTCTTAGCTAAGCCAGCTTTGCGCCACGCGCAAGTGCCGGCCTTTGCGGCCATGCCGAAGGCGTGCGGAACCGTCGATAAACAGGCTCATGGCCCCGGCGGGCGCCTCAACGCTCCTTTTTCGAGCCCCGGAACCCGTAGACGTCCAAGTCGCCGTATTCGAACAGCTTGTCGGCCGCCTTCCGGCCGTACACCGGGTTGAGCAAGCTGACCCGCGTAGTGATGCCCTGGGCGTCGGTGACCTCCCAACTGCGCAGCGCAAAGGGCTGATCGCTGAAGGCCAGAGTCACCGCCCCGGTCTGATCTGCGCCCTTCTCCTGCACGGTGATCCGGACGGTTCCGGCGGCCAGGCTCACGTCGGTCACCTGAACAGTGCCGGACAGATCGACCTGTTTGCGGATCAGGAACCACAACGGCGTTTCCCGCAGCGGAATAAAGGTCGCCTGTTTCAGCTCCTTGTCGTAGTACAGCAGGTTGACGCCGTCGGCGATCAGCAGGACCGGATGCGGCGCATCGTATTCGAAGCGCAGCCGGCCCGGCCGCCGCACGTGAACCTCGCCTTCGGCATAAGCGCCGTTCGACGAGACCTGGACGAAGCGCGCGTGGAGGCTCGTGATCCGGTTCAGATAGAGCTCGGCCTTCAGGACCGCCTGGACCTCTTCCGGCTGCAGCGCGGCGCGGCCGACGCCGAGGGCGGAAAGAAGGAACAGGCCGACGAGCGGCAGTCCCAGAACTAGGCGACGGTAAAGCATCGTCGGTCGGTCTCCTTATGGGCCGTGCTACGGTTCGGAATGGTCAGATATCCCCGGGTCCCTGGACCAGGACCTCGCGCTTGCCCACGTGATTGGCCGGGCTCACGATGCCCTCGGCCTCCATCTTCTCGATGATCCGGGCCGCCCGGTTGTAGCCGATCTGGAGGTGGCGCTGCACGAAGCTGGTGGAGGCCTTGCCGTGCTGGCAGACCACCGCCACCGCCTTGTCGTAAAGCTCGTCGCCGGTGCCGCCGCCCTCCGCGCCTTCGAAGGCCGGCTCCTCTTCCTCGGTCACGGCCTCGACATAGGCGGGCTGGCCCTGGCGCTTCAGATGATTGACCACGACCTCCACCTCCCGGTCGGTCACCCAGGGCCCGTGCACGCGGGTGACGTGCCCGCCCTGGGCCATGTACAGCATGTCGCCTTTGCCCAGGAGTTGCTCGGCCCCCATTTCGCCGAGGATCGTGCGGCTGTCGATCTTCGAGGTCACGTGGAACGAGATCCGGGTCGGGAAGTTGGCCTTGATCGTGCCCGTGATGACGTCGACCGAGGGCCGCTGGGTCGCCATGATCAGGTGGATGCCGGCGGCCCGGGCCATCTGGGACAGCCGCTGTACCGCGGTCTCGATCTCCTTGCCGGAAACGAGCATCAGGTCGGCCATCTCGTCGACCACCACGACGATCTGGGGCAGCGGCTCGAGGTCGAAGGGCTGCTCCTCGGTGACCGGCTGGCCGGTTTCGGGATCGAACCCGGTCTGAACCCGCCGGGTCAGCACCTCGCCGCTGCGCCGGGCCTGCGCGATCCGCGCGTTGTAGCCGTCGATGTTACGCACGCCCAGGCGCGACATGTTGCGGTAGCGTTCCTCCATTTCGCGCACCGTCCACTTGAGCGCCACGACGGCCTTCTTCGGTTCCGTCACGACCGGCGTAAGCAGGTGCGGTATGCCTTCGTAGACCGAGAGCTCCAACATCTTCGGGTCGATCATGATCATCCGGCACTGCTCCGGCGAGAGGCGGTACAGCAGCGACAGGATCAGGACGTTGATCGACACCGACTTGCCCGAGCCCGTAGTGCCGGCAATCAGCAGGTGCGGCATGCGCGAGAGGTCGACGATCACCGGCCCCCCGCTGATGTCCTTGCCGAGGACGAGCGGCAGCCTGCCGCCGGTTCGGTCGAAGCTCTCCGAGCCCAGCAGCTCGCGCAGATAGACCGTCTCGCGCTGCGTGTTGGGCAGCTCGATGCCGATCGAGCTAGAGCCGGGCACGACCGCGGCCCGCACGGACACGGCGCTCATCGAGCGGGCGATGTCGTCGGCCAGGCCGACGACCCGGCTGGTCTTGGTTCCCGGCGCCGGCTCCAGCTCGTAGCGGGTCACCACCGGCCCCGGACGGATCTTCACGATCTCGCCCTTGACACCGAAGTCCTGGAGCACGGATTCGAGCAGCCGCGCGTTCTTTTCCAGGGCGTCCCGGTTCAGCTCGCTCTCGCGGCGCGAGCTCCGCGGCGCGGCCAGGAGGTCGAGGGTCGGCAGTTCGTAGTCTCCGGTGGCCCCCAGGTCGAGGCGTCCCTGGGCCGCCTCGCGGCCGCGCTTGCCCTGGGCCGTGCGCGCCTTGTCGGCGACCAGGACCGGCGCCTTGCCCGGCTGATCAGCCTTGTGTCCTTCGAGGCTCGGCTCGCGTCGATCCCTGGACTTGGTCTTGCGCCGCTTCGGGGCTTGCGGCGCCAGTTCGTCTTCCGCCGAAGCCGGTTCGGCGGCCTGCCGCCGGACGGCGCCCAGTACCCGGGATAAGCCGTGTCCAACCGCGCGCCACTCGCTGCGCGTCACCGCCAGGACATAGAGGAAGGTCAGCGCGCCGAGTAGGGCGGCACCGGCCACCGCCGGACCCCGCTCGAGACCGAGCGCGGCGGCCCGGCCGAGCAGCAGCTCGCCGAGGGCGCCGCCGAGACCGGTTGCGACCGGCCAGATGGCCGGCCGGGCGAGCGGCGCGAGGGCGACGGCGGCGGACAGCATCGCGATCGGCAGCAACAGCAGCCGCAGCCACCAGCCGGACAGGCGCCCGTCGCGCAGCAGGCGCCAGCCCCACCCCATCAGCGGCAGCGGCAGCAGAAGGGCGGCGAGGCCCAGGTTCCGCAGCGACAGGTCGGCGGCCGCGGCGCCGGGCCGGCCCAGCAGGTTCTTGGTCGCGCCGCCGGTCGCCGTGTTCCACGACGGATCGCCGGGATCGTAGCCGAGGCAGGCCACGAGCAACGCCACCGCCAGGCCGACCAGCGCCAAGCCGCTCAGCACGGCGAGGCCGCGCCGCGCCGAACCGCCGCCCGGCAGGTCCGCCTGTCTGCCCGGCAGGTCGCGGGTCACCGTGCCGTTCCGTATCGCCATGAGGCCCTAACCACCATCACAAGACTTCGCCGATGCGCCCGAGTGCCGCTTCCGTTACATCGCGGTCATAGACCAGCGCTACCCTTATATAGGCATTACCGGGGTTTTCGCCCCCCTCGTCTTCCGCGCACATGTAGGCGCCGGGCAGGACCTTGATGCCGGCGCTGCGCCAGAGCTCGACTGCCGCCGCTTCGCCGTCGCCGACCTCGAGCCAGAGGAAGAAGCCGCCGTCCGGCTTGCGGAAACCGAAACGATTGCCGAGCACCCGCTCGGCCACGGCGAAGTTGGCACGGTAGTGCGCGCGGTTCCGCGCGACATGATCCTGCTCCCGCCACAGCCGGGTACCGGCGGCCAGGGTCGGCAGCGGCACGCCCGCCCCGCCGACCTGCAGGACGCCGCCCAAGGCGTCGACCAGGTCGGGCTCGCCGACCACGAAACCGCAGCGCAGGCCCGGCGCGCTCGAGCGCTTGGACAGCGAGTGGAACACCAGCATCCGGTCCAGCGAGCCGCCGAGGGCCGCGGCCGCCTCCAGGGCGCCTGCCGGTGGCCGGTCGTTGTAGAGCTCGGTATAGCACTCGTCGAACGCGACCACGAAATCGTGGCTCCGGGCCAGGGCGATCAGCGCCTGGAGCTGCGCCAGGCTGGCCGCCGCGCCCTGGGGATTGGACGGCGAGCACAGCGTGCAATAGGCGGCGCGCTCGAGGAGCGCCGGATCGAGCGCGGCGAAATCGGGCAGAAACCCGGTCTCGCGGGTCGCCGGCACGAACACCGGCTCGGCCCCCGCGGCAAGCGCCGCGCCGGCGTAGACGTGGTAGAAGGGGTTGGGAATCAAGACCGCCGGCCGCCGGCCGTCGCCGGGCCTCGGGATGGTGGCGAGGGCGGCGAAGAACAGCCCCTCGCGCGTCCCGGGCACCGGCAGCAGGGTCCGCGCCGGGTCGAGCATGCCGCCGGCCGCCGCCGCGCCGGGCGGCAGCCCGTAGCGCCGCAGGAGCCAGGCGGTCGCGGCCTCCCGGTAGGCCTCGGTGCCGCGCGCCGGCGGGTAGCGCGACCAGCCCGCGGCGTGGCGCGCGATCTCCTCGGCGACGAATTCGGGGGGTTGGTGCTGCGGCTCGCCGATCGACAGCAGGATCGGCGCGCCGTCGTCGGCCGGCGAGCGGCCGGGCGCCAGCCCGTCGAGCAGCCGGCCGAGGCGCGAGAAAGGATAGTAGGCCTGCAGATCTGGGTGGTCGGTCACGGGTCCGGACCTGGCTGGGGCAACGAGGGCTGCCGAGGACGGCCGCGAGGGCGCATGCGGTCAGGGATATGCCAGTACAAAACATGGACGAGTCTAGCGAAGGCCGGTACTGCGGGCAAGACGCGGCGCGGCTCCGGACCCGAACCGAGACAGCGGAATGCGGCGAAAAAAAGGGCCCGGACGGCGATGCCGCCCGGGCCAAAATGCTTCGGGGTGCCGAAGCAGAAGGGGTCAGATGCTCTGCGAGCCGGTGCCGAACTCCGGATAGGCTTCCATGCCGAGCTCGGTCATGTCGAGGCCCAGGGCCTCGTCTTCCTCGTGGACCCGAAGCCCGACCGTGATCTTGAGAATCAGCCAGAAGAAGGTGCTGGTGACCGCCATGAAGGCGCCCACCGCGGCCACGCCGGCCAGCTGGACCAGGAAGTCGCCGCCGCCGAAGATGCCCACGGCCAGCGTGCCCCAGACGCCGGCGACCAGGTGGGCCGAGATGGCGCCGACCACGTCGTCGATCTTGAGCTTGTCCAGGAGCGGCACCGCGAAGACCACGAGGCCGCCGCCGATCCCGCCCACGACGATCGCGAGAAGGTGGTTCTGCAGGTCGGGCCCGGCGGTGATCGCGACCAGGCCGCCGATCGCGCCGTTCAGGGCCATGGTCAGGTCGATCTTCTTGTAGATGATCTGGGTCAGCGCCATCGCGGCGACCACGCCCGCGGCCGCGGCCAGGTTGGTGTTGACGTAGACGATCGCCATGGCGGCGACGTCGAGGGCCGAGCCGAGAGCGAGCTGGGAGCCGCCGTTGAAGCCGAACCAGCCGAACCACAGCACGAAGGTGCCGAGCGTGGCCAGCGGCAGGTTGGCGCCGGGCATCGGGTTGACCCGGCCGTCGGGGCCGTACTTGCCCTTGCGCGCGCCCAGGATGATCGCGCCGGTCAGGGCCGCCCAGCCGCCCACCGAGTGCACCACGGTCGAGCCGGCGAAGTCCGAGAAGCCCATCTTGGCGAGCCACCCGCCGCCCCAGATCCACGAGCCCTGGATCGGATAGAGCACGCCGGTCAGCACGACGACGAAGATCATGAAGGGCCAGACCTTGATGCGCTCGGCCAGGGTGCCCGAGACGATCGAGGCGGCGGTTGCCACGAAGACCATCTGGAAGAACCAGTCGGACATGCTGGAATAGCCGCCCTCGGTGACCGCGGCGACCATCTCCGGGGTCGCCTCCTCGGCGTTGATCAGGGCGAGCTCCGCTTCGCTCGGGTTGTAGAGAAGGCTGAAGCTGCCGAAGAAGCCGCCCTCGGGCACGTCGACGTACATCAGGCTGTAGCCGATCAGGTAGAAGAGAATGCCGGCCAGCGAATAGAGCACGATGTTCTTGAGGCAGATCGTCGCCGTGTTCTTGGTGCGCACCAGGCCGGCTTCCAGCATGGCGAAGCCGGCGGCCATGAACATGACCAGAAAACCGTGCACCAGGAACGAAAAGCTGTTGAACACAAACTGGGCCTCGGCCGAAACCTCGGCATGGGCCGGCGCGCTCAGCGCCAGGCCGCCGAGCCCGGCCAACGCGACCGGGGTCAGAAATCTTGTCAGTACCCGCATCCTTGAACCTCCTACGGAGCTGAACCCTCGGCCACCGCGATCCGCATGGCCCACCTCGGCCCAACTATCAAGAACCGTGCCAGACGCGGCGCGTGGCGGAAAAGCCGGGGAAAGCAAGGGTGCCTGTTGAAGGCGGGGCAAGCTTCGATGCCTTTTATGCCCAAATATTAATCATATCGGATTTGTTGACCGGTTTTTGTGCATTACGAAGGACTTTTGCGTGTCTGGACAAGCGGACGGGTAGGGGCGATGCTGGACTCATGGCAATGCAGACTTCGAAAGCGGCCGACTGCGAGGTGCTGATCGTCGGCGGCGGCATGGTCGGGCTGACCCTGGGCCTGACCCTGGCCGGCGCGGGGGTCGAGGCGGTCGTGGTCGACCGCGCGGACCCGGCCACGGTCCAAGACGCGGCCTTCGACGGCCGCGCCTCGGCGATCGCCCGGGGCTCGCAGCAGGCGCTCTCGGGCGCCGGGCTGTGGGACGCCATGGCGCCCTCGGCGGCGCCGGGCTGTGGGACGCCATGGCGCCCTCGGCCCAGCCCATCCTGGACATCCGCGTCACCGACGGCCGCATCGGGGCCGGCGCCTCCTCCCTGTTCCTGCACTACGACCATCGGGACGTGGACGAGGCGCCGCTCGGCTGCATCGTCGAGAACCGCGCGGTCCGCCGCGCGCTGCACGCCGAGGCGGCCCGGCGCGGCCACCTGCGGCTCCTGGCGCCGCAACAGGTGATCGATCTGGAGCGTGGGCCCGCCGGGGTCGAGGCCCGGCTCGGCGACGGCCGGCGCCTGCGCGCGCGCCTGGCGGTCGCGGCCGAGGGCCGGACCTCGCTCCTGCGCGAGGCGGCCGGCATCAGGACGACGGCCTGGAGCTACCCGCAGGCGGGCATCGTCTGCACCGTGGCCCACGAGCGGCCGCACAACGGCGTGGCGCACGAGCATTTCCTGCCGTCCGGCCCCTTCGCCATGCTGCCGATGACCGACGCCGAGGACGGCACGCACCGCTCGTCGATCGTCTGGACCGAGCGCCGCGACCTGGCGCCGGCCATGATGGCGCTCGGGCCGGAGGACTTCGCGGCCGAGATCGCGCGGCGCTTCGGCGGCAGCCTGGGCCGGCTCGAGGCGATCGGCGGGCGCTGGAGCTATCCGCTGTCGCTGCTGCATGCCGAGCGCTACGTCGA